>DASUFZ010000078.1:0-13709 GCA_036274295.1 Myxococcota bacterium
CGCGATGATCTTCGAGCAGGGCTTCTTCCACGGCGACCCGCACCCCGGGAATCTCCTCGTGCTGCCGGACGGCCGCATCGGGCTGCTCGACTTCGGCCTGTGCAAGGAGCTGCCGCCGGGCTTCGCGAACGACGTCGCGACCATGATGGTTTCGTCCATGATCGGCGACTCGCGCGCCGCGTATGCCGCGGCGGAGAAGCTCGGCTTCGACATCGCGTCGATGCGCCCCGAGGCCCTGCGCTCGCTGCTGCTGATGACGATCGGCGACAGCGACACGGAGGCTGGCTTCTTCGAGATCGTGCGCGAGACGCGCCTGCGCCGGATCCCGGAGGACTTCGCGCTGGTCGGGCGGACCTTGATCCTGTTGAACGGCCTCTCGCACCGCCTCGCGCCGGGACGCCGCCTCGTCCAGGCCGAGCTGCTCCAGCACCTGGCCGCGGGCGCCGCGCGCGGCACCGGGGAGATCCGAACGGAGTGAGCGCGCTCAGCGCAAGGTCGCGAGCTTCTTCTCGACCCGCGCGTCCCAGCCCGTGCCCTTCACCTCGCCGAGGATCGCTCGCAGCACGCGCTGCTCGTCCTTCTTCGACCGCGTGAACTCGAGCGAGAACATTCCCGCGCCCGGCGCCAGTGCGCTCTGCTGGTTCATGAAGTTCGGCAGCGGCGACGATCCCGCCCCGGGCGGATTCGACAGGAAGCGCACGGAGCCCACCTGCGGGCTCAGCTTGCTCTGCACGCCGGGCTTCCACTGGTGGATGCGGTAGCGGCCGAGGTACGTGACGCTGCCGGGCGCGACGTCGACGGCGTGCTTCAACGCGACGTCTTTCGCGTCGCTCATGCTCGGCGGGTAGAGGTAGAAGCCCTCGAAGTTCGCCACCACGTCGTGTACGAAGTACTGCCCCGGCGAGACGTTCTCCATGTAGAAGTCGCCGTTCGGGAAGACGCGCGCCTTGATCGGCGACTTGAAGGGCGGCGCGTAGACCTCGCCGACCTTGTAGACGATCAACCACTGGATCTCGTCGCGGACCTCCGCGGGCAGCTCGACGCTTCCGTAGAGCATCGCGCCCGTCTCGGACGGCGCCTCGATGCTGCCGGGCCCGCTCGCGCAGGCCGCGCCGAACAGCGCAGCGATGAGCGCCGGGATCGAGACGAGCCGCGTGACGACGTCCCGCATCGCGAGCACCTCCCATCGGGGGCGATGGAAGCGCTTCGGCCGACCGGGGTGGCGGATTGAGCCGGCGCGCTACCCCTTCGCGATATCGATCACCTGCGTCTCCGTGAAGCCGTACAGGCCCCACTTGCCGTTCTCGACGCCGATGCCCGACCACTTCGCGCCGCCGAAGGGCGCCGTCGGCAGGATGTCGAGGTGCTGGTTCACCCACGCGGTGCCGCACTCGAGCCGCGACGCCACCTCCGCCGCGCGCTGCGGATCGGAGGACCACACGGAGCCCGAGAGGCCGAACATGGTCGCGTTCGCGCGCTCGACCGCGTCGTCGAGGTCGCGGTAGGTCAGCACCGGCAGCGCCGGGCCGAACTGCTCCTCGTCGACGATGCGCATGCCCTCGGCGACGTCGGTGAGGATCGTCGGCTGGAAGAAGTAGCCGTCGCGGCCGGCCGGCTTGCCGCCCGCCACCGCCTTCGCGCCCGCCGCGAGCGCGTCCGCGACGAGCCCGCACACGCGCTCGTACTGCGGCTTGTTGTTGATCGGGCCGAGCTGCACGCCCTCTTCGAGACCGGGTCCCATCTTCACCGCGCTCGCGAGCTGTGCGAGCTCCGCGAGCAGCGCCTTCTGCTTGCTCTCGTGCACGTACACGCGCTTGACGGCGCTGCACACCTGGCCCGAGTTCTCGAACGCGCCCCAGAAGAGGCGCTCGGCGATCTGCTTCGGGTCGACGTCCGGCAGGATGATCGCGGGGTCGTTGCCGCCGAGCTCGAGCGTGATGCGCTTCAGATCCGGCGCCGCGGCGGCCGCCACCTTCTTGCCCGTCTCGACGGAGCCGGTGAAGGAGACCTTGCGCACAGCCGGGTGGGTGCTCACCCACGCGCCGAGCGCGTCGCCGCCCGACACCACGTTGAGGACGCCCGGCGGCAGCACGCCGCGCAGCACCTCGCCGAGCGCGAGGGTCGAGAGCGGCGTGAAGGGCGAGGGCTTGATCACGACGGTGTTCCCGGCGAGCAGCGCGGGCGCGATCTTCCACGAGGCGAGGATCACCGGGAAGTTCCACGGCGTGATGGCGCCGACGACACCGAGGGGACGCCGCCGCACCTCGACGCGCTTGCTGGCGTCGTCCTGCACGACCTCGACCGGGATCTCGAGGCTGGCGGTGTAGTCGAACCAGAAGGCGGCGCCGTGGATCTCGCCGATGCCCTTGGCGAGCGGCTTGCCCTGCTCCTGCGTCAGCACGCGGCCGAGCTCCTCGGCGCGCCCTCGCAGCGCGGCCGCGCACTCGCGCAGGACCTGGCGCCGGCGGGCCTCGTCGCGCGACCAGGGGCGGTACGCCGTGGCGGCCGAATCCATGGCCGCGTCGAGCTGCGCGCGCGTGCACTCGGGGGCCTGCGCGAAGGCGCTGCCCCGCGACGGGTCGATCACCCCGAAGCTCTCGCGGCTCGACACCGCCTTGCCATCGATCGTCATCTGGAACTCGGCCATGGCTCGCCTCCTGAGGTTTGGATCGCCGCAGAGTAGCTCCGCCGGGTTAGAGTGTGGCCCCTGAAGGAGCCCCGATGTCGATCAAGATCACCTTCGAGCTCTCCGACGCCGATCTCGACTACTTCCGCGGCGCCTTCCGCAAGGCGAAGGAGAAGGCGAAGGAGCGCGACGAGGCGACCATCCTGCATCTCGCTCGCAGAGCGGCGCGCGAGATGAGCGATCGGAAGCTCCCGGACTTCGTGACCGAGCGCATCCAGGCGCTCGACTGCCTGACGCGCATGCTCGAGGACAAGGAGTGGAATCTCGGCGGCTCGCATCGCAAGCGCGTGCTCCAGGCGCTCGCCTACTTCGCCGAGCCGGCCGATCTCGTGCCCGACCAGATTCCGGTGCTCGGCTTCCTCGACGACGCGATCATGGTCGAGCTCGTCGTCCAGGAGCTGCGGCCCGAGATCGACGCCTACGACGCGTTCTGCAAGTACCGCGACGCGCAGCGCGCGGACAAGGTCGAGCCCGACGTGATGCGCAAGCGCCTCGACGCGCGCCGCCGCGCCATGTATGCGCGCATGGAGGATCGGCGCGAGAAGCTCCAGCGCCGCGGCGGCTTCTTCTCGATCTTCCGCTAGAGCGCGCCGCCCGGCCGCGCTAGAGCGAGCCGCTCTTCGCCTCGCCCTCGAGCTCCGCGGCCTGCGCCTTCAGCATCTCTTCCATCTGCTTCCGCTGGCGCTGGTCGTTCAGGAACTTCAGGTAGCTCGCGGCGGCGGCGTGCACCTTCTTGTCGGCCGAGGCGGCGTTGAAGGCGCGCTCGGCCGCGTCGAAGTTGTTCTGGCCGAGCTGCGCGACACCGATCAGCAGATCGATCTGTCCGCGCTGGTCGGGCTTCGCCTTGGCCAGCGCCTTGTTGAGCGCCTCGAGCGCCGGCTGGAAGCGGTCGCGCTGGAGGTGCATCTGGCCTAGCAAGGTGTACATCTCGCCGTCGGGTGCGAGCTCACCCGCCTTCTCCAGCGGCTCGAGCGCCAGGTCCATCTCGCGCGAAGCGAGCAGGCAGTTCGACATCAGCTTGTAGGCGTCGGCGTCGGCCTTCACCTGACTGCCCTTGATGCCTTCGTCGATGACCTTCGCGCACCAGTAGGGCATCTCGCGCAGGAACAGCAGGCGCGCGAGCTGGCGGTACTCGCGGTCGTCGGTCAGCAGGCCCGCGGTGTGCGCGAGCTGGAGGGTGGCGAGCGCGCCGGCTTCGCGCTCGATCAGGTTCTGCACCGCCGCGAGCTGCGTCCAGTACTGCTTCTTCTGCGGCGACATGCTGATCAGCCGCTGCAAGGTGTCCGCGACGTTCGGATAGTCCTGGAGGTTGCTGTAGATCGCGACGAGCATCTGCACCCAGCTCTCGCGCGGCTTCGGGTCCTTGTCCACCGCTGCCTTCGCCGGCGGCAGCGCCTCCTTCCACTTCTTCGTCGCGGCATCCCCCTCCAGAGCGTTCGCCTGCTGCACGAGGATCGTCGCCTTCAGGAAGTAGGCGTCGGGTCGCGGCTCCTCCTCGCCCTCGAACCAGGTGTTGATCAGCGCGAGCGCCTGGTCGTGCTTGCCGAGCTGCGTGTAGATCTGCGCCAGCGAGTACGTCATCTGCTGCTCGGCGAGCGGGTCTAGCGCGTGCTGGTCGAGCGACTTCTGGAACTCCGCCGGCACCTTCTCCGTCTCGCCCTTCGAGAGCAGGATGTAGCCGCGGAAGCGGTGGATCTGCGCGATCTCGAGCGGGTCGAGCTTCCGGCGTCCGGCGAGCTCGTCGATGATCTTCAGCGCCGCGTCGTATTGATCGGTCTGCAGCAGGTCGTTCGCCTCGCTGAGCTTCTCGCCGACGCGCTTGCTGAGCGCGCCCTGCTGCGGCTGCGTCTTCGGATCGACTTCCTTCTTGCGGCTCTGCGCGTCCGCCGCGCCGGCGAAGAACAGCAGCGCCAGGCACGCGCAGAGCGCGAGGCGGCGGAGCGCGAGAGATGCCCGGCGCGCCATCGTCATCCCTTCGGCATCTCGAAGCGCAGCACCGTCTCGGACTGCGCCTCCACCGGCTTGCCGTCCTTCGTCTGCGGCTGGTACTTCCACTTCGCGACGGCCTGGAGCGCGGGGCGCTCGAACACGCCGTGGCTCGACTTCACGACGACGGCGTCCTTGATCGAGCCGGCCGTCGTGATGGTGAAGCGCACGTGCACCCAGCCCTCGAGCCCGCGGCGCGCGGCCTGCGGCGGGTACTGCGGCTCGACGCGCACGAGCGGCAGCGGATCGCGGTCGGAGAGGCCGGCGCTGAAGGCGAGCGCGCCGCGGCGCGTGCCGTCGCCGCCGCCGCCGCCCGCGGAGCCGAACTCCGCGCCGAGGCCGGCGGCGATCGCCTCGACGTCGAGCTCGAGGTTCACGCCCGATTCCTTCGCGATCTGCATGGTCGGCGTCACAGGCGCCTGCTCGGGCTTCTCGATCTGCGCCTTCTCGCGCTTCTTCTCCTCGATCTCCATCGAGGTGCGCAGCCGCACGAACTCGATCTTGGAGAGCTCCAGCGCCTCCGTGACCTTCGAGCGCACGGTGCTCGCCGCGTACAGCAGACCGAAGAGTCCCGACACGATGAGGCCGGCGAGCAGCGCGGCGATCGGGAAGCGCAGCCTATCCATGCGTCACTTGCCCGCGGCGCTCCCCGCGCCGATCGCAACTTCCTTGACGCCGCCGTGCTTCACCTCATCCATCACCTGGGCGAGGACGCCCGCCGGCGCCTTCTTGTCGGCGATCACGATGACGGTGTCCTCGGGGCGCTCGAGATGCATGCGCTCGATCAGCGGCCGCACCTCGCGCATGTCGACCTGGCGCCGGTCCATCCAGACCTCGCCGTTCGGACGGATGGCGATCAGGATGTTGCCCTGCTGCTGCGCACCGACGGTCAGCGCCTCGGCCTTGTTGACGACGACACCCGGCTCGCGCACGAAAGACGTCGTGATGATGAAGAAGATCAGGAGGTTCATGACGAAGTCGAGCATCGGCGCGAGGTCGATGCCGTGATCTTCGCTCTCCGCGTGGTGGCGCTTCCCGTGCACGCTTCACCTCGACGAGGTGCCGAAGGAGATGTTCTCGACACCGCCCTGACGGATCTGATCCATCACCTGCACGAGCAGCCCGGCCTCCGACATCTTCTCGGCGGTCACCATCACGCCCCAATCCGGCTGCTGCGCGTGGAGCCGCACGATGTTCGGGCGCACGGCGCGCACATCGACGACGCGGCCGTCGACCAGCACGTCGCCCGACGCCTTGACGACGACGGAGATGCTGCCCGTGTCCTTGCCCGTCGAGGGGCCGCCGGCGCCGCCGCCGTGCCGCTGCACCTGGAAGCCGAGCTCCTTCACGAACACCGCGGTGATGATGAAGAAGATCAGGAGGTTCATGACGAAGTCGAGCATCGGCGCGAGATCGATGCCGGTCGACTCCTCCATGTCGAAGTGGCGGCGCAGGCGCATCTCAGTACACCAGCTTGTCCGACACGATCTCTGTCTCCAGTCGGGTCTTCGTCTGGAAGTAGTAGACGGGGTAGAGGCCCGTGATCGAGACGGCGAGGCCCGTCATCGTGCAGTTCATCGCCTCGGAGACGCCGCTGGCCATCGAGCGCGCGTCGGCGGAACCGCGGATCGCCATCGAGTCGAACACCTCGAGCATGCCGGAGACGGTCCCGATCAGGCCGAGCAGCGGCGAGAGCGGCACCAGCACGCGCAAGAGCGGCATGTTCGCGCTCATCGCCGAATTCAGGCGCGAGATCATCGCGGTGCGGATCTGACGAGCGACCCAGGAGTTGTGCTCGGGGCGCGCTTGCCAGGTCGCGATCGTCTCCGCGACCTGACGCGGCAGGATGCGCTTGAAGTACCAGTACCGCTCGATCACCAGGGTCCACATCAGGAAGCCGCACATGAAGATCCAGATCACCCAGGGCCCACCTTCGTGGGCCAGCGCGACGACCGAGGTGAACGGGTAGAGCAGCTTCTCGAGCAGGGTCTCAAACACTGTGAGGCTCCGGGCGTCGCCCGCCGAGCAGGCCGCCCTGTTCGCGTTCCTTCGCGCGCTCGAGGCTCTCGGCGAGCATGCCCGTGCTCTGCTCGTCTAGGATCTGCACCATCGTGCGCGACATCGACGCGAGGCCCGCGTTCGCGAAGAGCAGCGGGATCGCGATGCCGAGACCGAGCACCGTCGCGATCATGGCGGCCGAGATGCCGTGCGCCATCAGGCGCGGATCGGACGAGCCCGATTCGGTGATGCTCTGGAAGGTGATGATCATGCCGAGCACGGTGCCGATCAGGCCGAGCAGCGGGCCGGCCGCGACGGCCAGGCGCAGGAACGCCTGGAAGCGCTCGAGCTTCGGAACCTCGCGCAGCACCGCCTCGGAGATGCGCAGCTCGACCACTTCGGCGTCCTCTTCGATGGTGCCCGGATCGGCCTTCACTGCGGAGAGCACGCGCCCGAGCGGGTTGTCGTCCGTCGGGCGATCGAGGTTCGCGAGCTGACGCCTGACCTTGGCGCGCGTGAGGATCAACCAGATCGCCTGGTAGATCGCGCAGATCGCGCCGATGAAGCCGACGAAGAGGATCACGTAGTTGACCTTCTCGCCGTGCTGGATGCGCTCGATCCAGTTCGGTCGCTGCACGACGAGCTGGAGCAGCGCGCCGCGGGACGGATCGACGGCCGCCTCGATGTTGTCGCCGTTCGTCGCAGCCTGGAGCTTCTTCGCGAAGCCGACGAGATACCCCGACGGCTGGCGCGGAAGCACGTTCAACGTGCCGACGCTCGGCAGGTAGTTCAGGTAGCGGCCGTCCGACATGGCGATGAAGCCGCCGATGCGCACGACCTCCGCTTCCGTCGGCGTTCCGTCCGCCTCGGTGATCGTGGTCTTGAAGCGCGCGACCTGGCCGCTCTCGGTCATCTCGCGCTGGATCTCGAACCAGAGCCGCTCGAGCTCCTCGATGGAGGGGAGCTTCTTCGCCTTGCCGAGGCTCGCGAAGAACTCGTCGCGCTTCGGGTACTGCGCGCTGATCAGCGAGTTGTACATGATGGAGGAGCCGTCGCCGGCCACCTGCCGCACGACGCCGAAGAGCTCGCCGAGGCTGCCGACGCGCGCGGTCATCACCTCCTGGAGCTCCGCCAGCTTCTGCTCGTTCGCGTCGAACGTGGCCGAGAGCGCCTTCGAGCGCGCCTCGGCGGCGTCGCGCGCCTTGATGGCGTCCGCGAGGATCGCCTTCTGCTTGTCGCGATTCTCGAGGAACTCCTTCTCGCGAGCCTCGTTCTGCTTGGCCTGCGTCGCGCGGTTGGTGCGCGTCTTCTCGAGCAGGGCGTCGAGGCTGATCGGGGCCTGCTCGGCCGCCGCGGCGACGAGCGGCGCCGCCACCACGAGCGCGGCCAGCGCCGCGAGCGTCGTTCGGGTGCGGATCACGACTTGACCTCCTTCGGCGACGGCACCGGCACGATCAGCATCTCGGGCGAGCGCGCCTTCTTCGCCACGCCGACGCCCTCGACGAAGCTGTCGGCGTAGTGGTTGTCGACGACCCACTGCTTCTTGTTCGAGTCCCAGTAGCCCGTCTCCTTGCCGTCGAGGGTCTGGTACATGAGCACCACCCGGCCGACACGGAGGAAGTTCACGGTGCGCGCGTCCGGGCCCTCGCCGAGCTTGCCCTCGTAGGCCTCGATCGTGCGGCCGTAGTCCATCTCGACCTGGTAGGCCTCGACGATGCGCCGGTACTTCTCGGAGATGGTGACGTTCGCCTGGTCCATCATGTTCTTCAGCGTCGCCACGCGGCCCTGGCGCTCCTCGAGCAGGAAGGGCACGTCGAGCGCCACGAACTGTTCGAGCGTCGCGAGCATGTTCTGCATCAGCGGCGACACCTCGCGCGAGGTCGTCTCCACCTCGAGCAGCTGCGCGTTGATGTCGGCCATCTCCTGGTTCTGCGACTCGACCTGGACCTGGAGCTGCTTCGCGTAATCGTTGTAGCTCTGGGCATCCGCGACGGCCTTGCGGTACTCGGCGAGCAGCTTCTGCGTCTCGTCGTCGAGCTTGTCGATCTTCGCCTGCGAGGCCTTCGCGTCGGCGTCGGCGGCCTTCTGCTCGTCGACCGCCGCGGCGAGCTTGATCGCCTGCTTCTCCGCCTCGGTCGGACCCGGCGGCGGCGCGGGCGCCGCGTTCTGCGCGCCCTCCTTGGCGGCGTCCTCGGCGGCGGCCGCGAGCGGCAGCGCGGAGAGCGCCACGAGCAGCGCCAGTCCCGATGTGATCACCCTGTACGTCATATGCCCTCGCGAGCCTCCGGAGAAGCGCGTGCTCCGGAGATTGCCATGTGGTGCTCGCGGCCCCATCTCGCCATGTCGGATCTCGGCGATCTGGGGAGCGAGCGGCGCGTCGCCCGTAACCCGAATTGTGAAATCGACCATCGAACGGGTCGGCCCCGTCCTTCGCCTAACAAACCCCTCGGTCACGCGCCGCGGGGTACGGGCCATGCCCGCGTGCGCCATGGAGAAACCGGCACACGACGGCCCACCCCTCGCGCCCGGCGTAAAGAGGCGCGCAGCATACCATGGTGCTCGGCGACGCTGTCAATCCCCGCAGGTACCCCGCCGACGGAAAAAACAGGATTTCCGAAACCGCCGAGGTGGGGCGAGTTCCCTGTGTCCGTCCTAGTCGCGCCACCAGGTCTTCAAGACGGTGCGCGCGAACGAGAGGCCGTAGCGGAAGTCCCTGCCCTTCTTGCTCTCTCCGCTCGTGCGGCGCTTCACCGTCACCGGAACGTCGCCGATCCGGATGCCTTTCTTCGCAGCGTCGATCAGCAGCTCGGCCGTGTGGAACTGGTCCTGGCGCAGCAGCACGCGCGCGAGCTCGGACGCGCGGAGCGCGCGGAAGCCGTTCGAGCAGTCCGTGACGCGCACCGGCGTGAGGAGGCGAATCAGCGCGTTGAAGACGTGGATGCCGAGCCAACGCGTGGAGCTGTCGCGCTCGTGGCGGCCGAGGATGCGCGAGCCGATCGCGAAGTCGAGGCGACCCTCCGCCACCGGCGCGACGAGCGACTCGATCTCCGACGGCAGGTGCTGCCCGTCGGCGTCCATGGTGACGACGATCTCCGCGCCGTGCGCGATGGCGACGTCGAAGCCGAGGCGCAGCGCGGCGCCGCCGCCGCGGCGTAGCGGCGAGACCAGCACGAGCGCGCCCGCGCGCTTTGCTTCCTCGGCGGTGGCGTCGCGGCTGCCGTCGTCGACGACGAGCGCGGCGAGCCGCCGGCCGCACACCTCGCGCGGCATGGCGGCGAGCACCGCGCCGATGTTGTCGGCCTCGTCGAAGGCCGGCAACACGACGACGACGGGCGGAAGCCGCTGCTCGGGGTACAGGCGCCCGAACTCCGCGAGCCCGAGCGCGCGCACCAGCTGATCGAAGTGGTCCGCGCGCGCCGACGCGCCGGCGCGGGTCGCCAGCAGCACCAGCCACAGCAGCAGGTTCGAGGCGATCAGCACCGCGATCAGACGGCTCCACTGCGCGTGCTCGAGCATCAGCATGTCGCGCAGCGCGTTCACCGAGTCCGGCCACGCGGAGACACACACGAGCGATGCGCCGAAGAGCGTCGCCAGCGCGAAATCGAGGCGTCGAGCGCGCGCGTCGCGGAAGCGCGCGAAGGCGACGCCGAGCACACCCGCGCCCACGAACAGGCCGAGCCAGCGCAGGAGCGACATCGCCTAGCCCTGCCGGGCCTTCGCGCTCGCTACTCGCTCGCGCTCGGGCATCCGGCCTTCGCTCGGCTTCGCCTCGCTGCGCGTCGGCCGACTTTCGTCGGCCTCCTTGCCCAGGTAGCCCGAGCGGCGGCGGCTGCCGTCCCAGCGGATGTCCGGGAACTGCGCCTCCTTGCGCTCCTCGATGCGCGCGCGGTGCGGCAGCAGGTCGCCGAGCATGCCGCGCAGCTCCGCGTCCATCTCGGAGGTCGGCCGGTAGCCGAGATCGCGCAGGTGGCGGCTGTCCGGGTTGTAGTAGTGCTGCTCCGCCTCGGCGCGCGGGTTCTCCATCGGATGGATCTTCACGTCGAGGCCGAGCTCGGCCGCCACGCGCTGCACGCGTGACGCCAGCTCGGAGACGTCGTAGACGTCCTCGAACTGGTTGAAGACGCGGTACTCGCCGGCGGCCGGCGGGTTCTCGAGCGCGAGCGTCATGCACTGCATCGAGTCGACGAGCGGGAGGAAGCCGCGCTTCTGGCGTCCCTTGCCGTAGGGCGTCAGCGGCAGGCCGATCACCGCCTGCGCGCAGAAGCGGTTGATCGCCGTGCCGAAGGCCTGGTCGAAGTCGAAGCGGGTGGCGAGCGCCGGCTGGCCGACGATCTCCGGGATGCGCGTGCCGTAGACGACGCCCTGCATGATGTCGGTCGAGCGCAGGCCCCACAGGCGGCACGCCATCTCGACGTTGTGCGAGTCGTGCACCTTCGACTGGTGGTACCAGGAGTTCGCGCGGCGCGGGAAGAGCGCGCGCTCCTTGCGCCCGCGGAACTCGAGCTCGAACCAGCCCTCCGGGATGTCGAGGTCCGGCGTGCCGTACTCGCCCATGGTGCCGAGCTTCACGAGGTGGCAGTCGGGCACGACGTCGCGCAGCGCGTGCAAGGTGACGAGCGTCCCCATCACGTTGTTCGTCTGCGTGAACACCGAATGGTGGACGTCGATCATCGAGAACGGCGCGGAGGGCATCTCGCCGAGGTAGACGACGGCCTCCGGGCGGAACGAGCGGTAGGCATTGACGACGAAGTCCCAGTCCGTCAGCTCGCCGCGGTAGAAGCGCAGGTTCTGGCCGAGGTGGCGCGCGTAGGCGGAGAGGCGCTCGGCCATGGGCGCGATCGGGATGGCGGACTGCGAGCCGAGCTGACCGACCCAGGCGCGCCGCGAGTAGTTGTCGATGCCCGCGACCTCGTGGCCGCGCGCCGCGAGATGGATCGCGAGAGTCCAGCCGAGATACCCGTCGACGCCCGTGATCAGGACTCGCATAGCACCCGCTCGCTCGGCGACGCGCCACCCGCTCGCTTCGGCGACGCGCCATGATGCCATGAGCGTGCAGGCGGCGCCGTGACCGCCTCGGCCCCTACTCGCGGTAGGCGCGCCCCGCGCGATACAGCGCCAGGCGCGCCGAGAGGGGTCCGACCAGCGAGCTCGGCGGCGCGCTCGCGAGCGCCTGCTGCGCGACGCGCTGCGCATCCGGATAGCGGCCCGCGGCGGCGTAGACGGCGGCCAGGGTGTCGAGCGCTTCTGCGTCGCGCGGGCCGAGCCGCGACACCGCTTCCTCGGACAGCGCGACCGCCTCGCGCACGGCCGTCTCGCGGCCGTCGAGGACGGCGAGCGTCCAGGCGAGGTTGTTCATCAGGGTGGGGTCGCGGCGCAGCGCGAGCGCCCGGCGGTAATCGTCCTCCGCCTTCAGGGTCTCGCCGGCGGCGACGTGCGCCTCCGCGAGCGCCGAGAGCACGCCGATGCGGTCGCGCCCGATGAAGGCCAGGCGATCTGCGGCGCCTTCGAGGCGAGCTGCGTCGCGGCTGCGCACGGCATGCGCGTCCCACAGCTCGATCAGCGGCACCACGAGGCACAGCGCCCCGAGCGCGAACACGAGGGCCGGCGCCCAGCGCCGCCCGGGCACGATCGAGTCGGGCGCGTCGCTGCGCAGGAGCAGCCGCGCGACGCGCCCATCGCGCAGCTTCCACACCGCGCCGTCGAGCGCGAAGTGGTGCAGGTTGATCACGGCGAAGAGAAGGATGGAGAGTCCGCCCGACCAGGCGAGCGGCCCGAACAGGCGCGGGCCGAAGACGATCGCCGGCACCTCGCCGATCAGGACGCCCGCCAGCAGCGCCTTCCATAGATAGGGAGCCAGCCGCGGCGCGGCACCGCTCTGCTTCGCGTAGTACGACGTCACCCACAGGTACTGCACGGAGTGGGCGATCGAGACCCACACCGCCGTGAAGGCGAGCCCGTCGAGCGGACGGCTGTGGGTCGCGAGCAGCGCGGGCAGCACGAACCAGAGCGACTGCGTCGCGGCGAGGAGCAACGGGGCGAGGAGATCGGAGCGGCGCGCGCCCGCCCGCAGCAGGCGGTACCCGGCGACGCCGAGGCCGACGAGGAAGCCGGCGAGCAGCACCTCGGCCAGCCGTCCGGCCAGCCAGCGCGGGATGCCGAGCGAGAGGACGTCGTAGCCGCGGCCGTCGGCCAGGAACTCCGGGGCGAAGGTCGAGCCGCTGCGCGCCTGGAACGCCAGCAGCGGGATCGCGAAGCTCATCGCGTACGCGCTGTAGAGGGCGCGCTTCGCCGCCGGCGGGACCGCCACGCCGCGCCGCCGCAGGAACATCAGCGAGAGGCCGTAGTTCTGCCCGGCGAAGTGCCACGGGCTCCACGCGAAGTAGAGGGTCACCAGGAACGAGCCGAGCACGTGCAGATAGAGGCCGGCGACGAAGAGCGCGCCCAGCACGAGGCTCACGTGCACCGCGAAGAGCCGGTAGCGCCGGCGGTCCTCGGGCCGCTCGTAGACGCGCAGAAGGGTCGCCCCGTAGTGGGGGGTGCTCACGAGGAGACCCAGGGCGAGCGTCACCTCGAGCGGGAAGTCGGCCAGCGAGAAGCGGCTGCCGAGCCAGACGAGCAACGGGATGCTCAGCAGGTAGGCGGCGCCGGCGCCGAGCAGCAGATCCGTGCGAGGTCCGTAGAGCCAGGGACCCTCCACGCGGCGCGCAGCGTGACTGGAGGCCGACACGCGCCCATCATACGCCCCTTCCACATGCAAGCGTCGACGCAGCGTCCGACCCGTGCAGGCAGCCCCGCGCTCGTCCTCGGGCTCGCGCTCGCGGTCGCGGCCGGCGCCTTCGCGGCCTTCGCCCCTGCGCTGCAAGCCGGCTTCGTCTCCTGGGACGACGGCCTCACCGTCGTCGACAACTTCGCGATCCGCTCCTTCGACGCGGAGTCGCTCCACTGGATGTGGACGACGAGCCACGCCGGCCACTACCAGCCCCTCGCCTGGATGTCGCTGGCGCTCGACCACGCCGTCCACGGGCTCAGCGCGCCGGAT
>DASUFZ010000079.1:0-7566 GCA_036274295.1 Myxococcota bacterium
AGCCCGGCGTGCGGCCCCTATCTGGAAGAGGCGTGCGCCGCGCTGTCGAAACCCGTGAAGCACCGCGAGATCTCCGCGGAGACCGTGCGCCGCGAGCTCCAGCTCGAGATGGAGAAGCAGCGCCGGCTCAAGGAGATCTACGAGCAGCGCAAGGAGCTGGAGCTCGAGATCGAGCCGGAGGAGCCGGCAGAGCCGGCTCGCTGAGTACGGCTCCGGGCCTACGAACGCGACCCCGTGCGTGAAAGGCCCCGCACGCCCTCGTCCGCCGCAATGCGCAGCAGCGCCTCGAAAGCGAGCGGCGCGGCCGCGAGCGCGCGAAACGCGGCGCGCCGCAGGCGCGGGTGCGCGGTGCCGAAGCCGAGCAGCGCGGCCATCGCGCGGTGCGCGCGCGACAACCTGCGCCATGCGGTCTCGTACTCGGCGAGCGGACGGCGCTCGGCGATCACGCGCGCGAGCGCCGCGGCGGAGTGCAGTGCGAGGGTGATGCCCTCGCCCGTGACCGCATCGGTGTAGCCCGCGGCGTCGCCGATCAGCGCGACGCGCTCCGCGACCCGACTTCGCGCGCGCTGCCAGAAGGGCCCGCCGCCGCGCACCTCGCTGACGGGCTCCGCGTCCGCGAGGCGTGCGGCGAGCGCGGGGAAGCGCGCCAGCAGATCGGGGTAGCGCCTGCCGTCGCCGGACCCGAGCAGCGCGACGCCGACTTCGTCCGGCGCGACGGGCGTGACGTAGGCCTCGGCCGCGTCGCCCCAGTGGACCTCCACCTCCTCGGACCACGGCGCCAGGCGCAAGTGACGGCGCATGCCGAAGCGGCGCGGCGCGCTCGGCGCGGCGAGACCGGCGTGTGCGCGCACGCGGCTCGCGAGGCCGTCGGCGCCGATCAGCACGCGCGCGCTCACCTCTCCCTGCGACGTGCGCGCGCAGACGCCCTCGGCGCGAAGCTCCCAGCGATCGAGCGCGCACGCGAAGCGGACCTCGACGCCGGCCTTCGAAGCCACCTCGAGCAGCGCATTCGACAGCACGGTCCGGCGGATGCCGAGGCCGGCGCCCGTCGCGAAGCGGCCCGCGAAGGCGCGCTCGCCCTCGATGAAGCGCACGCCGCGGAACGGCGCCGCGCGCAGCGAGGAGAGCTCGACGCCGAGCGCCGCGAGCGTCCGCACGCCGGCGGGCATGATCCCCTCGCCGCAGGCCTTGTCGAGCGGCGGCACGCGGCGCTCGATCACGAGCGTCTCGACGCCGCGGCGCGCGAGCGAGATCGCCGTGGCGAGACCGGCCGGCCCCGCACCGACGACGAGCGCGTCAGCGTCCTGCACGAATCGGCACGAGCCGGGGACGATCGCCCAGCCTTCGCTCGAACTCGCAGTGCTGCGCGAGCGCGTCTTCCTCGGCGCGGATCCGCACGCGCAGCAGCCACGCGTTCAGCACCGTGAAGGCGATCGCGCTGAGCCAGGCGCCGCCCATGAGCGGCACCGCGAAGCCCTCGATCACGACGGCCAGATAGTTCGGATGGCGCAGCCAGCGGTAGGGACCGCCCGTCTCCACGGGCTGCCCCGGCACCACGATCACGCGCACGTTCCAGCGCTCGCCGAGCGTCGCGATCGCCCAGTAGCGCAGCCCCTGCGCCGCGAGCGCGAGCGCGAACATCGGGATCGCGAGTCGCAGGTCGATCTCGCGCCGTAAGAGGACCACCTCGAGCGCACAGCTGACGAAGAAGGCCGTGTGCAGCACGCGCATCCAGCGGAAGTGCGCCTGCCCGACCTCGATGCCGCCGCGCGCGAGCGCGCGCTCGGCGTTCCGGCGCGAGAGCCGCAGCTCGTAGATGCGCTCGGCGGCGAGCAGGCCGAGCAGCACGAGATACGCCGTCACCATGCGAGCAGCACGAGCTCCGAGCAGAAGCCCGGCCCCATCGCGAAGAGCAGCCCTCGCGCGCCGGGCGGCGGCTCCTCCGCGAGCGCATCGGCGAGCACGAACAGCACCGAGGCGCTCGAGAGATTTCCGACCCGCGAGAGGTGTCGCCACGAACGCGCGAGCGCCTCGCGCGGCAGCGCGAGCGACGACTCGATCGCCTCCAGCACCTTCGGTCCGCCCGGATGACACAGGAACAGATCGATGTCGGCGAGCGTGAGGCCATTCTCGGCGAGGAACTTGTCCGCGTCCGGGCGCAGGCCCGCCGCCAGCGCGGGGACGTCGGCCGACAGCACGATCTTGAAGCCGCCGTCGCCGAGCTCCCAGCCCATCACGTGCTCGGTATCGCGGTAGAAGATCGAGCGCGACGCGACGACGCGCGGGCCGCGGCTCGCGACCTCGGCGCCGCGCAGCACCGCGCAGGCGGCGCCGTCGCCGAAGAGCCCGCTCGCGATCACGTTCGCGAGCGAGGCATCGGCGCGCTGGAGCGTCAGGCTGCACAGCTCCACCGCGAGCACGAGCGCGTTGTGGCGCGGGAAGGCGCGCAGGTAGTCGGCCGCGCGCGCGATCGAGGCGGCGCCGCCGACGCAGCCGAGCCCGAAGATCGGCGTGCGCTTCACGTCGCTGCGGAGGCCGAGCCGGTTCGCGAGGCGCGCGTCGAGCGACGGCACGGCGATGCCGGTCACCGAGGTCGAGAAGACGTGGTCGACGTCGGCGACGTGGAGCTCGGCGCGCGCGAGCGCCTCGCGGATCGCGCGCTCGGAGAGCTCCAACGCGCAGCGGATCCAGGCGTCGTTCGCGTCGCCGAAGCCGCGTAACGCGCGGTACGCGTCGAGCGTCAGCGCGAGATGGCGCCGCTCGACCTGGACGTTGCGGTGGATCTGCTCGATCCGGCGCGCGTTGCGGAAGCGGCCCGCCCAGAGCTCCGCGAGCGCGCGGCGCAGCTCCTCCTGCTCGTAGACGTTGGCGGGAAGCGCGCAGCCGACGGAAGCGATGCGCATCGGACCCCCTCGAGATCACGGTAGCGACCCGGATCGCGTCGCCACGGTGACGGGCGGTACCGACGGGTGCTGTACCCTGCGCGGCCGGAGATCCCACGGTTGCCGCCTGCCGCCGTCGCGCGCGAGTTCGCGCACCACTGGACGCTCGATCCCGCGATTACCTTCCTGAACCACGGCTCCTTCGGCGCGTGCCCGCGGACGGTCCTCGAGGCGCAGCAGGCGCTGCGAGACCAGCTCGAGCGCGAGCCCGCGCGCTTCTTCAACCGCGAGGCGCCGGTGCTCCTCACGGCCGCGCGCAAGGAGCTGGCGCAGTTCCTGAACGCGCCCGCCGCGGGTCTCGCGTTCGTGCGCAACGTCACGACGGCGATCAACGGGGTGCTGCGCTCGCTGCCGCTCCCGGCCGGCTCCGAAGTCCTCGTGACCGACCACGAGTACAACGCCACGCGCAACATCCTCGAATACGCCGCCGCGGAGCGCGGCTGCAAGGTCGTCGTGGCGCAGGTGCCCTTCCCGATCTCGGGTCCCGACGCGGTGGTCGAGGCGGTGCTGTCGCAGGTGACGCCGCGCACGCGCCTCGCCGTGCTCGACCACGTCACGAGCCAGACCGCGCTGGTGTTCCCGATCGCCGAGCTCGTGCGCGAGCTCGACTCCCGCGGCGTCGACGTGCTGGTCGACGGCGCGCACGCGCCCGGGATGGTCGACGTCGACATCGAGGCGCTGGCGCCCGCCTACTACGCCGCCAACTGCCACAAGTGGCTGTGCGCGCCGAAGGGCGTCGGCTTCCTGTGGGTGCGCGACGACCGCCGTCGCGACGTGCGGCCCGCCGTGATCAGCCACGGCGCGAACGCGCCGGTGCCCGTCGAGCTGCGCTACGGCGTGGAGTTCTTCTGGACGGGCACGGACGACCCGACGCCCGCGCTCGCGCTGCCCGCGGCGCTGCGCTTCCTCGCCGCGCTCCTGCCGGGCGGATTCCCGGCGCTGCGCGCGCGCAACCGCGCGCTCGCGCTCACGGGCCGCAAGCGCGTCGCCGACGCGCTCGGCGTTCCCCCGCCCTGCCCCGACGCGATGATCGGCGCGATGGCCTCGCTTCCCGTGCCCGCGCTGCCGAATCTTCCCGCGCCGACCGCCACCTCCGCGCTGGAGCTCGATCCGCTCCACGACGCGCTCTTCCGCGAGCACGCGATCGAGGTGCCCGTGCTGACCTGCCCGGCGCATCCCGGTCGCCTGGTGCGCATCTCCGCGCAGGCGTACAACGAGATCGTCGACTACGAGCGGCTCGCCGAGGCGCTGCGCGGCTGACGCGTCAGGCGGCGGGATTCGCGCGCACGAGCCGCAGCATCTGCGCGAGCTTCCGCTTGTGCTCGCGCACGAACGGGTTCTCCAGATTCCAGACGTAGCCGGCGAGCGCGCCGCAGATCATCGACTTGAAGCGCTCGTTCCCCGGGTGCGCGAAGCAGATCTCGTGGAAGCTGCCGTCGTACCAGGCGTTCACGTAGCTGCGGAAGGTGTCGATGCCGCGCTCCATGTACGCGGCGTACTCCGTCTGCCAGTCGACCGTCTCGCCCGCGAGCTGGCGCACGAGCGCGCCCGACGCGCGGCGCGCCGACGAGAGCGCGAGCGCGACGCCCGACGAGAACACCGGATCGAGGAACTCGGTCGCGTTGCCGACGAGGCAGTAGCCCTCACCATGGATCCGCTTCGCGGCGGCCGAGTAGCCGACCATGTGGCGCGGCTCGAACAGGAACTCCGCCGCCGCGAGGCGCTCGCGCGTGGCGGGATCGGCCGCGATCGCGGCGCGCAGGCGCGCGGTCGGATCCTCGGGCAGCGCGTCGTACCACGCGGGCGGCGCGACGACGCCGACCGAGGTGCGTCCGTCCGAGAACGGGATGATCCAGATCCAGACGTCCGTCTCGTGGATCATCACCCAGATGCGGCCCGCGTTGGGCCCTTCCGGACGGCGATCGCCGCGCACGTGCGTGAAGAGGGCCATCCGGCGCGGCTGCGACGACGGCACTTCGAGATCGAGCAGGCGCGGCAGCACGCGTCCGAAGCCGCTCGCGTCGACGATGAAGCGCGCGTCGACGTCGAAGCGCGCGCCGTCCGGCGCCTCGATGCCGAGCCGCGGCGCGCCGCCGACGCGCACCTCGGCGACGCCGTGCTCGAAGAAGATGGGAACCCCGCGCGCGCGGACTCCCTCCGCGAGCACGTTGTCGAAGTCCGCGCGCGGCACCTGCCACGTCCAGTCGGCGCCGGCCCCGAACTTCTGCGCGAAGTCGAACTCGCAGCGCTCGCCGCCGCGGATGAACACGGCGCCGTTCTTGACCTGGTAGCCCTGGGCGGCGACGAGATCGAAGAGCTTCGCCTCGTGCAGCACGTCGTTGCAG
Organism: Myxococcota bacterium; assembly: GCA_036274295.1. Lineage (GTDB taxonomy): Bacteria > Myxococcota_A > UBA9160 > UBA9160 > SMWR01 > DASUFZ01. The sequence goes on from DASUFZ010000079.1 coordinate 5,288, forward strand.
ACCGGGAGCAGGCTCTCGCCGATCGAGAAGCGCGGGAAGCGGCTGCGCTCGAAAATCGCGACGTCGAGGCCGGATGCCTGGAGCAGCGCGGCCGTCGTGGTCCCCGCCGGCCCGGCCCCGATCACGGCGACGTCGTAGCGTGCGGCGGGACGCAGGGCGTCGGACATCCGTGTCTCCTCGCAGGCGGCGCAAGGTATCGCAGCGGGTAGTCTCGCGAAGGCGTAGGATGGAATCGATCACCCGAAAGGAGGATCCCGTCGTGCGCACTCGAGAGGGAACCGGCGATTTCGTCCGCGCCGTGACGCGCATGATCGTCGCCTTCCTGGCCGTCGGCTTCATCGACCTGGTCGTGTGCTCCCTGCTCACGCACAAGCTGCGGTTCTGGTTCCCGGCCTGGATCGACGCGCGCTGGGACAGCCGCCCCGATGCGTGGGTCACCTACTCGCAGTCCTACATGGCCGGCATCGTCTTCATTCCGCTGCTCGCCGTCGCGGTGGTGCGCGAGTTCGCCCCGCGCGCGGCGGCGAGGGTGCGGCTCGCGTTCGTTGCGGGAACCCTGCTCCTGCTCGGCTTCATCGTGTGGTGGAAGGGCGGGCTGATGCTCGAGTACCACAAGGAGCGAGAGGCGGTGGCCTGGGTCGTCCTCACGGCCGCCACCTGGGGCCTGGTTCGCCTCGGCGAGGAGCTGCCGGCGCTCCTGGCGAGCGTGACCCCGCGGCGCCTGGCGGCCGGGCTCGCGCGCGGCGTCTCCATCTTCTTTCTGGTGATGGCCGTGATCGACCCGCTTCTCTGCGTCGGCGTGCAGGGCCTGCCGTGGTCGAAGGGTCTCTTGGTAGAGGTGGGCTTCTTCGTGCCCGCAGGGCTCGTGCTGTGGGTGGTCGCAGGTCGGCTCTCGCGCGAGGCGGGTAGAATGGTCGTTCCTGCGGAGGACCCCACATGGCCAGCACGCTCCGATCCACGTCTCGGCTCGAGGTAACGAGACTCTCCGGGTCGCTCGGCGCGGAGATCCGCGGCATCGACCTCGCGAAGGCGAGCCCGACCGATGCCGACGCGATCCTCGCGCAGATCGCCGAGCACCTGGTGCTGTTCTTCCCGGATCAGCACCTCACGCCCGACGAGCACATCGCCTTCGGGCGCCTCTTCGGGAAGCTCGAGGGCCACCCGAACCTGGCGATGGATGCGGAGCGCCCGGAGTTCTTCGAGCTGCGCGCCGAGGGCGGCGCGGGCGCGGTCGCCGACGAGTGGCACAGCGATCTCACCTGCCAGGCCGAGCCCTCGGTGTTCTCGATCCTCCACATGCGGAAGTGTCCGCCCGTCGGCGGCGACACCCTGTGGGCCAACATGTACAAGGCCTACGAGGAGCTCTCGCAGCCGCTGAAGGACCTGTGCGAGGGGCTCTCCGCACTGCACGACGCGAGCCCGCACTACCACCCCGAGCGCAAGGCGGTCCACCCGGTGGTGCGCGTCCATCCCGTGACGGGACGCAAGTCGCTCTTCGTGAACGAGCACTTCACGCGCCGCATCGTCGAGCTCTCCGACGAGGAGAGCGATGCGCTGCTGCGCTACCTCGTGCGCCACGCGACCCGCGATCGCTTCAGCGTCCGCTATCGCTGGAGCGAGGGGACGATCGCGATGTGGGACAACCGCTGTACGCAGCACCACGTGCTGAACGATTTCGAGGGCGAGCGCGTGATCCAGCGCGTCACCGTGATGGGCGATCGCCCGCAGGCCGCGGCGCCGCCTCGCTACGCGCCCTTCGAGGACAAGTTCACCGCGGGCAGCTGGCGCGACCGCGCGCTGCGGGAGTTCCTGCGGGAGCGCTGAAGGCCGTCGATCGCCTCGATCGAAGTCTCCTTCTCCGAGCGGAAGGTGAGGTCCACGGCCACGCAGGACGGAAGCTACTTCGCCTGGATCGAGCGCAGGTACTCGATCAGCGGCATGACACGGCCGCGAATCGCGATGTCACCGGCGGGGCTGGTGGGGACCTCGCGATCGAAGCGTTCGCCCCAGACCGGCATGTTGCCCGGACCATGCGCGCGCACCCTGCGCCGGCCGTCGATGAGCTCCGCGATCATCGCCTGCGGAAAGACACCGCCGCGGCGCGCGCTGATCTGCGTCAGATCCGCCGGCGCAACGCGCAGGTCCTCGGCGACCGGTCCGTCGCCCTTGCCGCCGGTGCCGTGGCACGAGGCGCAGTACCGCAGGTACGTCTCGCGCCCTGCGGCAGCGACCTTCTCTTCCGAGGTCTGCGCCCACACAGGCGCCGCGCTGCACAGCGC
>DASUFZ010000080.1:0-13389 GCA_036274295.1 Myxococcota bacterium
TCCCCGCCGTGTTCGTGGAGAGCGCGGCGCGTCCGAAGGCGGCGTTGCGGTTGCCCGTCGTGTTCGCGCGCAAGGTCGTCTGCCCGAAGGCCGCGTTCTCGATGCCTGTCGTGTTGTTGCGCATCGAGTAGGAGCCGAACGCAGAGTTGGCGCCGCCAGTCGTGTTCGTATACAGCGCCCGCAGGCCGAAGGCCGAGTTCTGGTTGGCCGTCGTGTTCGAGCGAAGGGCACCGGTGCCGAAGGCGGAGTTCCAGTATCCGCTGGTGTTCTGGCGCAGGGCGCCGAGCCCGAACGCCGAGTTGCTGGCGCCGGTCTGGTTGTTCACGAGCGCGAGGGCGCCGACCGCGGTGTTGAAATAGCCCGTGGTGACGTAGTAGAGCGCGCCGTATCCGAGCGCGGTATTGGCGAAGCCCGTGGTGCCGAGGTTGCCCGCGAGACGGCCGAGGAAGAGGTTGTCGCTCGATCCCGTCGTGTGAACGAACAGCGCGCCGTTGCGCGTGACGTTGCCCGTGGCCTCGTCGACGCGCAGGCGCAGGATCCCGCCGGAGCTGTCGAGCACGTTGAAGCCGGTGCCGGCGTCGAGCCGCACGGAGACGTCGGCCGCGAGCGCGGGGGGCGACAGGAGCAGCAGGAATGCAGCGAGTCGGAGTGAGAACCGGTGCATGGAGGCCTCCTCTTGGGCGGGGTCATCCTACACCCGCGAGAGGCCAGAACAGCGGTTCAGCGCGCCTCGAGCCGCTCGATTCGTTCCGACAGCTTTGCGATGACCGCGCGCTGCTCGGCGATCACGCGCTCCTGCTTCTGGAGCTCGTTCAGCAGCAAGGCCGGAAGCTCGTGGTACTTCACCGACCAGGGACGCCCTTCTGCGTCCGGCGCGATCAGCTCGGGCGCGACCTCGGCGACCTCTTCCGCGATCAGGCCGTACTGGGTCTCCTTCGACTCCTCCGCGCCGACGGCCTCCTCGAGGTACTCGAACGCGACCGGGCGAAGCTTCATCACGAAGTCGCTCGCGTGATCCATGTCGCGCACGTTCTGCTTGAAGCGCGCGGACGACGTGGTGGTGCCGAGCTTGCCGCTCGCGTTGACGAGCACGGCGATGCCGCCGGACGAGGTCGCGCCGGAGATGCCGGCGATCGTGGTGCCCGTGTGCGTGCCGGCCGTGCCGATCTTGATCTGCCCGCTCTCGCCGGCCACGCCCTGGTTCGCGAGATAGATGTTGTCGTTGCCGGTGGTCTGGTTGATTCCGGCATAGCGGCCGACGGCCACGTTGCGGGCGCCGATGGTGTTCTGCAACGCGGAGAAGCCGAAAGCCGCGTTGTCGGAGCCCGTCGTCGTCGCGAAGAGCGCGTTCTTCCCGAAGGCGGAGTTCCGTGCTCCGGCGGTGCTCGATGCCAGGGCATAGGAGCCGAACGCGGAGTTGAACGCCCCGGTCTGGTTCTCGTACAGAGCCATGTTCCCGAACGCCGAGTTCTGGGAAGCCGTCAGGTTCTTGTGCATCGCGTTCCAGCCGAACGCGGCGTTCGAATAGCCCGACCCGTTCTGCTGGAGGGCCATGAAACCCAGAGCCGAATTCCTCCCACCCATCGAGTTCCCGGAGAGCGCCCAGCGGCCGAACGCCGAGTTTTCGGAACCCGACGTATTGCCGCGGAGCGCGTACGCGCCGAACGCGGAGTTGTCGCTTCCGGTGCTGTTCAGCCGGAGTGCCGACATCCCCACGGCGGAGTTCGAATAGCCGCTCGTGTTCGCCCCGAGTGCGTAGGCGCCGACGGCCGTATTGAACGCGCCGGGGCCGATGCTCTGGAGAGCCGCTCTTCCGAGGCCGGTGTTGTGGCCCGGCCCGCTCGTGCCCGTGTTGCCCGCGCCGGCGCCGACGAATGTGTTGCTCGTGCCCGTCGTGTGGACGAACAGCGCCCCGTTGCGCGAGACGTTGCCGGTGGCTTCATCGACCCGCAGGCGATCGATCGCGCCCGCGTTGTCCGTGATCTCGAAGCCGTCTCCCGCGCCGAGCTTCACCGTGACATCCGCAGCGTGGACGGCGCTCGAGACGAACAGAGCGGCGAGCAGCGCAGAGGCGCGGAACGCAGGCATCGGCACGGCCCTCCTTCCGGCGGCAGACGCCGGGCGGGGGGCGGGGGCATCGTACACTGAGAGGATTCGGACGCCAGCCCTCTAGCGCTTGCGCAGCAGGGTCAGCCCGTCCGAGATCGGCAGCATCACGCAGTCGACGCGCGCATCCGCGGCGACCTCATCGTTGAAGCGGCGAATCGCGACGGTCATCTCGTCCTGCGCAGCCGGATCCGCGACGCGGCCCGTCCACAGCACGTTGTCGACGAGGATCACGCCGCCGGGCCGCAGCCGCGTGAGGATCTCCTCGTAGTAGACGGGATAGCCGGGCTTGTCGGCGTCGATGAAGCCGAGGTCGAAGACGGGATCCTCCGGCAGCGCGCGCAAGGTCTCGGCGCCCGGCCCGAGGCGCAGCTCGATGCGGTCCGCGACGCCGGCCTTCTCCCAGTAGCGGCGTGCCACCTGCGTCCACTCGTCGCTGGTGTCGCAGGTCGTGAGCTTCCCGCCCTGCGCGAGCCCGCGCGCGATGCACAGCGACGAGTAGCCCGTGAACGTGCCGACCTCGATGGCGCGCTTCGCGCCGATCGCGCGCGCGAACACGGTGAGGAATGCGCCCTGCTCGGGCGCGACCTGCATGATCGAGATGCCGCCGAGCTTCGCCGTCTCCTCGATCAGCTCGCTCTGCACGCTGTCGGGCGGCGTGCCGTGCGCGACCAGGTACTGGTGGACCTCCGGGGAGACGCCGAGGGATTTGATGTCGCTCATGGGCTCAGCCTATCACCGCGATCCCCGCAGCTGGAGCTGCATCGCGATCGCCTTCTCCTCCTCCGCCTCCGAGATCAGGCCCTTGCGTTGATAGAGGATGGAGAGATTCGTGTGCGAGAGCGGGTCGTCGGGCTCGAGCTCGATCAGGCGGCGGCCCGCGGCGATGGCGTCGTCGAGGCGGCCCTGCTGCCGGAAGGCCAGCGAGAGGCCGTTCCAGGCGATCGCGAGAGCGGGGTCCTTCTCGATCGCCTCGCGGAAGAGCGCGATCGCCTCGTCGCAGCGGTCGTGCGCGAAGTGGTCGAAGCCGCGGCGGTAGAGGGCGTGCGCCTCCGACGACCCGACGCCGGCGCTCTCGGCGAGCGCGCGGCGCGCCCGCGGCGCCGCCTCGCGCGCAGTCGCCAGGCCGAGCGCGCTGCGCGCGCGACGCAGGAACGTGCGCATCTCGCGCGCGGTCTGGAGATCGCCCGCGGCCTCGGCGATGGGCGCGCCGGCTTCGAGCAGGCGCGCCGCCTCGGCCGCCTCGCCCGAAGCGAGCAGCGCGCGGCCGAGATCGCGCAGCGCCGCCGTGTACGCGGGGTCGAGCGCGAGCGCGCGCCGCAGCGGACCCTGCGCCTCCTCGTGCCGGCCGAGCTCCAGCAGCGCCCGCCCGAGCGAGAACCAGCTGAGCTTGTCGTCGGGATCGCGCTCGAGCAGCGCGCGCAGGCGCGCGACCCGCTCCTCCTGCGCGTCTGCGCTGCCGGTCGACATGCCGGCGACCCTACCCCGGCTAAACTGCGCGTGCCTCTTTCGAGAACCCTTATGCCTCCCCTCGACGATCTCGTCAGCGCCGCGCGGCGTTTCCTGCTCTCGCGCCTGTTCCGCAATCTCGCGGCAGGGCTCGGGCTCATGCAGGCGCTCGTCGCGCACTGGGTCGCCGTGCTCGTCGGCGCGCCGTCCGCTGGACGCGCGCTGCCGTGGCTGCTGACGGCGCTGGCGCTGGCCGTCGCGAACGTCGCCACCGTGCCGTGGTTGATGCGACGCCGCGGCCGCACCGACGCGCTCTCGCGCGCGCTGCGCCGCTACGTCGAGCTCGGCGTGGCGACCCTGCTGCTCGGCACCGCCGTCGCCGCCTGCTGGCTGCTGCTCGCGCCGGTCGTCGCGCTGCCCTACGCGCTCGGCCTCTACGACTACGACACGGCCGCGTGGCTCTTCCGCAGCGCGAGCGGCCTCTTCGTCGGTGCGGTCGCGCTCTCCGTCGCCTGGAGCCTGACGGCCGGCCAGGCGCGCATCGCCCACACGCGGCTACGGGTGGAGCTGCCGGGCCTCGAGCAGCGCCTCGCGGGCCTGCGCGTGGTGCAGATCAGCGATCTCCACATCGGCAACCAGCTCGAGGGCGAGCGCCTCGCGCGCATGGTCGAGAGGGTCAACGCGACCGAGCCCGATCTCGTCGCGATCACGGGCGATCTCTTCCACGACGACCCGCGCCACCTGCCCGAGGCATGCCACCTCGACGGCCTGCGCGCGCGCTACGGCGTCTTCGCGATCCTCGGCAACCACGACGCCAACGTCGGCGCCGACCGCGTCGCCGACGCGCTCGCGCGTCACGCGCCGAACGTGCGCCTGCTGCGCGACGAGCTGGTGCGGCTGCCGCTGCCGGCGCCGCTCTACGTCGCCGGCGTCGAGGATCCCGGCGGGCGCTGGTTCGAGCGGCGCCTGCGCTACCGCGTGCTCGAGACCCTGCGCGCGCGCTGGCCGGGCGACGGTCCGCTGCTGCTGCTCGCGCATCAACCCGAGGTCTTCGAGCACGCCGCCGACCTCGGCTACCCGCTCGTGCTGGCCGGCCACACGCACGGCGGTCAGCTCGCGCTGCCGTTGCCGGGCGGGCACTGGAACCTCGCGCGCGTGATGACGCCGCTCACGCGCGGCGTCTACCGCCGCGGCACCTGCACGATGTACGTGAACCGCGGCCTCGGCGTCGGCGGACCCGCCATGCGCTTCCACTGCAGCCGCGAGATCGCGACGATCGAGCTGGCCGCGAAGCGGCTCGAGCCGTTCTTCGAGGAGGACGAGGCGGGCGACGACGCACTCCTGGTACCGGTCCTTCGCGCTCGCTGATCGCTCGCGCTCGGGCATTCCGGCCTTCGCTCGGCTGCGCCTCGCTGCGCGTCGGCCGACTTGTGTCGGCCTCCTTGCTATTCCCCGCGCGCGCCCACCCTGCGCCGCAGCGAGTCGACGAAGCGGCCGAAGCCGAAGCTCTGGCGGACGCCGAGCTGGAAGGTCTGGTCGCCGTCGCTCGAGATCTGCACGCGCACCTTCTGGCCCGCGAGCTCCTGCTCCGACGGGATCTCCTCGGCCGACGCCGGATCGAGCTTCGCGAAGAGGCGCCGGCCTTCCGCCTCGAGCAGCGCGACGTGGAGCGGCGGCCCGCCGCGCGCGGTGACGTGGATGGCCGTCGCCGCGATCACCGTGGCCGTCGCGCCGTGCAGCGAGACGACGGCCTCGCGCGCCGGGCGCTGGCGACGCGATTCGAAGTGCATGCGCGGCGCGCGCACCTCGTCGCGGCGCCGGCGCGCGTCGGCGCGCTCGAGCAAGGTCACGTAGTTGTTGTTGCCGGGGCCGCCGATCGAGTGCGCGACGCCGAGACGCGCGTCCGGCACCTGCGCCTCGCGCACCGGGAAGCGCTCGGTGAGCTGGAGGTAGCACTCGCCGATCTGGAAGAGGCCCGTGCCGCCGACCGGGTGGCCGCGCGCCTTGAGCCCGCCCGAGAGATTGGCGGGCACGCGCCCGCGCGGACCCGTCACCGGGTTGAGCAGGGGATCCTGCGGCTCGTCCGACAGCGCGCCGACGAGCGCCTCGACCGCCTCGTCCGCGTCGACGAGGCCGAGGTCGGTGAGGCCGATCGGCAACAGGCTGTTGAAGGCATCGTGCGCCTCGACCACGAGGCCCTCCTGCTCGCGCAGGGTCGCGATGCCGGCGCGCCAGCAGGCGATGCGCGCCGCGTTGCGCGTGGCCTCGAGCGAGGTCAGCGCGTCGCGGTCGAGGATCGACGACGTCTCCGTGGCCGAGCCGAGCCCCGCGACCTTGACTGCCTGCGGGCGCGAGGTCAGCACGAGCGCGGCGGCGCCGTCGCAGATCGGCGAGCAGTCCTTGCGCATCAGCGGCGTCGCGACGGGCAGGTTCGCCGACGCGTCGAAGTAGGCCGAGAGCGGCTCCGGACGGCCGTAGAAGGCGGCCAGCGGGTTGCGCGCGCCGAGCGCGTGCGCGCGCAGCATGAGCCGCGAGAGCACGTCGGCGACGCCGCGGCCCGCGATGCCGCGCTCGCGCATCCACGCCTGCGTGATCAGCGCGATCAGCGCGGGCATGGTGAAGCCGAAGCGGCGCTCCTCCGGGTCGACCGTCTTCGACATGATCGCGGTCGCCACCTCGGTGGTGACCATCTTCATGCGCTCGCCGGCGAGCACGAGCACGGTCTCGAACTCGCCCGAGGCCACCTTGTAGTAGGCCTCGTGGAACGCGGCCGCGCCGGTCGAAGAGGCCGTCTCGCTGCGCACCGCGGGAATGCCGGTGAGGCCGAGCCGGTCCGCGACCTTCGTCGCGATGTTCGCGCGGTTCTCGAACTCCTCGCTGTCCATGATGCCGACCTGCACGGCGTCGAAGCTGCGCACGGGGCAGTCCTCGAGCGCCTTGCGGTAGGCCTCGGCGAAGAGATCGAAGACGGAGCCGAAGATGCGGCCGGTCAGGTCGACCTTGGTGAGGCCGACCGCCGCGACGTACACCTCTCTGGCCACCACGGCGGCCGAGAATACCGTAGGCTAGGCGGGGCTTCGGAGGAGTGGGCATGCGACGGTGGCTGCGCCTGGCGCTCGTGATGCTTGCGCTGGCGTTCGCCGCGTCGTTCTTCTGGCGCAGCAGCGGCCCGCACATCGAGAAGGGCTCCGTGCTCGTGCTCGAGCTCTCCGGCGAGTACGTCGAGAGCGCGGAGCCTCCGCTGTTCGCGCGGCTGACGGGCTCCGCGCGACGCCCGTTCGCGTCGCTGCTCTCCGCCCTCGCGATCGCGGAGCGCGACGACCGCATCGGGGCCATCGTGTTCCGCGTCCGCGATCTCCAGATCGGCTGGGGCAAGGCGCAGGAGCTGCGCGAGGCCATCGCCAGCGCGTCCGCGAAGGGGCGCCGCACCATCGCCTGGCTCGAGCTGGCGTCGTTCGGCGCGAATCTCGAGTACTTCGTCGCGAGCGCGGCCGACGAGGTCTACGCCGCGCCGGCCACGCGCGCGCCGGTGGTGGGGCTGGCCGCCGAGTACCTCTTCTTCGGCGGCCTGCTCGAGCGCCTCGGCGTCCAGATCGAGGTGGAGCGCATCGGCCGCTACAAGAGCGCCGTCGAGACGATCGCCGGGCACCAGATGAGCGACTCGATGCGCGAGGTCGCGAGCTCGCTGCTCGACTCGATCGACGCGCAGTTCGTCGCCGGCATCGCGAAGAGCCGCAAGCTCGGCGAGCCGGCCGTGCGGGATGCCATCGCCGCGGCGCCCGTCGACCCCGACCAGATGAAGAAGTGGGGCCTGATCGACGGCGCGCTCCAGTGGGACGAGCTGCTCTCGAAGGAGGGCGATCCGCCGGTGGTGGAGGCCGACGTCTACGCCGCGGTCCAGCCGGCGGACGTCGGCTTCGATCCGAAGGCGCGCTTCGCGCTCGTCTACGGCAGCGGCCCCGTCGTGGTCGGCAAGGGATCGATCTCGCCGTCGGGCTCGCTGGTGCTCGCCTCGGAGACCGTGAGCAAAGCGCTCGAGGACGCCTCGAAGGATTCCTCGATCGACGCCGTCGTGCTGCGCGTCGACAGCCCGGGCGGCTCCGCGCTCGCCTCCGATCTGGTCTGGCGCGCGGCCGAGCAGGTGCGCGCCGCCGGCAAGCCGCTGATCGCCTCCTTCTCGGACGTCGCTGCGTCGGGCGGCTACTACGTCGCCACGGGCGCCGACGCGATCGTCGCGTCGCCCGGCACCATCACCGGCTCGATCGGCGTGTTCGCCCTGCGCCCGGTGCTCGAGGGCGTCTTCGAGAAGCTCGACATCGGCTTCGACTCGATCGTGCGCGGGCCGCACGCGGAGCTCCAGCTCTCGACGCGGCCGCTCTCGCCCGAGTCGCGCGCGCGGCTGCGCGCGGAGGTCGCGTCGATCTACGGACTCTTCCTCGATCGCGTCGCCGCGGGCCGGCCGCTCGACCGCTCGCAGGTCGACGCCGTCGGGCAGGGCCGCGTGTGGACCGGCGCGCAGGCGAAGGAGGTCGGGCTCGTGGACGAGCTCGGCGGGCTGCGCGCGGCGATCGCGGTCGGCAAGAAGCGCCTCGACATCGCCGAGGACGCCGACGTCGCGCTGGTCGTCTTCCCCGCGCCGCGCTCGCTGGTCGAGCAGATCCAGGACGCGTTCACCGGCGCGCGCACGAGCCTGCTGCCCGCGCCGGCCCTGCTGGCGGAGGTCGCGCGGCGCGCCGAGCCGTGGCTCGAGGCGCTCGAGAGCGGCGTGCCGATGGCGGTCCTGCCCTTCAGCATGGAGATCCACTAGATGCACCTCGAGAAGGAGTTCTCCGTGAAGCGCCCGCGCGCGGACTCGGCGCGCATCGCGGCGCGCGACGAGACCTTGCTCGGGCTCTTCCCCGACACGCGCACCGAGATCGTCGAGCGCGAGGGCAACCGGCGCACGACGGAGAGCCACTACACCGCGCTCGGTCGCGCCGGCGTCGCCACCTTCCACTTCACCTTCCGCGACGACGGCGACGTCGATTTCGAGAAGGTCTGCGACGGCAACGTCTGGCGCGAGCTGAAGGGCACCCTGCGCTTCCGCCCGCAGGGCGACCGCACGCGCGTCCAGATCGCCATGGACGGCCGCACCAAGGCGCTGGTGCCGGAGTTCACCATCAAGGGCGCCATGCGCGATCAGATCGACCAGATGGCCGACGCGCTGCGCAACCGGCTCGAAGCCGATTGATGGCGCGCGTTCCGACGGCGGACGGCTACGCCGTCCACGCCGAGGCACACGGAGAGGGGACGCCGATCGTCTTCTCGTGTGCGCTCGCCACCACGCACGAGAACTGGCGGCCGCAGGTCGCGCCGCTCGTCGCGGCCGGCATGCGCGTCGTGCTGTGGGACTACCGCGGGCACGGGCTCTCGGACGCGCCGGAGGATCTGGCGGCCTACGCGCTCGAGCGCGTGGTCGACGATCTCGCGCGCGTGCTCGACCAGGCCGCGCCCGGCGAGCCCGCCGTGCTGGCGGGTCTCTCGTTCGGCGGCCTCGCGTCGCTGCACCTCGCGCTGCGCGAGCCGAAGCGCGCACGCGCGCTGGTGCTCGTCGGCTCGGGGCCCGGCTTCAAGAACGCCGACGCGCAGGCGCGCTGGGAGGCGATGGTCGAGCGCACGGCCTCGTTCGTCGAGAACAAGGGCATGCGCGCCTTCGTGGATGGACGCGCCGCACCGACCCTCGTCGGCCTCCACCCGGAGACGCCGGCCGCGCGCGCGGCGGCCGACGCCATCGCGGCGCAGGTGCCGCACGGCATCGCGAACTTCGCACGCCGTGTGACGGGACCCGCGAAGTCCGTGATCGATCAGCTCGGCCAGATCGACGCGCCCGCGCTGGTGATGGTCGGCGAGCGCGACGAGCAGTTCCTGCGCGCGGCCGACGTGCTCGCGGCGCGGCTGCCGCGCGCGACACGCGTCGTCTTTCCGGGCGCGGGCCACATCCTGAACCTCGATGCGCCGGAGGAGTTCGATGCGACGCTCCTGCGTTTCCTGAGGGAGTGCGGCCTCGCCCGGGCCGCCTAGAAGAAAGAGCCGCCTAGAAGAAAGAGATAGGGAGCCCCGGGGGGCTACGAGTGGCAGCGCAACCGGGCGCGTCGTGCGGGGTTCCACAGGGACGGAGGCGCGCGTGCACGCACCCGACGAGGACGTTCGGCTCATGCTGGCGTTCTGCGCGGGCGACGGCGCCGCCTTCGAGGCGCTCTTCCGGCGCTGGGCCGGTCCGCTGCTGCGCTACCTCGAGCGCATGCTCGGCGAGGTCGGCGCCGCCGAGGAGCTCGTGCAGGAGTCCTTTCTGCGTGTCCACCGCGCGCGCGCGACCTACAAGCCCGACGCCCGCTTCTCGAGCTGGCTCTACCGCATCGGCACGAATCTCGCGCTCAACGAGCTGCGGCGGCCCGGGCGGCGCGCGCCGCACGAGAGTGTCGGCGACGACGATCCGCTGCCCGCGGCGTCCGAGGCCGCGAGCGATGTCGTCGTCGACGCGCGCCGCGAGATCGGCGCGCTCGACCGCGCCCTGCGCGCGCTGCCGGAGCGCCAGCGCGCCGCCCTCTGGCTGGTGGCGATCGAGGGGCAGTCGTACGCGGAGGTGGCCGCCTCGCTCGACGTCTCGGAGCAGGCGGTGAAGGCGCTCGTCCACCGCGCGCGCTCGAGCCTGGCCGGGCTGCGCGCGGCGGGCGGCGAGGAGGTGTCGTGACGGGACCGCTCGCGGACGCTTGCGCGCGCTACGCGGAGGACTGGTCGGCGCTGCTCGACGGCGAGCTCGAGCCGTCGCGCGAGGCGCAGATGCGCGCGCACGCGGAGACGTGCGCGACGTGCGCGGCGCGGCTCGCGTCGCTCGCGCGCGTCGACGTGCTGCTCGCGGGGCTGCCCGTCCCGGAGACGCGCGCGGCGCTCCTCGGCGGTCTGCGCGCACGCATCGAGGAGGAGCCGGCGCGCACGGCCGCGCCGACGGCGCGAAGCACGCCGCCGCCCGCGCGCCGACGCCGCGCGCTCGGCTGGTGGGCCGCGGCCGCGTCGGCCGCCGCGGCGCTGGCCGTCTACCTGGCGCTGCCGCGTCCCGCGCCCGTGCCGCCGCCGGCGGAGGTCGCCGAGGAGCCCGTGCGCGATCCCGAGTTCGACGCGCTGCCCGCCGAGGAGATCGCGGTCGGGCTCGAGCTCGACACCGCGGAGGATCTCGACGTGATCGCGAACCTCGAGCTGCTCGAGGCCTACGTCGCGCTCGAAGAGGGCAGGGGATGACGCGGGGCTCGCGGTATCGCTGGCTGGCAGCGCTCGGCTTCGCAGTGCAGTTGCTGGCCGCGCCCGTTCGGGCCCAGGCGCCCGAGCCCGGCGCTCTGCGCGAGCGCTGGCAGAACGCGACCCCGGAAGAGCGCCGCCAGATGCGCCAGGCGCTGCGCGAGCGCTGGCAGAACGCGACGCCGGAGCAGCGCGCGCGGATGCGCGAGCGGATGCGCCTCGGCCGCGACGAGGCGCGCAAGGAGTTCCAGGCGCTGCGCCGCGATCTCGGCGACGTCACGCCGGAGGAGGGGCGCGCGCTGCGCGCGCAGATCCGCCAGCTCCCGCCGGACGAACGCGCGGCGCTGCGCGAGCGCATCCTGCACTACCGCGCGCTGCCCGCGGACGAGCAGCAGGCGCTGCGCGAACGCCTGGCCGAGCTGCGCGCGTTGCCGGCCCCCGAGCAGGACGCGATCCGCGAGAACGCCGCCCGCTTCCGCGCCATGCCGCCCGAAGAGCGCGAGAGGCTGCGCAGCGCGTGGCGCCGTCTCCAGGCGCTGCCGCGCGCGGAGCGGCAGAAGATCGTCGATCAGCTGCTCGCGGAGCCCCCTCCCGCGAACTAGCAATCCGATCCGCGGCGCCCGCGTCGCAGCCAGCCGAGCAGCGCCGCCCCGGCCGCGAACATCGACACGTGCGCGGGCTCGGGGAGGTAGTGGACCGCGAACGTGCCGGCGAGGTTGCCGGTGACGAGGTCGAGATCGCCGTCGCCATCGAGATCGGCGGCGGCGGGCGCGGAGTCGGAGCCGAGGTCGGTGCTCGCGAGCGGGTTGGCCGGACCGGGAACGCGCACGAGGTCCGACTCGAACCTGGGCTGGACGAAGTAGGTGAAGCGGCCGCCCGCCGCGCCGGCGTAGACGTCGAGATCGCCGTCCCCGTCGAAATCGCCGAGAGCGGGGCTCGCGTAGGTCAAGCTCTCGCCGAGGAGCGGGTTGAAGACGCCGGTCTGCAACGCGAAGAGCGGATTCGTCGCGCTACCCGTGTTCCGGAAGTAGGCGAATCCCGCGTATCCACCGACGAGAAGGTCGAGATCGCCGTCGTAGTCGTAGTCGCCGAACGAGGGCGCCGAGGCGTCGTCGACGCGGGAGAGGCCGAAGGGGTTGGCGAGCGCGCTCGCGAACGCAGGCGCCTCGGCATCGCCGGTGTTCTCGAAGTAGTCGAAGTTGCCGGTCAGATCGCCCGCGACCAGATCGAAGTCGCCGTCGTGGTCGAGATCCGCGAAGGCCGGCGCGGCCGCGTCGCCCACGTCCCGGCCGAGCAGCGGATTCGCCGACCCCGTGCGCGCGGCGAACTTCGGGCTCAGCGCGCTGCCGGTGTTCTCGTAGTAGAGGAACGTGCCGCCGTACTCGCCGACGAGCAGGTCGGCGTCGCCGTCGGCGTCGAGATCGGCGAGCGCCGGGCGCGCGAGCGCTCCCACGTCCTGGCCGAGGAGCGGATTCGCCGCGCCGGTGAGCGCAACCGCGGACAGCGGCACCTGTGCGATCGAGCTCCGGTACGCGATCACGAAGCCGCTGCTGTTGCCCGAGACGAGGTCGAGGTCGCCGTCGCCGTCGAAGTCGCCCAGTGAGGGCTTCGCGTAGGATCCGACGTCCTCGCGGTCCATCGGGTTGGCGAGGCCGTAGTTCTGCCCGAACGACGGAGTCGTCGCCGTGCCGAAATTGTGGATGTAGCGGAACGTGCCGTCTTCCGCGCCGGCCACGACGTCGAGATCGCCGTCGCGCTCGAGATCGCCGATCGCGGGCGCCGACGCACGTCCGACGTCGAATCCGTCCAGCGGATTGCTGCTTCCGGTTCGCGGGACGAACTGCGGGAAGAACGTCCCCCCCGTGTTCTGGAAGTAGTTGAACACGCCGTCGTACTCGCCCGCGACCAGGTCGAGATCGCCGTCGCGGTCGAGGTCCGCGAGCGCGGGCGTCGCCATGTATCCGACGTCGCGGCCGAACAAGGGGTTGAAGCCGCCCGTGACCGCGAAGAACGCAGGGCTCGACGCGCTGCCGGTGTTCCCGAACGTGAAGAACGTGCCGTCGCCTGCGCCGATGATCAGATCGAGATCGCCGTCGTCGTCGAAATCGCCGAGCGCGGGATGGGCGTACGATCCGACGTCGACTCCGTCGAGCGGGTTGCCGCTGGTGGAGTGGATGAGGAAGGACGGATTCTTCGCGCTGCCGACGTTCTGGAAGTAGACGATCGTGCCGTTCGCCCTGCCGAGGAAGTAGTCGAGATCGCCGTCGCCATCGAGATCGCCGAGCGCGGGCGCGGTAGAGGTCTGGGTGCCCGCGAACGGGTGGACCAGGATTCGCGCGAAGCGATCGGCGAAGCTGTCGAAGAGGGCGAACGTGCCGTTGTTGTTGCCCGCGACGACGTCGAGATCGCCATCGCGGTCGAAGTCGACGAGCGCGGGGATCGTGTTGAAGCCCGCACCTTGGCCCGTCAGCGGGTTTTCGTTCCCGGTACGCGCGACGAAGGCCGGGCTCGTCGCATTCCCGGTGTTCTCGTAGGTGAAGAAGCCGCCGGCGAACTGGCCCG
>DASUFZ010000081.1:0-4281 GCA_036274295.1 Myxococcota bacterium
CCGAGCCGGCCGGGGTCGCGCTTCGCCACGAGCCCGGGCCTCCCGTCATCGCGCTGGCCGATCCCGCGCGCATCCGGCAGGTCCTCTCGAACCTGCTCTCGAACGCGATCCGCTTCACGCCGGCGGGCGGCGAGGTGGAGATCGCAGTCGCCGCTGGCGAGAAGGACGTCGACATCCTCGTGCGCGACAGCGGACGCGGCATCCCGTCGCGGCTGCGGCCCTACGTGTTCGAGCGCTTCCGCCAGGGCGATTCGGGGGCCGGGCGCGAGCACGGCGGACTCGGGCTCGGCCTCGCGATCGCGCGGCATCTGGTGGAGGGACACGGCGGCAGCATCGAAGCGCACAGCGAGGGCGAAGGGCGCGGCGCGACCTTCCGCGTCCGCCTGCCGCTCCAGCCTGGGACGGGCGCGACGGAGACGCGGCGCGTGGGAGCGAGCGCGGCCCTCGCCGGCGCGAACGGCGCCGACGGTCGCCTGCGCGGCGCGACCGTGCTGCTCGTCGAGGATCACGCCGACACGCGCGACGCGTTGGAGCACCTGATGCGCATGCACGGCGCGCGCGTGCTCGTCGCGGGCAGTGCGGCCGAGGCGTTCGAGCTGGTGGAGCGCGAGCGCCCGTCGCTCGTCGTCAGCGATCTCGGCCTGCCGCTGGAGAGCGGCCTCTCGCTGATCCAGCGCGTGCGCTCGCTCGACGCCGAGCGCGGCCTGCGCACGCCCGCCATCGCCGCGTCGGGCTTCGCGAGCGCGGAGGACCGCCAGTCTGCGCTCGCCGCGGGCTTCGACGCCTATCTCGCCAAGCCGATCGAGTTCACCACCCTGCTGGCGCAGATCTCTTCGCTTCTCGCGCGCTAACGGAGCTGCGCCAGGTGCACCGGCAGCTGGCCCGCGTCCAGCACCTCGCGCCAGCCGGCGGCGCCGTGTGAGAGCACGCGCTCCTGCCAGCTCGCGAGCCGCCCGCGGAAGAGCTGCGGATCGGCGTTGTCGGCCTGGAGGCGCTTCACGTTCACGGCGACGACGTCGATGTCCGCGAACTCCTTCGCCTCGAGCTCGCGCGTGGTGCCGTTCGGCAGATCCTCGTTCATGTCGCTGAAGACGAGGATCACGCGGCTGCCGGCCGGGATCTCGCGCAGGTACTCGGCCGCCAGCATCAGCGCGCCCCGGATGTCGGTGTACTCCGACTCGACGGTGCCCGCGGCGATGGCGTCGATCTGCTTCGCCAGCGCCAGCTTCTCGGCGTTGGCCTTGGACGGCCGCGCGTCGAGCGTCACCAGCGCTTCGAGATTCTCACGCTCGTAGCTCTGGCTGTCGATGCGGACGAGCAGGAGCGCGTCGCCCGGGACGAGCGACGGCAGCACCTCGCGCTTCAGGATGCGCGCGACCTCCGTCGCCTGGTCGGTGTAGGTGCCCGACACGTCGACCAGCACGGCGACGGCCTGGCGGTACTCCGTGGCCTCGCTGCACGCGAGGCCCGCGAGCGCGGCGAGCAGGGTGAGCGCGCGCTTCATGACGCGGTCACCTCGCGGCGCTCGGGCGTCTGGCGCGGGCGGCCGAGCCCCGCGCCCGCGCGCCCGCGCAGCGCCTGCTCGATGCGGAGCGGGATGCCGATGTAGACGTCGTAGGCGCTCTCGAGCATGGCGCAGAACGCCTTGGCGACGTGCCCGAAGACGCGCAGCACGTAGCCGAGCGCCTCGAGCGCGGCGACCGCCAGCGACGACAGCACGTGGCGCGCGCTGTCGAGCAGCATCTCGAGCGGGATCGCGACCATCGCGAGGATCCACGGCAGCACGAAGCCGAGCGCGGCCTGACCCGCCACGGGGATCCAGGACGCGCTCGTCTGGACGACGACGCGGCTCTCGTCGCCGGCCAGCGCGAGCTTCATGGCGGCGTCGGCCTCCGCCAGGCGCTCGCGCAGCACGGCCAGCGAGCTCTCGACGCAGGCCAGGAAGAAGAGGCCGCCGAGTGCCAGGCCGAGGATCAGGCGGCGCCGCGCCGAGGGAATCGCGTGCAGGCGCGGCAGCAGGTCCGTGATGCCGAGCATGTCCATGATGAAGATGCCGAGCGCCGTCTCCATCAGGACGATCACCAGCGCCGAGACGGTCGCTACCGGGACGCCGCCCACGCGCGCGCCCGCCGGCACCAGCTCCGACATCGGCAGCGCGATCAGCTGGAAGTTCACGAAGGCGCCGCCGAGCGCGACGCCGAGCACGATCAGCGACACCACGAAGAACTTGGCCGCCGACCACGTCAGCGCGCGCGCCGCGCCCTCCTGGTCCTTGCGGAACTTCTCGAACTCCTCGGCGTAGCCGCGGATGCGCTGCGTGCTCTCGAGCGCCTTGGCCACGACGTCGCACATGCGCGCCATCAGCCCCCGCACGTCCTTCCACGCGGGCGCCATGCCGCCGAGCGTCTTGTGCCGCTTCGCGGTGTCGTCGCGGTAGAGCTCGAGCGCCTTCTTCTCGGCGTCGCGCGACGACTTGCGGATGCTCTCGAAGACCTTCTGGATGTTCGGGTCGCCCGCCGTGGGGATCTTGGCGAGCGCCTCGACGGCGGCCGACCAGCCCGGCACCTGCGGCGGCGCGTCGCCGCACTTCTTGTAGTCGGCGTCGAGCTCGAGCAGCACCTCGTCGAGCCGGCGGTGCAGGGTCGCGTAGTCGCCGAGCTTCGCGGCGAAGCTCGCGTCGACCTTCTGGAGCTCGCGCTCGAGCTTGCCCTGGGTCTCGACGCGCGCAGCGGCCAGCAGCGCCGCGCGGCTCTGCTTGCGCAGCTCCTGCGCGGCGTCGCGGCACCACTGCGCGACGCCCTGGCAGCCGTCGCCGAGGAAGCCGCCGAGGCTCTTCAGCAGGCGCGCCATCGGCTCGCGCGCCGCCCACAGGAAGACGACCGAGACGAGCCAGAGGACGAAGAGGGAGAGCAGGGGCTCGCCCGGCCAGAAGTAGAGGGCCTGCATGTGCGCACCTCGGGGGTGAAATTCGATCACCTCCGATCGGCGCGGACGACACCGGCAAGCGTGAGCCCGCTCACGGCAGCGCCGGTGCAGGCCGCATGCAGGCTCTACACGTTGAAGCGAAAGTGGACGACGTCGCCGTCCTCGACGACGTAGTCCTTGCCCTCGATGCGCAGCTTGCCGGCATCGCGGCACTTCGCCTCGGAGCCGAGCGAGACGAGATCGTCCCAGCGCGTCACCTCGGCGCGGATGAAGCCGCGCTCGATGTCGGAGTGGATCTTGCCGGCCGCCTTCGGCGCCAGGATGCCGCGCGGCACCGGCCAGGCGCGGCACTCGTCCTCGCCCGCCGTGAGCATCGAGATGAGACCCTGCAGCTCGAAGGCCGCGCGCACGAAGCGCCGGCTGGCGGGCTCCGTCAGCCCGAGCGACTCGCAGAACTCCTGCTGCTCGGCGGCCGGCATCAGCGCGATGTCCATCTCGACCTTCGCCGAGAGCACGACCAGCCCGAGGCCGCGCTGCGCGGCGGCGCTCGCGATCTCCGCGGGCGCCGCCTCCGCCACGGCGTCCTCGCCCACGTTCAGCACGAGCAGCAGCGGCTTCTGCGTCAGCAGCTGGAAGCCGGAGAGCATGCGGCGCTCCTCGTCGTTCATCTCGATGCGGCGCACGGGCGTCTCGGCCTCGAGCTCGGCCTGCAGGCGCTCGAGCAGCGCGAGCTCGCGCGGGTTGCCGCGATCCTTCTTCACGCGCGCGACCCGCCCCTCCACGACCTCGAGATCCGCGAGGATGGTCTCGGTCTCGAGGCCGGAGATCTCGCGCAGCGGATCGCCGGGCTCGCCGGCCGCGTCGGGGAACGCGCGCAGCACCTGGCAGAGCGCGTCCACGCTCTTCATGGCGAGCAGCGCCTTGCGGTCGAGCGAGTCGCCGTGGCCGCCCGGCAGGTCGCTGAACGTGATCTCCGCGTAGGTCGTCTTCTTCGGCGCGTAGAGCTTCGCGAGCGCGTCGACGCGCGGGTCGTGCACCTTGACGACGCCGAGGTTCTCCTTGGCGCCGAAGCCGGTGTCGACGGCGCGCCCGGTGAGCGCGCCGAACACGGTGGACTTGCCGCTGCCCGGATATCCGACGAGGCCGATCTTCACGAGGGCGCGGACGCTAGCGCAGGACGGGGACCGCCGAACGCGTCAGAACCGCGCGAGGCGATCGAAGAGCCAGAACGCGGCGAGGCTGCCGATGGCGTAGGGCGCGGCCCGCGATGCAAAGGCTTCCGCGCGCGCGCCGGCCCCGATCCGCCGCGCGAGCGCCATCGCGGCGAGGACGGCGGCCACGAACGCGAGCTGTCCG
>DASUFZ010000082.1:0-5309 GCA_036274295.1 Myxococcota bacterium
CCGCGCGCCTCGCCGAGCACTGCATCAAGAAGGTGGAGGTCGCGGAGTACCCGGAGCTCGGCATGGAGGCGATCTGGCGCATCGAGGTCGAGGACTTCCCCGCCTTCATCGTCACCGACGACAAGGGCAACGACTTCTACGCCGACCTGCTGAAGAAGCGGCCGACGCCGACGCTCCAGATCGGGTGAACTGACACCGCATGCGGAGCGGGCTCCTCGCGCTGCTGGGCGCGCTGGCCGTGCTCCTGGCGCTCGACGTCGGCCTGCGCGCGCTCGGCGCGCTGCCGCCCGACGACCCGCTGCTCTTCTTCACGCGCACGCGCGCGGCGAACGTGGATCCGTTCGTCGACGTCGGCGGCGGGCGCGTCGCGATCCGCCCCGACTGGGTGAACGACGGCGAAGGGCTGCGCGGGCGGCGCGGGCAGCGTGCGGGGCGCCAGTTCCTGCTGCCGGGCTTCCGCCCCGCGGAGCTCGCGCGCGCGAAGCCGGCGGGCACGTGGCGCGTGATCGGCCTCGGCGACTCGACCAGCTACGGGCTCTTCGTCGGCGCGGAGGCGGCGTACATCGAGGTGCTGGGAGAAGAGATCAGGACTTCGACCGGGAAGCCGGTCGAGGTCCTGAACCTCGGCTGCGCCGGCTACGCAAGCGATCGCGTGCTCGCGCTGCTGCCGACCGCGCTCGCGCTCGAGCCGGATCTCGTCGTCGTCTACGTCGGCCACAACGAGATGCTCGGCGGCGCGGACGGCCCGGCCGCCGGACTGACGCCCGCGCTGCGCCTGCGCGCGGCGCTGCTCGCGCGCTCGTCGCTCTTCGCGTGGCTCGACTACGCCTGGACGCGCGCGCTGCGCGGCGCCGAGACGGAGCGCGTGCGCGAGGAGGTGGCTGCGCTCGAGGCGGGTCAGATCCCCACGTTCGTGCCCGAGGACGTGCCCGCGGCGCGCCGTGCGGCACCGACGCCGGAGTTCCGCGCGCGCGCGGCCGCGCGGTATCGCGAGAACCTGGAGAAGATCGCAGCAGAGGCACGCGCGGCGCGTGTGCCTCTGCTGTTCGTCCTGCCCGTCGAGAACCTCCGCTGGCCGCCCGGTCTCTCGTTCCACGCGAGCGGCTTCGCAGAGGAGAAGGAGTTCGACGCGGCGCTGCGCGCGGCCGCGGCACTGAAGGAAGCAGGCAAGCGGTACGATGCGCTCGGCGAGCTGAACCGCGCGGTGGATCTCTCGCCCGGGCACGCCATGGCGCATTTTCAACGCGGCGTGCTGCTCGCGGAGCTCGGGCGCGACGACGAGGCGCGCACCGAGCTTCGCGCCGCGATCGACCGCGACGGCGTCACGCACCGCCTCACGTCGCCGCTCGAGGCGGCGTTCCTCGAGGTGATGGAGCAGGAGCAGACGCCGTGGATCGATCTGCGCGAACGGATGCGGTCCGACTCTTCGGATGCAGTGGCACTGGGTCTGTTCGTCGATCACGTGCACCCGACTGCATACGGCCACGCTGAAATCGCGGAGCAGATGCTCGGCTCGGCGAACCTGCTGCTAGCGTCGCCGGCACAGTGACGAGCCCGGACTTCAATCTCTACTCGCCCGCGTTCCACGCCGATCCGCACCCGACCTATCGCCGCCTGCGCGACGAGGCGCCGCTCTACCGGCTGCCGGCGCCGCACACGATCCAGATGTTCACGCGACACGCCGACGTGGCGACCTTGCTGGCCGACGAGCGTCTCACCATGAACATCACGCTCTGGGAGGGCCGCGAGCCGTTCGGGCCGGACGACCCGCGCGCGCGCTTCCGCGACGAGACCGAGCGCTCGATGGTGACGCAGGAGGGCGCGGCGCACGCGCGGCTGCGCAAGCTGGTGAACAAGGGCTTCGCGCCGCGCGCGATCGCGGAGCTGGAGGCGTCGCTGGAGAAGCTGATCGCGGACGCCCTCGCTCCGCTCGGGCGCCGCGAGCGCTTCGATCTCCATCTCGAGTTCGCCCAGCGCATCCCGGTGGTGACGATCGCGCGGCTGATCGGCGTGCCGGAGCAGGACGAAGACCGCTTCACCGAGTTCGCCCACCGCATGATCGCGGCGGCGGATCCGCTGGCGGACGACGCCACCCACGCCGAGAGCGCGGCAGCGCTCGATGGGCTCTACGAGTACATCGGAAGTCTTCTCGAGGTGCGGCGGGCCGCGCCTCGAGAAGATCTGCTCTCGCGCCTGCTGGCGGCGGAAGAGGGTGGCGATCGCCTCACGCGCGAGGAGCTGCTCTCGCTGTGCCAGGTGCTGCTGGTGGCAGGTGCGGAGACCACCACGAACCTGATCGACCTGGGCGTGAAGGCCCTGCTCGACTTCCCGGCCGAGCTGGCGCGGCTCGAACAGGGCGACGGCGAGCTGCTCGAGAACGCCATCGAGGAGATGCTCCGCTTCGATCACCCCGGCAAGTTCCTGAACCGGGTGCCGCGCGAAGACGTGGAGCATCGCGGCCACGTGCTGCGCAAGGGAACGCTGGTGCTGCTCGGCATCGGCTCCGCGCAGCGCGACGACCGCGTGTTTCCGGATCCAGACCGCTTCGACGTCGGCCGCGACACCACCGAGAGCATCGCCTTCGGCCGCGGCCGCCACTCGTGCCTCGGCGCCAGCCTCGCGCGCCTCGAAGGAAGGCTCGCGCTCGCCGCGCTGCTGCCGTGGCTGCCCCGCCTCCGCTACGACCCCAGCGCGCTCCGCTTCCGCCAGAGCCTCGTCGTGCGCGGCATGGAGGCGTTTCCGCTGGAGCGGGTCGCGTAGAGCCGTGGCCGAGCCGACGCGATCGCTGCGCACCTTGCCGACCGGCATCTGGGCGCTCGGTCTCGGCTCGCTGTTGATGGACACGTCGTCCGAGCTCGTCCACAGCCTGCTGCCCGTCTTCATGAGCTCGGTGCTCGGCGCCGGCATGGTCGCGATCGGGCTGGTCGAAGGCATCGCCGAGGGCACGGCCGCCGTGACCCGGGTCTTCTCGGGAGCGCTCAGCGACCAGCTGCGCCGGCGCAAGCCGCTCGTCGTCCTCGGCTACGCGCTCGGGGCCGCCAGCAAGCCGTTCTTTCCGCTCGCGACCTCGATGTCGCAGGTGTTGGCGGCGCGCTTCGCCGATCGGATCGGCAAGGGCATCCGAGGGGCGCCGCGCGATGCGCTGGTCGCCGACATCGCGCCGCCCGCGCTGCGCGGCGCGGCCTACGGACTGCGCCAGGCGCTCGACTCGGCCGGCGCCGTGCTCGGACCGCTGCTCGCGCTCGTCTTCATGGCGCGCCTCTCGAATGACATCGCGGCCGTGCTGTGGATCGCGGTCGTGCCGGCGTTGCTGTCGGTGACGGTGCTCGGACTCGCGGTGCGCGAGCCTGCGCGGGCTCACGTCGAGCGACGCGAGCCGCGCTTCTCGCTCGCGGGGCTGCGTCGGCTGGAGCCGCGCTTCTGGTGGATCGTGGTGATCGGCGCGCTCTTCACGCTCGCGCGCTTCAGCGAGGCCTTCCTGGTGCTGCGCGCGCAGAGCACGGGCCTGGCCATCGGCTACGTGCCGGTCGTGATGATCGCGATGAACGCCTTCTTCACGGCCGGCGCCTACCCGGCGGGAGCCGCATCGGACGCGATGAGCGCGCGGATGCTGCTCGCGACCGGCCTGGCCCTGCTCGTTCTGGCCGATCTCGTGCTCGCTGCGGCCGATGCGCCCTGGCACGTCCTCGTCGGCGCGTCGCTGTGGGGTCTCCACATGGCGCTGACGCAGGGGCTCCTCTCCAAGCTCGTCGCGGACGCGGCGCCCGCGGCGCTGCGCGGCACGGCCTTCGGAATCTTCCATCTCGTGTCCGGCGTCGCGCTGGTGCTCGCGAGCCTCCTCGCGGGCGCGCTGTGGGAGGAGCTGGGCCCGCCGGCGACGTTCCTGGCCGGCGCGCTGTTCGCGGCGCTCTCGGCGCTCGGCATGGTTGCCTTCGCGCGGCGGTCGGCGTCTACGCCGTAGCAGGTCGCGTCTTCGGCCAGCCCGCTACGAGCCCGAGCTCCTTGCAGAGCTTCTGCGCGGAGACCATGCGGCCGTGCCAGCTCTCGGCGGCCGGATCGGTGAGGAGCCACGCGATCACGGCAGCGGGCACCTGCGGCGGTGCGCCGCCCCACTGTTCGGCGAAGCCGGCGCGGAGCGCGCTCTGCTGCATCAGCTCCGTCAGCACGAAGCCCGGCTCGACGTCGAAGAAGCGCACGCCGCTGCCCTTGTGCTCCACCGCGAGCACGCCGGTGAGGCGCATGAAGGCCGCCTTCGAGGCGGAGTAGGCAAAGCCCCAGCCGCCCTCGCCGGTCGGCGCGGGCGGGTCCATCGCGCCGGACGCCGAGACGAGGTTCACGATCGCGCCGCGCCCGCGCGCGAGCATGCCCGGCAGCACGCGCTGCACGAGCTGGAGCTGCGCGACGACGTTGCCGGCGAGCACGCGCGAGAGCGCGTCGAGCGGCGTCTCCAGCACGCGCGCCATCATGCCGGGCAGCTGCACGATCGCGTTGTTCACGAGCGCGTCGATCGGCCCGAGCTGCGCCTCGGCCTCGCGCACGGCGGCGTCGATCGAGGCGGGATCGAGCAGGTCGAGCCGCAGGGGCAGCGCGCGCGCGCCCCCCGCGCGGAGCCGCGCGGCGGTGGCGTCGAGGCTGCCCGGCAGCGGCGCGCCGCCCGCGGCATCGCCGTGCTCGTGCTGCTCTCCCTCGTGCAGGGTGCGCGCGGCGATCGCCAGGTCGTAGCCCTTGGCCGCGAGCGCCAGCGCCGTCGCGGCGCCGATGCCGCGCGAGGCGCCGGTCACGAAGGCGACGGGTCGGGAGTCGGCCATGCTGGGCATGGAGTAGCACCGAGCCGCCGCAGCCGCCCCAGGTCGGTCGCACCCGACACCAGCCGGTGAAAGAAGCAGCCGGCTGCCTCGTGCGGAGGCGGCCGCTCCGCCGCGCGCAGCGCAGCTGCGCGCGCGGCGTGGCACACCGATTGCTGTCGCACGTCCGGATCAACCACTTCTTCGGAGGTCTCGATCGTGCTCGCGGTGAGGAAGCTCGGATCGCTCTTCATGCTCTGTGCGTCGTTCGCCCTGTTCGCCTCGGAGGCGCTCGCGAAAGGTGGCGGCCCGCCGTGGCGCTTCCAGGTGGAGGAGGCCACGATCGACGACATCCAACAGGCGATCCTGTCGCGCAAGCTGACAACGACCCAGCTCGTCCAGCTCTATCTCCAGCGCATCAAGGCCTACAACGGCACCTGCGTGAACGAGCCCGAGGGCATCCTCGGGCCCATCTCGACCATCCCGAACGCGGGCAAGCTGAACGCGCTGATGACCCTGAACCTG
>DASUFZ010000083.1:0-2092 GCA_036274295.1 Myxococcota bacterium
GGCCTCCCCGCGTAGCGCGAGTAGTCGAACGGAACGTCGGGATCTTCGGAGCAGTCGCTCGCGAGCGACGAGACCTTCGCGACGTAGCTGCCCGTCAGCGGACCGAGCACGCCCCAGGGATCGGCGCCGTCCACGGCGCTCGGGGATCGAGTCGGGGCGGCGGTCGATGCCGGCCGGGTCGAAGCCGAGTGGGCGGTCGCCCCGGCGCTGCCGCCGATCGCAGTCGCGGTCCCGCCCGCAGCACCTCCGCTGGAGGTTCCGGATCCGCCCGCGGCTCCGCCTCCGCCCGTGCTCGATCCGCCCGAGCACCCGAGCACGAGGGCAACGATCATCGAGAGCGCGAGCGCGTGATTCAGCAAGCCGCGAGTCCCTTCGGGGTTGCGGGGTAGTATTCAACCCGAAACCGACGGCGGTCGGCAACAACTTTCGGCGTCATCCATGCGCATCCTCTCCTGGAACGTGAACGGGCTGCGCGCCTGCGCGCGCAAGGGCTTCCTGCGCTGGCTCGGCGCGTCGGGCGCCGACTTCGTGGCGCTCCAGGAGGTGCGCGCGCTGCCGGACGACCTCGGCCCGCGCCTGTGCGCGCCGCCGGGCTTCCACGCGCACTTCGCGCCGGCGGAGCGGCGCGGCTACAGCGGCGTCGCGGTGCTCTCGCGCCGCCCGCCCGACCGCGTGGAGACGTCGCTCCTGCTGCCGGAGTTCGACCGCGAGGGCCGGCTGCTGATCGCGCACTACGGGCGCCTGGCGCTCGCGAGCGTCTACGTGCCGAAGGGCAGCGGCGTCGCGCGCGACAACAGCCGCGTCCCCTACAAGCTCGCCTTCAGCCGCGCGCTCTTCGCTCACCTCGAGCGCCTGCGCCGCGGCGGCCGCCGCGTGCTCGTGATGGGCGACTTCAACACCGCGCACCGCGAGATCGATCTCGCGCGCCCGCGCTCGAACCAGAAGACGAGCGGCTTCCTGCCCGAGGAGCGCGCCGAGTTCGAGCGCTGGGTGGCCGCCGGCTGGGTCGACACCTTCCGGCGTTTCGAGCCGGGCCCCGGCCACTACACCTGGTGGAGCCAGCGCTTCGGCGTCCGCGCGAAGAACATCGGCTGGCGCATCGACTACGTGCTCGCCTCGCCCGCCGCCATGCGCTTCGTGAAGCACGCGTTCGTGCTGCCGCAGGTGCGCGGCTCGGATCACTGCCCGACCGGCGTGGAGATCGACGGGGGGATCTTCGGATGAAGCGTCGCCTGGCTCTCGTCGCGGCGGTCTCGTTGGCGTGCGCGGGCACGCCGCAGCCGACGCCGCAGCAGAATCCGGCCGTCAGCGTCACCACCAGCGTCTACACCGATGTCCAGCAGGGCCCGTTCCACGAGATCTGCGAGCCGATGGCGCAGGTCAACGCAGCCATCGAAGTCGGCGCCTTCGCGAAGGCCGAGGAGATCGTGGACGGCATGGTCGCGCGCTTCGACGCGCTGCTGGCGCAGCAGCCGGGACAGCCGCTGAGCGTGGCGACGCAGGCGGAGTTCGACGAGTTCCAGGCGGCCGCGGGTCCCGGCGCGAAGCTCTTCCCGCTCGATTGGTGCTGGAAGGCCGTGATGCAGCACAAGGCCTTCCTGCAGGTCCACCGCGGAGATCTGGACGGCGGGCTCGCGACCCTGGACCGCGTCGTCGTCGTCGCCCCGACGGCGGCCGACTCGCTGAACGAGCGCGGCTTCATCCTCAATCAGCAGCGCCGCTTCCCGGAAGCGCGCAAATCCTACGAGCGCGCGCTCGCGGTGAGCGAGCGCTACCCGGCGTCGAAGCCGGACCAGCCCGTCGCGCTCCGCGGTCTCGGCTACGTCCTGATCGAGCTCGGCGAGCTCGATGCCGCGCAGCAGGCGTTCGAGCGCTCGCTCGAGCTCGACCCGGGCAACGAGATCGCGGAGAACGAGCTCCGCTACATCGATCACCTGCGCGGGCAGCGCTAGAAGACGACATGGCCTCGCACTGGCTCGCGCGGCTCGTCTGGGTTCCGCTGGCGCTGGCCGCGTGCGCGACGACCGAGCCGCTCCGGCCCGCGGACCGCAGCCTGCTCGTCACGCTCGAATCGCTCGCGGCGTTCGGCCTC
>DASUFZ010000084.1:0-48393 GCA_036274295.1 Myxococcota bacterium
GCGGGTCGCCGCAAGCGGCGGCGGAGACCCGCCCCGCTCTTCCTCCAACGCCGCCGCGCGCAGCGAGCGAAGCGAGCGGAGCCAGGAACGGGAGGCGCCGGGCGGATTTGAACCGCCGATGGAGGTTTTGCAGACCTCTGCCTTACCACTTGGCTACGGCGCCGGAGAGCCGGTGTGGGTAACAAGCCCGCACGTCGGAGTCAATCGAGTGGCGGCAACGGATGCAGCTCGCCGCCCGCGCGCAGACAGGGTCCGACCGACGTCTCCTCGACGGCGCACAGCAGCTCGGCCTGCGCCGACTGCAGGAAGCGCGCGGGGAAGCCCTGCGGCGAGACGTCGCGCTTGACGGTGCACAGCAGCGCGCCGTCGTGCGGCGAGAGACGCAGGCTCACGGGATCGAGGAGCTCGCGGCTCCCGTCGGAGAGGCGCAGCTCGCCGCTCCCCGCGTCGAACACGCGCACGAAGAACGGCGCCTCCTCGACCTCGATCTGGCCGCGGAAGCGCCCGAGCTGGACGACGAAGACGCCCTCCTCCGGCGCGTAGCGCACCGAGCGGTCGAAGGCAGCGCGCAGCTTGCGGTTCCGGATCGCCACACCTTCGTGCGTCCAGCTGCCGTCGCGATGGAGCACCAGGCCGAAGGGGCGCAGCGGCGGAGGCCCGGGCCGAGGCGCCTTCTCCGCCACCGGACTCAGGGCGTGGGGATCGGGAGCGCCTCCGCGCTGCCGTCGGGCTTCAGCTGGAAGGCGCCCGCGAGGTCGTAGCGGTTCCAGAGCACCACGCGCTCGACGCTCTTGCCGTCCTCGCCGAGGTACACCCACTTCTCGTTCCAGCGCACGCCGTATTCCTCGCGCGTGCGCGGGTCGTTCACGCTGCCCACCTGGTCCGTCGGCGCGCCGAAGAGCTTCCAGGCGCGGCCCCGGTCGAGACTCACCGGTCGCACTCCCGAATGACCCTCAACGGTCGCACTCCCCGCCGACCATGTTGATGAAGTCGAAGGTCGGGATGAGATCCGCGAGCAGCGCGCCCTTCAGCATGCCGCCCATGGGAGCCAGATTGATGAACGAGGGCGGCCGGCAGCGCACCTTCACGGGCACCGCCGAGCCGTCGGAGACCACGTAGAAGCCGAGCTCGCCGTTGGCCGACTCGACCGCCGCATAACATTCGCCGGCCGGGACGCGCGGGCCCTCGGTCACCGACTTGAAGTGCTGGATCAGCTCTTCCATGCGATTGAAGACGCGGCCCTTCGCAGGCCAGCGCACACGCGGATCGAGCACGTTCACGGGACCGGGACCTAGCTTCTCGAGCTTCGCCAGGCACTGCTCGATGATGCGCAGGCTCTGGTGCATCTCCTCGACGCAGACCAGATAGCGGTCGTAGTTGTCGCCGACCGTGCCGACCGGGACGTCGAAATCGATCTGGTCGTAGACGAGGTAGGGCTCGGCCTTGCGCAGGTCGAGCGGATCGCCGGTGGAGCGCAGGATCGGACCCGTCACCGCGTAGCGGATGCAGGTCTCGCGATCGATCACGCCCGTGTCCTTCAGGCGGTCGACGAAGATGCGGTTGCTGGTGACGACCTCGTCGAAGTCGCGCAGCAGCTCACGCGTGCGCGCGATGTAGCCGCGACAGCTCTCGCGGAAGCCGTTCGGCATGTCGTGCTTCACGCCACCGATGCGGATGTAGTTCGAGGTGACGCGCGCGCCGCAGAGCATCTCGAGGTGGTCCCAGGTCAGCTCGCGCGCCTCGATGCCGTAGAGGAACGGCGTCATCGCCGCGAGCTCGAGGCAGGACGCGCCGCAGCGGGTCAGGTGATCCCCGACGCGCGAGAGCTCGCTCGCCAGCACGCGCAGCCACTGGCAGCGCTCGGGCGTCTCGAGCTCGAGCAGCTTCTCCACCGCCAGACAGAAGCCGAGGTTCGCCAGCACCGCCGAGTTGTAGTTGAGGCGGTCCGTGTAGGGGATCGCCTGGTACCAGGTGCCGGATTCGCACTCCTTCTCGAAGCCGCGGTGCAGGTAGCCGACCTGGATGTCGAGGTTGACGATGTTCTCGCCGTCGAGCTCGATCAGGAACTTCACGGTGCCGTGCGTCGCCGGATGCGACGGCCCCATGTTGAGCACCTGGTGCTCGGTGTGGAGATCGCGCTCGAAGTCGTCGTCCGAGCGGAGCGGCGGCGACGGGAAGTAGGGCTCGGCCATGGCTAGTTCCTCGGACCCACCAGCGGCTGGCGCCGCTCCTTCGGATAGTCCTTGCGCAGCGGATGGCCCTCGAACTCCTCGTAGAGGAGGATGCGGCGCATGTCCGGATGTCCGTTGAAGCGGATCCCGTAGAGATCCCACACCTCGCGCTCCATCCAGTCCGCCGACGCATAGAGCGCGACCGCCGAGTCGATGCGCGGATCCGCCTCCGTCACGAGGGCCTTGATGCGCACGCGGTGGTTCTTCGCGGGCGAGTAGAGGTGGTAGACGACCTCGAAGCGCGGCGCGCGCGGCAGGTAATCGACCGCGGTGATGTCGGTGAGCATGGCGAAGGCGCACTCGCGGTCGTCGCGCAGCAGCCGCAGCACGTCGACGATGCGGTCGCGGTCGACGACGGCCGTGGCATCGCCGAGCCGCGCGTGCGTCTCCTGGACGGCCGCGGGCAGCGCCGCCAGGAGCCGGCGCAATGCGACGGAGCCGTGATCCTCCATCAGCGGCGCTCTCCAGCCGCTGCGTGCTGGCGGTCGTACTCGCTGCGCAGGAACTCGAGGCGCCGCTTCAGCAGGTTCTCGGGCACCAGCAGCTTCTCCTTCGAGTAGATCATCGAGCCGCGGTCGTAGGTGGAGATCTCGACCTCGCGGCTCATCACGATGGCCTCCTCGGGGCAGGCCTCCTCGCACAGGCCGCAGAACATGCAGCGCGAGAGATCGATGTCGAAGGCCTCGGGGAAGCGCTCGATGCGCGCGCCTTCGAGCTCGGCCGGCACGATGCTGATGCAGTCCGTCGGACACGCGAACTCGCAGAGTCCGCAGGCGACGCACTTCGGCTGGCCGTTGTCGAGCTGCACGAGCACGGGCATGCCGCGGAACGCGTCGGAGTAGTCGAGGCGCTCCTCGGGATACTGCACGACGAAGTCCGTGCGGTTCTTCCCGGTGATGAAACCGCGCAGGTTCGAGAAGAAGTGGCGGCTCGTGACCGCCAACCCCTTCACGATCATCGGAACGTAGAGCCGCTCGAGCCAACCGGTCCGCGAGCGACGATCGACGACGATCACCTTGCCCGGCACGGGCGGCAACATAGCGCGGGTCGCGCAGAGAACGAGGCGTGTTTCAAGGGAAATTTCTGAGGAACGCCGATCGAACCGCGTCGCGCGCGCGACGTCCAAGATCCGGCGGAGCCGACGCGCCGAGCTCATGTGCGACCGAGGTCATCTCGACCCCGGCGAGCCCGCACGGGACGATGCAGTCGAAGCCCGCGAGGTCGCAGTCGACGTTCAGGGCGAAGCCGTGCCAGGTGACCCAGCCGCGCACGCCGACGCCGATCGACGCGATCTTGCGCGGCCGGCCCTCGGGCGCTCCCGCCGCGAACACGCCCGTCATGCCGGACCGCGTGCACGCGGGCACGCCGAGCGCGTCGAGCGCCTCGCAGAGCAGCACCTCGAGCCGGCGCAGGTAGGCGTGCAGGTCGCGCGCGCCGCGCGCGGCGAGATCCAGGATCGGGTAGCCGACCAGCTGACCCGGCCCGTGCCAGGTGACGTCACCGCCACGCGCCACCTCGAAGAGTTCGACGCCCTGCGCGCGCAGGAGGTCCCGCGACACGCGCAGGTTCTCCTCGTGCGAGCCGCGGCCGAGCGTGACGACGGCGGGATGCTCGAGCAGGAGCAGGACGTCGGCGCCCTCCCCTCGCCGGCGCGCCTCGAGCAGCTCGAGCTGGCGCGCCATGGCGTCGGCGTACGGGACGCGGCCGAGCTCCACGACCTGGACCGCCTCGCCCATGGCGCGGCTAGAGATCGAACTCGGCTTCCTCGAGCAGCTCGCGCACCCGGTGCAGGAAGCCGTTGGCCGGCGCGCCGTCGACCGCGCGGTGATCGTACGAGAGCGCCAGGTGCATGATCGGGCGGATCACGATCGCGTCCTCGCCGCCGACCGTCCGCACGACCGGCCGCTTCACCAGCTCGCCCATGCGCAGGATGCCGACCTGCGGCTGGTTGATGATCGCGAAGCCGTAGAGGTTGCCGTAGCGGCCCGGGTTGGAGACGGTGAAGGTGCCGCCCTTCAGCTCGTCCGGAGACAGCTTCTTCGAGCGCGCACGCACCGCGAGGTCTTCGACGGCCTGGGCGAGGCCGGCGAGGGAGAGGCGGTCGGCGTGGCGCACGACGGGCACCACGAGCCCCTTCTCCGTCTCGACGGCGATGCCGACGTGGATGTCGCGCTTCTCCACGATCGCGTCCTCGAGCACCGAGGCGTTGAGGCGCGGGAACTCGCGCAGCGCGCGCACCGTCGCGTGGACGACGAAGGGCAGGAACGAGAGCCCGAAGCCGTTCGCCTCCTCGAAGGCGCGTTTGTGGGCGTCGCGGACCTTCACCACGCCGGCCATGTCGATCTCGGCGACCGTGCCGACGTGCGGGGAGACGCGCTTCGAGACAACCATGTGCTCCGCCACCAGGCGGCGTAGCGGGGTCATCGGGATGACGCGGTCGCCCTCCTGGAGGGCGTACTGGAGATAGGCCGGCCGGCGCTCGGATTCGCCCGGCACGGAGACGGCGGCGCGCGCGGCCGGCGCCGGCGCCGCATCGCGCGAGCCGCGCAGGTGCGCCTCGACGTCGCGCTTCGTGACCTTTCCGCCCGCGCCGGTCGCCTCGACCTGGGCAAGATCGACCTGCGCCTGCGTGGCGACGCGTCGCGCGACGGGCGTCGCGCGCGGCGGCTCCTCGACGCGGGCCTGCGGCGGCGGCGCAGCCGCAGGAGCCGGAGCGGCGGGCGCGGCTGCGGGCGTGGGCTTCGCCGGCAGCGCGGCCCCGGCCCCGGCGGGCGAGCCGTCCGCGATGCGCACGAGCGGCGCGCCCACCGCCACGACCTCGCCCTCCGCGGCGAGCAGCGCCTCCACCACACCGGCGACGGGCGCCGGGATCTCGGCGTCGACCTTGTCGGTCGTCACCTCGACCAGCGGCTGGTCACGCTCGACGCGGTCGCCCTCCTTGACGAGCCAGCGCGAAACGGTTCCCTCGACCACGCTCTCGCCGAGCTCGGGAAGCCGGACGACCGTCGCCATCGAGCTCGCCTCCTCGCCAAACCGTTCTAGGCGACCGGCTTCTCCACCACCGGCAGCACGAGCTCGTGCGTCTCGCGGTGACGCCCATCGGCAGGGACGCGCTCGTTCTGAACCCGCGCCTGCAGCTTGATCAGGCCGTCGAGCACGGCCTCCGGCCGCGGCGGACATCCGGGGATGTAGATGTCGACCGGGATGATGGTGTCGATGCCCTGCACCGTCGCGTAGTTGTTGTACGGACCACCCGAGCAGGTGCAGGCGCCGAAGGCCACGACCCACTTCGGCTCGGCCATCTGGTCGTAGACCTTCTTCAGCACGGGCGCCTGCCGGTGGGTGATGGTTCCGACCACCATCAGCAGGTCCGACTGGCGCGGCGAGAAGCGCGGCAGCGCGCAGCCGAAGCGGTCGATGTCGTAGCGCGGGCCCGCGGCCGACATGAACTCCATCCCGCAGCACGCCGTCACGAACGGATACAGGAACATCGAGTACTTGCGGCCCCAGTTCATGACCGAGTCGACGGTCGTCGTCATGAAGGAGTCGCCGCCCTGCCGCAGGAACTCGACGGCTCGCGTGGTCGCGACGCGGTCGGCCTCTTCCCGGGTGATGGGACTGCGAATCACCTTCTGCATGCCTGGGCTCCGCGTACTCGCGTCACTCGCGTCCTGAGGCGTCGACACGCGAATTCGCGCGCCGCGACGGCCAACCATAGCGCTATTCTGCGACGCGTCCCCCTGCACGGAAGCGCATTTGCAGCCCTCCGCAGCGACGCCGCCCGCCACCGCGCGCATCCCGTCGCGATCGTCCGGCCCGCTCGCGCTCGCGTGGTGCGTGCACGCGCTCACCGCGAGCGGCGCAGTGCTCGGGACGCTCAGCCTCGTGGCGATCTTCCAGGGAGCGCTCGAGCGCGCGGGCATCTTCATGCTCGTCGCGCTGTTCGTGGACTCGGTGGACGGCAGTCTCGCGCGTCGGCTGCGCGTCGCGGAGCGCATTCCGAGCATCGACGGCCGCCGGCTCGACGACGTCGTGGATTTCCTGAACTACGCGGTCGTCCCGGTGGTGTTCATGGTCTGGATCGGCGCGCTGCACCCGCTGCTCTCCGCGGCGCCCGTGCTCGCCTCGGCCTACGGCTTCGCGCAGAGCGAGGCCAAGACACAGGACGACTTCTTCCTCGGCTGGCCGTCGTACTGGAACGTGGTGGCGCTCTACGTGTGGCGCCTCGAGATCGAGCCCGCCACCGCGCAGGCGCTCGTACTGTTCTTCTCCGCGGCCGTCTTCGTGCCGCTGAAATACATCTACCCGAGCAAGCTGCGCGTGCTGCGCCTCACGAGCGGCGTCGGCGCGGGCGCCTGGATGCTGACGATGGCCTTCATCGTGCTGTGGCCGGAGCGCGCGCGCGAAGTCCACCTGACCGAGATCTCGCTCGCCTACGTGGCCTGGTACGTCGGCCTCTCGGCGTGGCTCGGACGCTGGTGGCGGTGGAGCGACTAACGAGTGGCCGCGCCGACCGGAGTGCTGCTCGTCCAGCTCGGTACGCCCGACGCGCCGACGCCGTCCGCGCTGCGCCGCTATCTGGGCGAGTTTCTCGCCGACCCGCGCGTGATCGACCTGCCCGCGCCGCTGCGCTGGCTGCTGCTCCACGGCGTCATCCTGCGCGTGCGCCCGCGCCGCTCCGCAGCCGCGTATCGGAAGATCTGGACGGAGTCGGGCTCGCCGCTGCGCCTGTACTCCGAGGACTTCCGCGCCGCGCTCGCGCGCGAGCTCGGCGACGGCTACGCGGTCGCGCTCGGCATGCGCTAC
Source organism: Myxococcota bacterium (assembly GCA_036274295.1). Lineage (GTDB taxonomy): Bacteria > Myxococcota_A > UBA9160 > UBA9160 > SMWR01 > DASUFZ01. The sequence goes on from DASUFZ010000084.1 coordinate 7,038, forward strand.
GGCGAGCCGCGCGTCGACCTAGCGCTCGAGCGGCTTCGCGACGCCGGCGCCACGCGCCTGCTGGTGTGGCCGCTCTTCCCGCAGCACGCCGAGGCGTCGAGCGGCTCGGCGTTCGCCCACGTCTTCCAGCGCCTGCGCCACTTCACGTCGTTCGGACGCCTGCGCGCGCTCGGCCCCTGCTGGAGCGACCCGGGTTTCGCGTCCGCGTGGGTCGCCGTCGCGCGCCCCGTCCTGGAATCGTCGCGGCCGGAGCACGTGGTGTTCAGCTACCACGGCCTGCCCGAGCGGCAGGTGCGCGCCGCAGACCCGAGCCGCCGCCACTGCCTGGCGTCGGACACCTGCTGCGACGCGATCTCGGCCGTCAACGCGCGCTGCTACCGCGCGCAGTGCTTCGCCACCAGCCGCATCCTGTCGGCCGCGCTCTCGCTGCCGGCGGACACGCACTCCACCGCGTTCCAGTCGCGGCTCGGACGCGCGCGCTGGATCGGGCCGTCCACCGATGAGACGCTGCTGCGCCTGCGGCGCGCGGGCGTGCGACGCCTGGCGGTGATGTGCCCGGCCTTCGTCGCCGACTGCCTCGAGACCCTCGAGGAGATCGGCATCCGCGCGCGCGCGTCGTGGCGCGCGCAGGGCGGCGAGGAGCTGGTGCTCGTGCCGAGCCTGAACGCGCACCCGCGCTGGGTCGCCGCGGCCGCGGAGCGCGTGCGCGCCGCCGCTCACGGCCTCGACAGCGACGCCGCCGCTTCGAGCCCCGACGCCAGCGCGTCGGCGACACCGATCCCCATCACGTAGGAGCCCGCGAGCGCGAGGCCTCGCGGCAGGCGCTCGCGCGCGAAGCGCACGCGCTCGCCGTGATCGCGTCCGGGCTGCGGGATCGCGCGCGCCCAGCGCGCCAGCCCGAGCACGAGCGGCTCGCCGCGGTAGCCGAGCGTGCGCTCGAGGTCGTCGCGCAGGGCGGCGAGGAGCACCTCGTCCGGCTGCGCGACGGCGTCGGGCCAGCGCACGCCGCCGAGCATGCACTGGAGGAGCTCGCTGCCGGCCGGCGCGCGGCCCGGAAAGATCTGACTCATGAAGAGACAGCCGAGCAGGCGCATCTGCTCTTCGCGCGCAACGAGGAAGCCGAAGCCGCGGATGTGCGCGCGCGCGTCCTTCGGATCGACGCCGAGCGCGGCCGACACGATCGGCGCGTAGGCGATGCCCTGGAGCGCCGACGCGACCTCTCCGTCCACGCCGCGCAGCGCCTGCGCGGCGACCGGCGCCGGCACCGCGAGCACGATCTGGCGCGCGCGCAGCGGCATGTCCCCGGTCGGCGCGACGATGTCGAGCCGCCAGGCGTCGCCGTCGCGCGCGATGCGCTCGACGCGGCTGCCGAGCGCGGGCGGCTCGGCGAGCTGGTTCGTGAGCTGGCGCGCCAGCGGCCCGAAGCCGTGCTGGCCCGACCAGGTCCCCTTGAGGCCGCGCTCGCGGCGCCGCGAGAGCGACGAAATCAACGCGCCGAACGCGAGCGAGCCGTGGCGCCGCTCGAGCTCGACCGCCGTGCCGAACACCGCCTCGGCGCCGAGCTGTCCCTCGTCGCCGGCGTAGACGCCCGTGAGGAACGGACCGACGAGGCCCCGCACGACCTCGTCGCCCGCGCGCCGCCCGACGAACTCCGCGACGCTCTCGCCGCGCGCGTCGCCGCGGCGCACGAACGGCTCCGCGAGCAGGCGCAGCTTGCCGCGCGCCGACAGCAGCGGCGTCGTCAGCATGGAGAGCGGCGACACCGGCACGCGCTGCATGCGGCCCGCGCGGAACACGTGGCGGATGCGGCTCGCGGGCCGCGCCGGCAGGAGCCCGGCCTCGAGCCCGCGGTCGTCGAGGAAGCGCCGCATCGGCGCCTTGACGAGCGCCGTGTTCGGGCCGCGTTCGATCACGAAGCCCGCCAGATGATCCGTGCGCATCACGCCGCCCGGCCGGTCGGCGGGATCGATGACGAGCACCTCGCGCCCGCGGCCCTGCAGCTCGAGCGCGGCCGCGAGGCCCGCGATCCCGGCCCCCGCGACGACCGTGTCGACCTCCGGAACGCCCATGCTCAGACCGTCTTGCTGAACATGCGCTGACCCGTGCGCCGCTGCGCCTCCAGGTGAGCGTCGAAGGCCATGGCGAGATTGCGCACGAGCAGGCGCCCGGCCGGCGTCACCGCGAGGCTGCCGTCCGCTGCGATCGCCACCAGCCCGTCGTCCTCCGCCGGGCGGAGCGCCGCGATCTCCGCGGCGTATGCGCTGGAGAGCTCGCGGCCGAAGGCGTCGCGGAACTCGGCCGCGCGCAGCTCCCCGTGGCAGAGGATCCGCCCGATGATCCAGCGCCGCTCCTGGTCGTCGCGGGTGAGGCGGTAGCCGCGCATCGTCGCCAGCCCGGAGCGCGTGACGGCCTCCTGCCACTCGGCGTCGCCGCGGTACGACTGCGCGTAGCTCGCGCGCAGCTCGCTGATGGCGCTCGGCCCGAACCCGAGCAGGTCGACGCCTGCCTGCGTCGTGTGTCCCATGAAGTTCCTGCGCAGGGTGCGGTCCTCCAGCGCGCGCGCCAGCTCGTCGTCCGGACGCGCGAAGTGATCGAGCCCGATGAAGAGATAGCCCTGCGCCAGGAAGCGCCGGATCGCCATCAGCATGAGCGCGAGCTTCACGGCCGGCTCGGGCAGGTCCTTGCGCTCGAAGCCCCGTTGCTGCTTGGCGAGCCAGGTCACGTGCGCGTAGGAGTAGAGCGCGATGCGGTCCGGGCCGATCGCGAACACGTGGTCGAGCGTGCGCTCGAAGCTCTCGACGCTCTGGTAGGGCAGCCCGTAGATCAGGTCGAAGTTTACGCTCTCGAAGCCCGCGTTGCGCGCCGCCGCCACGAGCCCCGCCGTCTGCTTCGGCGTCTGGATGCGGTGGACGGCCTCCTGCACGCGCGGGTCGAAGTCCTGCACGCCCATCGAGATGCGGTTGAAGCCGCACTCGGCGAGCGCCTCGAGGTGCGCCTCGCTCGTGACGCGCGGATCGACCTCGACGGAGATCTCCGCGTCGTCGCGCACGGGGAAGGCGTCGGTCAGCGCGTGCGACAGCCGGCGGATCTCGTCCGGCGCGAGCCACGTCGGCGTGCCGCCGCCCCAGTGGATCTGCGTCGCGGTGCGCGCGACCCGCAGCGCGCCGCGCACGGCGCCGATCTCGCGCTCGACCGAATCGAGAAACGGTCCCGCGCGGGCGTGATCCCGGGTGATCACCTTGTTGCACGCGCAGAAGTGGCAGAGGCTCTCGCAGTAGGGGACGTGCACGTAGAGCGAGAGCCCATCGCTCGACTCGACGTCCTCGTCCGCGAGGTCCTCGCGGTACTGCTCCACGCCGTACGACTCGCTCCAGCAGGGCGCCGTCGGGTAGCTGGTGTAGCGCGGGCCGTCCGTCGCGTAGCGCGGCAGCAGCAGGGTCATCTTCTCGAGATCGATCGCCGTGGGGTCTTCCTTCATGCGCCGCCTCCGAGCGCGCGGGCGGCCGACACGAACGCGCGCACGCCCTCCACGGGCGTCTCCGGCAGCACGCCGTGCCCGAGGTTCAGGATGTGGCCGCGCGCGCTGCGGCCCGCGTCCGCGAGCTCGCGCACGCGCCGCGCGATCTCGTCCGGCGGCGCGGACAATGCGCACGGGTCGAGGTTGCCCTGCAGGCTGACCCGCGAGCCGACGCGCCGCGCGGCGCCCGCGAGATCCACGCGCCAGTCGAGCGAGAGGACGTCCGCGCCGCTCTCGGCCATCGGGTCGACGAGATGGCCTCCGCCGCCGACGAAGAGGATGAGCGGCGCGCGCGCGCGGCCGAGCTTCGCCGCGATCTCGCGATGCGACGGCAGCACCCACTCGCGGTACTCCGCCTCGCCGAGCAGGCCCGCCCAGGTGTCGAAGAGCTGGACCACTTCCGCTCCCGCCTCGATCTGGGCGTCGAGGTAGCGCACCACCAGGTCGGTCAGCCGCGTGATCAGCGCGCGCAGCACGTCGGGGGCCTGGTAGAGCATGCGGCGCAGCACCGGGAACTGCGGCGAGCCGTGCCCCTCCACGAGATAGGCGGCGAGCGTGAAGGGCGCGCCCGAGAAGCCGAGCAGCGGCACCTCGCGCGGCGCGAGCTCGCGGCGCAGGCGCCGCAGGATCTCGAACACGAAGGGCACGCTCTCGCGCGGATCGGGCGCGCGCAGGCGCTCGACCTGATCGAGGCTTCGGAGCGGCTCGGCCACGACCGGACCCGGCCGGAAGTCGACCTCGACGCCGAGCGCGGGGATCGGCACGAAGATGTCGGAGAACAGGATCACGGCCTCGCTGCCGACGAGATCCACCGGCTGGAGCGACACTTCGACGGCTCGGTCGACCGAGCGGCAGAAATCGAGGAACGGCATGTCGCCGCGCACGCGCCGGTACTCCGGCAGGTAGCGGCCTGCCTGGCGCATCAGCCAGACGGGCGGCCGGTCGACGGGCTGGCCCCGACAGGCGCGCAGCAGCCGCTCGCGGGGGGTGAGCGGCTTCAGTACCCGCACAGCCGCGCCCAGCGCGCGCGGTGCCAGGCAGCATCGCCGAAGGTGAGCTCCGCCACCCGGGCGCGCTTCAGGAAGAAGCCGATCTCGTGCTCGTCCGTCATGCCGATGCCGCCGTGCATCTGGATCGCCTCGTTCGCGACGAGGATGGCCGTCTCCGAGCACTTCGCCTTCGCGAGCGACACCAGCTTGCGCGCATCGGCGTCGCCGGCGTCGAGCGCGCGCACGGCGCCCATCACCGCGGACCGGCACAGCTCGATCTCCGTGAACATCCAGGCCGCGCGGTGCTTCAGCCCCTGGAAGGAGCCGATCGGCACGCCGAACTGCATGCGGTTCTTCAGATAGTGGAGCGTGCGCGCGAAGGCCTCGCTCATGGAGCCGAGCATCTCGGCGCAGAGCGCGGCCGTCGCGAGATCCACGACCTCCTCGAGCACGCCGAGCCCCTCGCCCTCGCGGCCGAGCAGCGCGCCCTGCGCATTCGCGAAGGTGACGACGGCTGCGTTGCGCGAGTCGACCCGCCACTGGCGCACGGCGCGCACGCCCGGCGCCTTCGCGGGCACCAGGAAGAGCGAGATGCCCGCCGCGTCGGCCGCGTTGCCGGACGTCCGCGCCGCGACGACGAACGCGTCCGCGGCGGCGCCGTCGAGGACCGCGATCTTCTCGCCCGTCAAGGCGTAGCCGTCGCCCTGGCGACGCGCGCGCGTGTCGATGCGCTGGAGGTCGTAGCGGCTGCCCTTCTCCTGGTGCGCGAGCGCCAGCAGCGCGTCGCCGGCCGCCAGCCGCGGCAGCCACTCCTTCTTCTGCGCGTCGCTTCCCGCGCGCAGCAGCGCCTGGCCGCCGAGCACGACGCAGGAGAGGAAGGGCTCCGGCGCGAGCACGCGCCCGAGCGCCTCGAGCACCACCGCGAGCTCCGAGACGCCCATGCCCGCGCCGCCGTAGGCCTCGGGGAACGGGATGCCGACCCAGCCGAGCTCCGCCATCTCCTTCCAGAGAGGGCGCGAGAAGCCGATCGGATCCGACGCGTCGCGCAGCGCGCGCACGCGCGCGAGCGGCGAGCGCTCCGCGGCGAAATCGGCCGCCGTCTTGGCGAGAAGTTCCTGGTCTTCGCTGAGGACGAGCTGCACTGCGCGATCCCCCGTTCAGTCCGGAAGCCCGAGCACGCGCTTCGCGATGATGTTGAGCTGCACCTCCGAGGTGCCGCCTTCGATGGAGTTGCCGCGCGCGCGCAGCCACTGGCGCGTGAGGTCGAGCTCCTCGTCGTCGTAGCCGGGACCCTCCCAGCCGAGGCCCTGCGGACCCGCGATGCGCACGCAGAGCGCCGTGCGCCGCATGTTCAGCTCGGTGCCGTAGAGCTTGAAGATCGAGCTCTCGGGGCCGGGCTGGTGGCCCGCCTTCGCGGCGTCGCGGCTGCGCTGGATCGTGAGCCCGAAGGCGCGCTCGTCGATCTCGCAGCGCGCGATCTCGTCGCGCAGCACGGGGTCCGTGAGCGGGCCGCTCTCCTCGCCGAGCCCGTGGCGTCGGCCGAGGTTCGCGAGGCGGCTGCCGCGCCGCTCGGACGAGCCGCCGCGCGACGCGCCGAAGGTGTCGGCGATCATGTTGCGCTCGAAGCCGAGCAGCGCCTTCGCCACGCTCCAGCCGGCATTGATCTCGCTGACCACGTTCGTCACCGGCACGCGCACGTCGTCGAAGCGGGTCTCGCAGAAGGGCGACTTGCCGCTGATCAGCTTGATCGGGCGCACGGACACGCCTTGTGTCGACATGTCGATCAGCAGGAAGGTGATGCCGTCCTGCTTCTTCGCGGTGGGATCCGTGCGCACGAGGGCGAAGATCCAGTCCGACTTGTCGCCGTACGACGTCCAGACTTTGGTCCCGTTCACCACGAAGTGGTCGCCCTGGCGCTCGGCGCGCGTCTTGAGCGACGCGAGATCCGAGCCGCTGTCCGGCTCGGAATAGCCCTGACACCAGCGGATCTCGCCGCGCACGATGGAGGGGATGTGCTGGCGCTTCTGCGCGTCGGTGCCGTAGCGGAGCAAGGTCGGCCCGATCATCTCGAGGCCGAAGCCGATCAGCGCCGGGGGCAGCTTCTGCGCCGCGATCTCCTGCCGCAGCACCTTGGCCTCTTCCGACGAGAGCCCTCCCCCGCCGTACTCCTTCGGCCAGGTCGGCGCGGTCCAGCCGCGCGACGCCATGACGTCGAGCCACTGCTTCAGCTCGGGCACGGCGTACGTCGCCTTCTTGCCGCCCCAGTTCGCGTCGCCGTCGTCGCCGAACGTGTATCCCTTGAGCGACGCGGGAGCGTTCGCAGCGAGCCAACGCTGCACCTCGCCGCGGAATGCCTCGAGATCCGCCATGCGATCCTCCGCCTGGATCTTGCGCCGCTGTGCGCGCCGTTCGGCACTCGTGCCGAGCACGCCGGGCTACAGGGAACGCCGGAGCATAGCGGCGCGCACTCGGGGCGACAGGCCGCGCCGCACTCGGGACGACAGGCGCGCTACGCTCGGCGCCCGTCATGGAGATCGTCCTCGCCAGTCCGCGCGGATTCTGCGCGGGCGTCGACCGGGCCATCGAGATCGTGGAGCAGGCACTCGCGCGCTACGGCGCTCCGGTGTACGTGCGCCACGAGATCGTGCACAACCGACACGTCGTCGAGGACCTGCGCGCCAAGGGCGCCGTCTTCATCGACGACCCGGCCGACGCGCCGGAAGGCGCGCTGCTCGTGTTCAGCGCGCACGGCGTCTCGCCCGCGGTGCGGCAGGCCGCGGCGGACCGCCGCCTGCGCGTGATCGACGCCACCTGCCCGCTCGTCACCAAGGTCCACGTCGAGACACAGCGCATGGCGCGCGAGGACCGCGAGATCGTGCTCGTCGGGCACCGCGGCCACGTCGAGGTCGAGGGCACGATGGGCCACGCGCCGGGCCGCATCCATCTCGTGCAGAGCGTGGACGACGTCGCGCAGCTCGAGGTGCGCGATCCCTCGCAGCTCGCCTGCGTGACCCAGACGACGCTCTCGGTCGACGACACCCGCGAGATCCTCGACGCGCTGCGCGCGCGCTTCCCGGAGATCCGGCTGCCGCGCAAGGACGACATCTGCTACGCGACGCAGAACCGGCAGAACGCGGTGAAGGAGCTGACGCGCGAGGCGGACGTCGTGATCGTGGTCGGCGCGCCGGAGTCGTCGAACAGCAACCGCCTGGTCGAGCTCGCCGCCAAGTCGGGCGCGCGCGCGTATCTCGTGCAGGATGCGCGCGATCTCGACGCCGCCTGGCTCGAGGGCGCGCGCCAGGTCGGCGTGACCGCCGGCGCCTCCGCGCCGGAGGTGCTGGTGCAGGGCGTGGTCGCGCGCCTCCGCGAGCTCGCGGGCGACGGCGCCCGCGTCCGCTCGCTTCCCGAGGTCGACGAAGGAATCGTCTTCCAGCTCCCGTCGGAACTGCGCTGAGCTCCGGGAGGTGAGCGCGGAGCTGCCGTCGACCTCGGCGGACGCCGGGATCGACTCGCCCTTCGATCCGGAAGGCGCGCCGGACCTCCCTTCCGGCGCGCTCGCGGCCGGCGCCACGCCGGCGCCGGCGGTGCACGTCGGCGCCGCACTCGACACCTACCGCGAGATCTGGTCGCTCTCGTGGCCGGTGATGACGTCGCAGGCGCTGCTCAACGCGGTCGGGCTGATCGACATCGCGATGGTCGGGCGCATCGGCTCCGACGCGGTGGCCGCGGCCGGCTACGCCGCGCAGTTCTACCAGCTCTCGCAGTCGGTGCTGTTCGCGGTGGGTTCGGCCTGCGTCGCGCTGATGGCCCAGGCGATCGGCGCGGGCGACGCGCTGCGCGCGCGCCGCGCGCTGTCGGCGTCGCTGCTGGTGGCGATCGGCTCGGCCGCGGGGATCGCGTCCGTGATCCTCTCGGCGCCGTCCACCTGGCTGCGCGGCCTCGGCGCCGAGCCCGGCGTCGTCGCGCTCTGCGTTCCCTATCTCTCCCTGGTCGTCGGCTCGACGCCGCTGCTCGCGATCTCGATGACGCTCGAGTTCGCGCACCGCGCCGACCGCAAGACGCGCACGCCGATGGCGATCGCCGGCGTGGTCACCGCGATCAAGATCGCGCTGAACGCGCTGCTGATCTTCGGCCTGGCCGGCTTCCCGCGCCTCGGGCTGACCGGCGCGGGGGTCGCGACCGCGATCTCGCAGAGCGTCGGCCTGGTGCTCTTCCTCACCGTGATCGCGCGCTCGGCGCCGCGCTCGCCGCTGGCGCTGCGCCGCTCCGACTTCACCGGCACGCGGCCGTTCGCGCGCCAGGTGGTGCAGCTGGCGCTGCCCGGTGTCGGCGAGCGGCTCGCGAACAACTTCGCCTTGCTGGCGTACTTCCGCGTGCTCTCCGGCTACGGCAGCCTGGCGATCGCCGCCTACACGGTCGGCGTGCGCCTGCTCGCGTTCACCTGGATCCCCGGCACCGGCTTCGGCACCGCCGCCTCCACCTTGGTCGGCCAGGCGCTCGGGGCGTCGGACAGGGAGACCGCCGCGCGCGCCGGCTGGCGCGCCACGGGACTCTCCCTCGGCGTGGCCGCCGTGCTCGGCGCCGCCTGCCTGATCGCACCGGCGCGCATCGCCGCGCTCTTCACCGCGGATCCGAAGCTGATCGCGGAGATCGCGCCCTTCCTCGTCGCGCTCGCGCTCTCGCAGCCGGCGCTCCAGACCCACTTCGCGCTCGGCGGCGCGCTGCGCGGCGCCGGCGACACCTGGACGCCGTTCGTCGCGGCGACCGTCGGCAACTGGGTGCTGCGCGTTCCGCTCGCGTTCCTGTTCGCGATCGTGTGGCGCATGCCGGTGTCGTGGATCTGGGGCGTGATCGTCGCCGACCACCTGGCGCGCGCCGTCTGGCTGGCCGCTTCCTTCCGGCGCGGCGCCTGGCAGAGCGGTCTGCACGCTCGCGCGCACTAGCGGGCGTCGCTCGCGCGCACTAGCGGGCGTCGCTCGCGACCTCGAAGGTGAGCGCTCCGTCGCGCGCGTCCACGCGCACCGCGCCGCCGCCGGCGAGCGGCCCGAAGAGCAGGTCGTCGACGATCCTGTCCTTCAGCTCCGTCTGGATGAGCCGCGCCATCGGGCGCGCGCCGAAGTCGCGGTCGTAGCCCTTCTCGGCGAGCCATGCGCGCGCGGCGTCGCTGAGCTGGATCTTCACCTTGCGCTCGCGCAGCTGCTCCTCGAGCTCGCGCACGAACTTGTCGACGACCTTCCCCATCACCTCGGGCCCGAGGTCGGCGAAGCGCACGATCTCGTCGAGGCGGTTGCGGAACTCGGGGCTGAACAAGCGCTCCACTTCCTTCTTGCCGTCGGAGGAGCGGCCTGCGCCGAAGCCGATGCCGCGCGCCGCCATCTCTCGCGCGCCGACGTTCGAAGTCATGATCAGCGTGACGTGGCGGAAGTCCGCCTCGCGGCCCTGGTTGTCGGTCAGGGTCGCGCGGTCCATCACCTGGAGCAGGATGTCGAAGACGTCCTGGTGCGCCTTCTCGATCTCATCGAGCAGCAGCACCGTGTAGGGCTCCTTGCGGATCTTCTCGACGAGCTGGCCGCCCTGGTCGTAGCCGACGTAGCCGGGCGGCGCGCCGATCAGCCGCGAGACCGCGTGCCGCTCCATGTACTCGCTCATGTCGAAACGATGGAAGGGCACGCCGAGGACGCGCGCGAGCTGCTTCGAGAGCTCGGTCTTGCCGACGCCCGTCGGGCCCGTGAAGAGGAAGCAGCCGATCGGGCGCGTGGGACCGGCGAGCCCCGCGCGCCCGCGCTTGACCGCGCGCACCACGCTCGAGATGGCGGCGTCCTGCCCGAAGACGACCTTGCGGAGCTCGTCCTCGAGGTGCTCGAGGCGGTCGCGGTCGCTGCCCTGCGCGCGCACCGCGGGGATGTTCGCCATGCGCGAGACGACGTCCTCGACGTCGCGCACCGACACCGTCTTGCGCTTCGCGCCCGGGCGCAGCCGCACGGCGGCGCCGGTCTCGTCGAGCACGTCGATGGCCTTGTCCGGCAGGAAGCGGTCGGAGAGGTGGCGCACCGCGAGGTCGACGCATGCGCGCAGCGCGGGCTGCGTGTAGCGCACGCCGTGGTGCTCCTCGTAGCGCGGCGCCAGGCCCTGGAGGATGCGCACGCTCTCCTCGGCCGTCGGCTCCTTCACGTCGACGCGCTGGAAGCGGCGCGAGAGCGCGCGATCGCGCTCGAAGTGCCGGTACTCGGCGTAGGTCGTCGAGCCCATGCAGCGCAGCTCGCCCTGCTGGAGGATGGGCTTCAGCATGTTCGAGGCGTCGACGGTCGCGCCCTGCGCGGAGCCCGCGCCGAGGATCGTGTGGATCTCGTCGATGAAGAGGATGGGATGCGGGCGCTCGGCGAGCGCCGCCATGAAGGCCTTGAAGCGCGCCTCGAAATCGCCGCGGTAGCGCGTGCCGGCCAGCATCGCGCCGATGTCGAGCGAGAAGATCTCGGCCTCGCGCATGTCCTCGGGCACGCGGCCCTCGCGCACGCGCAGCGCGAGCCCCTCGGCGAGCGCCGTCTTGCCGACGCCCGTCTCGCCGACGAGGATCGGGTTGTTCTTGCGGCGCCGCGCCAGGATGTGGACGATGCGGTCGAGCTCCGCGCCGCGCCCGATCAGCGGATCGAGCTTCCCCTCCTTCGCGCGCTCCGTCAGGTTGCTCGCGTAGGCCGCGAGCGGATCGTCGGGCAGCTCGCCCGCTTCGCCGAATCCGGGCTCGGCGCCGGCCGGCTGGTGCACCTCGCCGTTGCCGCCCGTCGTGCGCTTGGAGACGCCGTGCGAGATGTAGCGGAGCACGTCGAGACGCGAGACGCCCTGCGCGCGCAGCAGCGCCACCGAGTGCGACTCCGGCTCCTGGAGGATCGCCGCCAGGATGTCGCCGGCCTCGACCTCCGGCTTCTCGGAGCGCTCGCAGTGCGAGAGAGCGCCCTCGAGCACGCGGTGGAAGGCGAGGGTCTGGCGCGCCTCGTAGGGCTCGTCGCCGGGGATGCTCTCGAGGTCGTCGCGGAAGTAGCGCTCGAGCGCGGCCTTCAGCTCGCGCAGATCCGCGCCCGCGTGGTGGAGGATGTCGGCGCCGCGGGTGTCGTGGAGGAGCGCGAAGAGCAGGTGCTCGACCGTCACGTAGGCGTGCCGGCGCGAGATGGCCTCGCGCACCGCGGCTTGCAACATGATGTGGAGCTCGCGGCCGATCTCGCTCATTCCTGCTCCACTCCGGAGCGCAGCGGGTAGCCGCGCGCCTCCGCGGCCTGGTGGACCGCCGACACCTTCGTCTCCGCCACGTCGAGCACGTACACCCCTGCGACGCCCACGCCGCCCCGGTGCACCGCCAGCATGATCTGCGTCGCCTCGGTCGGACCCTTGCCGAAGATCTGCTCGAGGATCGCAACCACGAACTCCATCGGCGTGTAGTCGTCGTTGAAGAGCAGGACCTTGTAGCGGGTCGGCTTCGCCGTCTTGTGGCGCGTGAGGGTGGCGACTCCCGACTCGCGCCGCGGATCCTCGCGGCGCGGCTCGCGCGGGGTGTCGCCAGGTGCGTTGGGCACGGCGCGCAGAATAGCCGAGGCCTTCCCGGTAGACTGCGCTCCGATGCGAGGAGCGATGCCGCAGCGGACGCTCGAGCTCGGCGAGGGCATCGCGAGGATCCCCGCCGCCGAGTGGAACGCGCTGGTCGGCGACGAGTCGCCCTTCCTGGAATGGGAATGGCTCGCCTCGCTCGAGGAGGCGGGCTGCGTCGGAGATGCGCAGGGCTGGCAGCCGCGCCCGCTGCTCTTGCGCGAGGGGGAGCGCATCGTCGCGGCCTGCCCCCTCTACGTGAAGTCGAACAGCGAGGGCGAGTTCGTCTTCGACTGGGGCTGGGCCGACGCCGCGCAGCGCGCGGGCATCGCCTACTACCCGAAGCTGCTGGTCGGCGTCCCCTTCACGCCGGTCGCCGGGGCGCGCTTCCTCTGCGCCCCGGGCGCCGACCGCGCGGCCTGCATCGGCGTCCTCGGGGGCGCGCTGCGGGACCTGTGCGCGCAGAACGAGCTCTCCTCGGTGCACGTGAACTTCTGCCGCCCCGACGAGATCGCCCCGCTCCAGGCGGCCGGCTACCTGCTGCGCGTCGGCGTCCAGTACCACTGGCACAACGAAGGCTTCACGAGCTTCGAGTCCTACCTCGAGCGACTGCGCAGCAAGCGCCGCAACCAGGTCCGGCGCGAGCGGCGGGGCGTCGCCGAGCAGGGCGTCGTCACACAGGTGCACCGCGGCGACTCCATCCCCGACGCCCTCTTCGAGCCGATGTTCCGCTGCTACCGCGCCACCGTCGACGCCCACTACTACGGGCGCCGTTATCTCAACCGGCGCTTCTTCTCGCTGCTCGCCGAGCGCTTCCGCCACCGGCTCTGCTTCGTGGTCGCGCGGCGCGGCGAGGAGGTCGTCGGCGGGACCGTGAACGTCGTGAAGGGCGACGCGCTCTACGGGCGCTACTGGGGCGGGCTCGACGCCGTCCGCTTCCTCCACTTCGACGTCTGCTACTACGCGGCGATCGAGCACTGCATCGAGGCGGGCATCGCGCGCTTCGAGCCCGGCGCCGGCGGCGACTACAAGTTCCTGCGCGGCTTCGACGCGCGGCCGACCTGGAGCCTCCACCACCTCGCCGATCCGCGCCTCGCCGCGGCGGTCGCGCGCTTCCTCGAGGCCGAGCGCGCGCAGGCGGGCGAGCTGCTCGAGGAGCTCGGACGCCAGAGCGCGCGCAAGGCCACCCCTTTGCCGGGCCTTCGCGCTCGCTGATCGCTCGCGCTCGGGCATTCCGGCTCTTCGCTCGGCTTCGCCTCGCTGCGCGTCGGCCGGCTTGGGCCGGCCTCCTTGCTAGGCCTTCTGTCGCATCGTCACGAACTCCTCGGCGGAGGTCGGATGGATGCCGAGGGTCGCGTCGAACTGCGCCTTGGTCGCGCCGCAGCGCAACGCGATCGCAACGCCCTGGATGATCTCGCCCGCGTAGCTCCCGACCATGTGCGCGCCGAGGACGCGGTCGGTCTTGCGGTCGACCACGAGCTTCATCATGGCCTGCTGATCGCGGCCCGAGAGCGTGTGCTTCAGCTCGCGGAAGCGCGAGCGGTAGATGTCGATGTCGTCGCCGTGGCTGGCGCGCGCGCCCGCCTCGTTGAGGCCGACCGCCGCGACCGGCGGCTGGCTGAACACGGCGTGCGGCACCTGCGTGTGGTCGACCTTCGTCGGCTTGCCGCCGAAGAGCGTCGCCGAGAGACACATGCCCTCGTGGATCGCGACGGGCGTCAGCAGCACGCGGTCGGTGACGTCGCCGATGGCAAAGATGCTCGGGACGGAGCTGCGCGAGTACGCGTCGACGGCGATCTGCCCGGACGGGCCGAGCTCGACCTTCACCTGCTCGAGGCCGAGGTCCTTCGTGCGCGGCGCGCGCCCGGTCGCGTAGAGGACGGCGTCGGCCTCGAGCCGCGTGCCATCGGCCAGCGTTGCGCGCACGGAGCCGTCCGACGCCTTCTCGAGGCGCGTCGGGTTCGCGCCGAAGCGCACGTCGACGCCGCCCTTGCGCATCATCTCGGCGAGCGTCGTGCGCACGTCGTCGTCGAAGCCGCGCAGGAAGAGGTCGCCGCGGTAGAGCTGCGTCACCTGCGCGCCGAGGCCGTGGAAGATGCCGGCGAACTCGACGGCGATGTAGCCGCCGCCGACGATCAGCACGCGCTCCGGCAACGCCTCCAGGTGGAAGGCCTCGTTGGACGTGATGGCGTGCTCGATGCCCGGGATGGCCGGCAGCCACGGCCAGCCGCCCGTCGCGACGAGGATGTGCTCGGCCGACCAGCTCTCGGCGCCGACCGCCACGCGATGCGGGTCGACGATGCGCGCGCGCCCCTCGATGCGCGTCACGCCGGCCTGGTCGAGCAGGCGCCCGTAGATGCCGTTCAGCCGCGCGATCTCCTTGTCCTTGTTCGCGATCAGCTGCGCGAAGGAGTGGCTCGGCTCGGGGGCGCTCCAGCCGAAGCCCGCGGCGTCCTCCCGCTCCTCGCGAAACATCGATGCGTAGACCATCAGCTTCTTCGGGATGCAGCCGACGTTCACGCAGGTCCCGCCGAGCGCGGCGTGCTCCGCGACGGCCACGCGCGCGCCGTAGCCGGCGGACATGCGGCTGGCGCGGACCCCGCCGGAGCCGGCGCCGATCACGAAGAGGTCGAAGTCGTAGCGGGGCATGGTTCCTCCGGACGCCGCAGAGTACCGTGCGGCATCGGAGGTCTCCCATGGCGAAGCTCGAAGGCAAGCCGGCTCCCGACTTCACGCTCGCGGATCAGCGCGGCGAGCAGGTCTCGCTCTCCGACTACGAGGGCAAGGACGTGATCCTCTACTTCTACCCGCGCGACGACACGCCCGGCTGCACCAAGGAAGCCTGCGGGTTCCGCGACTCCTGGAAGGAGATCCAGAAGCTCGGCGCGGTGGTGCTCGGCGTCTCGCCCGACGGCGAGGCCGCGCACCAGAAGTTCATCGCGAAGTACAAGCTGCCCTTCACCCTGCTCTCGGATCCCGACAAGAAGGTGATGACCCGCTACGGCGCCTTCGGCGAGAAGATGATGTACGGCAAGAAGACGAAGGGCGTGATCCGCTCGACGGTCTGGATCGGGCCGGACGGCGTCGTCAAGAAGCACTGGGCGCGCGTGGCCAAGGCCGAGGCGCACCCCGATCAGGTGCTCGAGGCGCTCAGAGAAGGCTGAGGCACCGCTCGATCCGACGCAGCACTGCGTCGCGGCCCAGTATGGAAAGGGTTTCCCCGAGCGGCGGGCTGACCGCGCCGCCGGTGACGGCGACGCGCAGCGGCTGCGCGAGCTTGCCGAGGCCGACGCCGCGCTGCTCGGCGAGCCGCTTGACGGCGGCCTCGATCGCCTCGGGCTCGAAGGGCCGGACGGCGCGCAGCGCGTCGCGCGCCTCGGCGAGCAGCGCCGTCCCGGGCGGATCGCCCTTGCGCAGCCACTTCGCGACGGCGGCGTCGTCGAACACGAGAGCGTCGTCCGGCACGAGCGCGAACGCGCCGGGCCCGCGCGGCGAGCTCGGGTCCGCGAGCGTCCTGCTGCGGGTGCGCAGCATCGCCGCGTAGCGGCGTCGCCAGCCCTCGTCGCGGGCGAGCATGGGCGCGTCGTAGCGCGCGCACCACGCGCTCCAGCGCGCGAAGAAGTCGTCGTCGGAGAGCTTCGCGATCGCGTCCTGGTCGAAGGCCAGCAGCTTCTCGCGGTCGAAGCGCGCGTTGCCGCGCCCGACCCGCTCGAGCGTGAAGTGCTGCGCGAGATAGGCGTTGTCGAAGCGCTCGAGATCGCGGCCCTCGGCGTCCTTCGCGCCGGGGCTCCAGCCGAGCAGCGCGAGGTAGTTGCAGAGCACCTCCGGCAGCACGCCGGCTTCGCGAAAGTCCTCGACGTCGATCATCGGCAGCTCGATGCCGAACTGCCGCGCGAGCCGGCGCGCGTGATCGGGATCGAGCGCTCGCTCGGGATCCGCGGGCAGCTCCGCGCGCAGCGCCGGGAGAGCCTCCGCGGCCGCGCGCACCACACGCTCCTTGTCGCGCTTCGAGAGCTTCGAGCCATCGGCGTTCAGAAGGATGGGCATGTGGGCGTAGATGGGGGTGCGGAACCCGAGCGCCCGCTGGAGCGCGACGTGACGCGGGGTGTTGCCGAGATGCTCCTGGCCGCGCAGCACGTGCGTGACGCCCATCAGCTCGTCGTCGACCACCACCGCGAAGTGGTAGGTCGGGAAGCCGTCGCGCTTGCGCAGCACGAAGTCGTCGAGGTGCTCCTCGCCGAAGGCGATCTCGCCGAGCACGACGTCGACGACGCGGATCGGCTCGCGCGGCATGCGGAAGCGCACGACGTGGGGCGAGCTTTGCATGCGGGCCAGCGCCGCCGCGCGGTCCCAGCGCTCGGGGCGCTGGTAGCGGAACGCGCCGTCCCGCTCCTGGGCCGCGGCGCGCAGGGCCTCGAGCTCTTCGGGGGTCTCGAAGGCCGGGTAGGCGAGGTCCTTCTCGACGAGCGCGTCGATCTGGCGGTCGTAGAGCGCGAGGCGCTGCGCCTGGAAGAAAGGCCCGATTCCGCGCGGGTCTCCGCCGATCCCCTCGAAGCGCGGCCCCTCGTCCCAGGCGATCCCGAGCCAGGCGAGGTCCTCGAGAATCCCGCGGGCCGCGGCCTCCGTGGAGCGCGCCCGGTCCGTGTCCTCGATCCGCAGCAGGAAGCGGCCGCCGCCCTGCGCGAGCGCCCAGCTGTAGAGGGCCGTCCTCGCCCCGCCGACGTGCAGGTGACCCGTCGGCGAAGGCGCGAAGCGGGTCGTTGCGCCGGAGGCCATGGGCGGCACAGGCTAGGAGACCGATCCGGGGCTCGCACCGGCGGCGGGGCTTGTTCTATGCTGCGCGCCCTTTCCACGCCCCCACGAGCGGGGCGCCGTTTCAGGATCAGGAGGATGGCCGTGGGCGAAGGCGACTACCGCGAGCGCGAGTACGGGGGTCGGCGCGACGGGCGCGATCGCGACCGCGAGCATCGCGAGCCGCCGACGGTCAAGGGGCGCCTGCGCGCCAAGGCGCGCAAGCGCGACCGCAAGATGCGCAAGCGGTCTTTCGGCCGGAAGAAGGTCTCGCGCCTCACCGTCGACCGCACCATCGTCATCGACTACAAGGATTCGAAGCTGCTGCGCTCGTTCCTGTCCGAGACGGGCAAGATCCTGCCGCGCCGCATCACGGGCAACACCGCGAAGCAGCAGCGCGAGGTCGCCCTGGCGGTGAAGCGCGCGCGCCATCTGGCGCTGCTGCCCTACCCGCCGGATATGGCTTAGCGGCCCGAGACCATCTGCTTCACGCGCGCATGCAGCGCGCGGTGGACGCGCGGCTCCAGGTGCTCGCCTGCCACGAAGAGCAGGAACAGCACGACGGTGCCGAGCGCGTCGGCGATGACGGCCTCGGCGGCGCGTCCCTCGCTCTTGGCGGCGCGGCTCGCGCGCTCGAGCACGAGATCCTCCTCGAGCTCGCCGTCGGGCCCGAAGCGCAGGTCGCGGAACATGCCGGCGTGCGCGCGCTCGTCCTCGAAGACGCTCGCCGCCGCGCGGCGCAGCGCGTCGCCCGTGCCCGCCTGCTCCGCCGTCGCGAAGATGTCGCGGAAGGCGCCGTTGAAGGCCGCGAGCACGCTCTCCGGCGCGGCGCCGTCGCGCGCGCGTCCGGCTCGCAGCTCGTCGAGACGGCGCACGCCCTCCATCAGCAGATGCTCGGCCGAGAGCCCGGGCACGCTGGCGGCGTCGCTCTGCGCCTCCTCGGTCAGCACGAAGCTGCCCTGCGACTCGAGCAGGATCGCCTGGAAGATCGTGGTGACGTGCTCCTGCACCGCGTTCCACAGGTCGCGCTCCGAGCAGAGCCCGCGCGCGACGGCGAGCCGGCACGCGGCGCGCGGATCGCCCGCCTCCTCGGAGAGCGCCTCCATGTCGTCGCGCTTCACGCTGCCCATGCGCACGAGGATCTCGGAGAGGCGCTCACCCACGCGCTCGGAGTCGGCGCCGCGCACCTCGCCCTCCGCAAAGAGCACGCGGCGGGTGCCGGAGGCGGTCGCCACGCGCAGCACGCCGCTCGAGCGCGACTGCACCACCAGGGTCACGATCTCGGGAAAGGAGATGCGGGCCAGGTCGCCGGCCAGCACCGCCCGCACCGGCGCGTCGCCGTCCGACTCGATGCCGACGAGCAGCTCGTCCGGTCCGCCCGCGAGCCGGTAGCTGCGGCCCGCGAGCCGCTCGCCGCTGCCGGCGTCCAGGCTCGCCCGTCCCCGGGCGTCGATGCGCAGCCAGCCGTCCAAGCAGGGGCCCCCCGCGAAAGGAATCGGCGCGGGGGCCGGGGGTCTTGAGGCGGGACGGAAGGTCCCGCCAGGGCTTCAATTTTTCGCGACCCCGGCGCTCCCCGGATGCGGGTCGAGGCGCAGGAGCCGCGGCATCCCGCCCTCGATCTGCCAGGCCGGCACGTTCGAGTTCGAGGTCCAGACGCGGCCCTGCGCGTCGAAATCGAGCTCGCGCGTGTAGGTGACCCGCGTGGGCAGCGGATACACCGTGAACCGCTCGGGCCCCGGCTCGAAGCGGATCAGGCTGTCGCTGTTGGTCCCGCAGATCCACACGTCGCCGCTCGGGCGGTGGACGTGCACGGCGTAGGGCGTCTCGCTGCCCTGCGGCTCGATCGGCAGCGGGTAGCTGCGGAACTCGCGCGTCTTCGGGTCGAAGCGCGCGATCACGCCCGACGAGAAGCCGGGGATCCAGAGCCGACCCTCGGCGTCGAAGCGCATGCGGCGCGGCGCGCTGAAGGGCGTCTCGATCATCTCCACCGCGAACGTCTCGGGATCGACGCGGCCGATGCGGTGCTCGTTCAGCTGGCTGAACCAGACGCCGCCGTCGGGCGCGACGTCGACACCGTAGGGGATCGGCGCCTGGAAGCCGTCGCCCTCGGCGGCGCGGCCGCGCAGGTCGACGTGGCGCCCGAGCCAGATCAGGAAGGGCATCGAGCGCATCACCAGCGCCTGCTCGAGCGTGCGCGCCGGCAGGGTGATCTGGCGTCCCTTCCCCGTCGCGGGATCGTAGAAGCCGAGGTGGTTCGAGCCGGCGATCGAGTACCAGATGCGCCCGCGCGCATCGAAGCGGAGCGTGTGCGGGTAGAAGCCGTGCTCGAGCGCGATGGTGGTGAAGCTCTCCGTCTTCGGGTCGAAGCGCGCGAGCTGGTTGCCGAGCGCGAGCGTGATCCAGAGCGCGCCGTCGGGCGCGACCTGGATGGAGTGCGGGCCGACGTGCGCGTTGGCGGTCGGGACGTCGGGCGCGCCCGCGTTCGCGAAGACGCCGCCGATCGGCAGGTCGCCGTGCGGGACCTCCCACGAGCGGCGGTCGCCGTCCGGCGCGGCGGGATCGAGCCGGTAGAGGTGATCCTGGGTCATGTCGACCGAGTAGATGCGGCCGTCGGGATGCACGGTCATGTCGTGCTGCATCGACGCGCGCCCGCCGAGGTCCCACTCCTCGACGACGGCGGCGCGCACCTCGGGCGGCGGCGCCGGCGCGAAATCGGGCTCGTGCATGCGCGCGGTCAGCGCGGCCACCGCCGTCTCCGGCGCGTAGGCCTCGTTCATCAGCGAGG
This sequence comes from Myxococcota bacterium, assembly GCA_036274295.1. Lineage (GTDB taxonomy): Bacteria > Myxococcota_A > UBA9160 > UBA9160 > SMWR01 > DASUFZ01. Next base: position 26,695 of record DASUFZ010000084.1, read on the forward strand.
GCAGGCGCTCGCGCAGGTCGCGCGTGAGCGTGCCGCCCATGCGGCCCATCAAGGTCAGCACCTTCTTCCACTCCTCGGGGGTGCGCAGCTTGCGCGTCGCCGCGCTGCCCTGCTGGTGGCAGTAGGTGCACTGGCGCTTCAGCTCCTCGCGCTGCGCGGGATCATCGACGCGCGCGAGCACCAGCTCGTACCAGCGATTCGCCGGGAGCTGCGCCGCGACGGCGGCGGGATCGCCCTCGGGCTCCAGCACGAGATCGAGCCGCGCCGACGCCGACGGCTCCGCGACGACGAGATCCTTCCAGCCGATGCGGCGCGCGCGCAGCGACGTCGCGCCTTCGCCCGCGAGCGCCGGCGTGCGGAAGCGCCCCGCGTCGTCGCTCCACACGGTGACGGTGTGCTCGGGGTCGCCGCGCCCCACGGTCAGCATCGCGCCGACGACGGGCGCGCCGTCGGGTCCGCGCACGTTTCCCTCGAAGGTCTGCGCGGACGCCGCGAGCCCCAGCGATAGAATCGCGGCCCCCGCGATCCCGGGAACGAGCGAGGTGATGAGCGCGCGCATCCCTGCGTCCATGGAACCCTCCGCACGGGGCGATGCGCGCGATCGTATCGCGGTGGCCACGGCGCGGTCAGCGCTGGCGGCGGCCGTCGCGTGGCTCGCATGCGCGAGCGCGCCCGCCGCGGATCCGCCGGCCGTTCCCGCCGCCGCGCCTGCGCCGGGCGCCCTCGTCGTCGAGCTCGTCTTCGGCGCCGACGCCGACCTCGATCTCTACGTCTCCGACCCGGCCCACGAGACGGCCTACTTCGCCAACACGCCGGTGCGGAGCGGCGGCGAGCACGTGCGCGACCTCCGCTGCGACGACCCCGCGCCGCGGGTCGAGGTCGTGCGCTGGCCGGCGCCGCCTCCGGGCCGCTACCGGATCGGGGTCGACTTCCCCGAGCGCTGTCGCGACGGCATCGAGCGCGCGCCCTACCGGATCCGCGTCCAGGCGCCGGACGGCAGCCAGGAGATCGAGGGGGAGGCCCGCTTCGGGCGCTTCGACGCCCTGGTGCTCGATTTCGAGATCGGGCGATAGCCGCGACGCGGCGCGGCCCTGGTCGCCGGCGTTGCCGGTCCGTCGGGAGACACCTCGCGGCGTCAAGCGGCCCCGTCTCCGCGCCGATACGCGTTTCACCCGCAACGCGCGTGCGCCGGGGCCTGGAGAACCCGTGTCCGCTGCCGATTCACCGAGCCAGTCCGCCCACATCCGCGTGCTCTTCGTGGGCGGGTCGGAGGCGGACGCGCGCCAGGTCCGCGAGCTGCTCGCCGCCTCGCGCTCGATCGCCTTCGAGCTCTCGCACTGCGCCGATCTCGCCGACGCGCTCGCCCACGCCGAATCGCGCAACGTCGACGTGATGCTGCTGCTGCTCGACGCGAGCGACGCGCCGCGGCTCGGCGGGCTCGCGCGCGCGCGCCTCTCGGCGCCGCTGCTGCCGATCGTCGTGCTCTCCGACGTCGACGACGAAGCCGTCGCGCTGAAAGCGCTCCAGAACGGCGCGCGCGGCTACCTCGTCCGCGCCGAGACGAGCCCGCGCCTGCTCGTCACCACGCTCGGCGCCGCGCTCGAGAGCCACCGCATGATCCTCCAGCTCAACACCGCGCGGGAGCGAGCGCGCCACCTCGCGACGCACGACCAGCTCACCGGTCTCGCGAACCGCTCGCTCTTCCACGACCGCCTCGCCCAGGCGGTCGCCGCGGCGCGGCGCGGCCGCCAGAAGCTCGCCGTGCTCTTCGTCGACCTCGACGGCTTCAAGTCGATCAACGACACGCTCGGCCACGCCGTCGGCGACGGACTGCTGCGCGGGATCGCGCGGCGCATCGCCTCGTGCCTGCGCGAGACCGACACCGCCGCGCGCCTCGGCGGCGACGAGTTCGCCGTGCTGCTGACCAACCTCGGCAACGAGCTCGACGCCGCGACCGTCGCGCGCAAGATCGTCGCCGCGCTCGGCGAGCCGCTGCAGTTCCGGCAGCAGAGCACCACCATCCGCTGCAGCATCGGCATCGCCACCTTCCCGCGCGACGCGCAGGACGCCGAGGCGCTGCTCAAGCGCTCCGACACGGCGATGTACCACGCCAAGCAACGCGGCGGCGCCCGCTTCGATTTCTACACCGAGGACATGAACGCCGCGATCCAGCGCCGCGTCGCGCTGGAGGACCGCCTGCGCACGGCGCTCGACCAGAACGAGTTCGTGGTCCACTACCAGCCGCAGTTCGATCTCACGCGGGGCCGCATCATCGGCGCCGAGGCGCTGCTGCGCTGGAAGCACCCCGAGCTCGGCCTGGTGTCGCCCGGCCACTTCCTGCCGATCGCCGAGGAGACCGGCCTGATCGTCCCGATCGGCGACTGGATCCTGCGCAGCGCCTGCGACCAGAACGCGCGCTGGAACCGCGAGGGCCACCGGGGCCTGCGCGTCTCGGTGAACGTCTCCTCGCAGCAGTTCCTCGAGCCGGGTCTGGCCGACGTCGTGAAGAGCGCGCTCGAGCAGAGCGGCCTCGCGCCGATCTCGCTCGAGCTCGAGATCACCGAGAGCAGCCTGCTCCGCGACGTCGAGGTGACCGTCAACACCCTGCGCCGCCTGAAGGACCTCGGCGTGCGCCTGGCGATCGACGACTTCGGCACGGGCTACTCGTCGCTCGCGTACCTGAAGCGCCTGCCGATCGACGTGCTGAAGATCGACCAGTCGTTCGTGCGCGCGCTGACGACCGACCCCGCCGACGCGACGATCACGCAGACGATCGTGCAGCTGGCGGCGGGCCTGAATCTCACCACGATCGCCGAGGGCGTCGAGACGCTCGAGCAGCTCCTGCTGCTCGGCTCGTACGGCTGCAGCCGCATGCAGGGCTTCCTCTTCGGCAAGCCCGCCCCGACGCAGGTCTTCGAGAGCTGGCTCGAGAATCCGCCCTTCCGCTGGATCCAGGGCGAGCGCACGGAGCCGGCCGCCGCCGCCGACGCCTGAATTCCGAGGGTTGCCGCGGGTCGCGCGCCCTCCGACAATGCGCGCCCTGTGACGCCCGCGCTGCCGGATCCTCTCTGCGCGCTGCTCGCGCGCGAGCGGCTGACGGTCGCGCGCGCCGAAGAGGTGACGTCGCTCGGCCGTCGCGAGGGTACGCGCCGCACGTTCCGGCTCGAGCTCAGCGGCGGCGCGCTCGCGAAGGGCCGCACGCATCGCACACCCGAGGTCGCGCAGCGCATGGCGCGCTGGATCCCGTTCGTCGCGCCGCACGGCTACGCCGCGCTGCGCGGCGCACACGACACCGCCACGCTCGAGGAGTGGGTCGAGGGCGCGCCGCTCGACGCACGCGACCCCGACGGCGCGGAGCAGGCCGGCGCGCTGCTCGGCGCCTGCCACGGCGCGCTTCCCTGCGAGGAGATCGCCGCGAGCGATCCGCGCCTCGTCGCCTGGTGGGACGACTGCGTCGCCTGGATCGCGGAGATCCGCGCGGGCGCGCACCTCGACGGCGCCGAGGCCGAGCGCGTCGCCTCGAGGCTTCGCGCGCTGCGCCCCCAGTCGGCGCGCTGGGGCCTCTATCACGGCGACTTCCACCCGGACAACCTCGTCGTCGACGCGGGCCGGGTGCGCTGCGTGGACAACACCACCGTGCGCCCGCACCTGCTGGAGGTCGACCCGGGCTTCGCCTTCAACCGCTGGCCGCTCGACGGCGCCCTCCGCGAGCGCTTCCTGCGCGGCTACCGGCGCCACGCCGACCCCTCGCGCTTCCTCGCCGACGAGCCCTTCTGGCGCATCTCGGCGGCGGTGCGCTCGGCCGCGTATCGCGTGCGCGAACGCTCGGGCAACGTCGAGCTCCCGCTCGGCGAGCTGGCCGGCCTTGTCGCCTGAGCTCCCGCACGCCTCCGGCGCGCACGCGCGGATCCAGCTGCGGCACGGGCCCGTGTCGATCGAGGTCGTGTCCGACGATGCGCCGAGCCTCGCCTGGCTCGCCGAGTTCCTGGCGCCTGCGTTCCAGCCCGGGCCGCCGTCGCGCAGGGCCCACCACCGCGCGGTGTTCACGGTGGCGCCCGCTCTGCACGCATCGCTGCGGAGGAGACTGCGCGCCGCGCCGCCGCGCGAGCTCGAGGGCTTCGGCTACGACGGCAGCTTCTCGCGTCACGCCGTCGTGCGCGACGCGCAGGGGCTCACCTGGGCGCACGACCGCGGCAACGCGGTCTTCCTCGGCGTCGACGACGACGCCCGCACCGTGGTCGTCGCCGCGCGCCACGCGGGCGACAAGCCGCGCGTCGCGCTGATGCGCGTGCTGCGCGAGCTCGCGGTCTCGGCGCAGCTCCGCAGCGGACGCCTGCCGGTGCACGCCTCGGCCTTCGCACATCGCGGCGGCGCCGTGCTGATCTGCGGACCGAAGCGCGCGGGCAAGAGCAGCCTGCTCGTCCACGCGCTCGCCTGCGGCGGCGCCTTCGTCTCGAACGACCGGCTCTACGTCGACGTCGCGGGCCGTCCGACGGCGACGGCCATGCCGACGATCGTGATGCTGCGCGACGGCACCCTGCGGCTCTTCCCTTCGCTTCGCCGCGACTACGAGCGCGCGCGCTACGACCGCAGCCGCACGCTCGCGGAGTGCGCGCCCGGCGTGGCGCGTCCGAGGCCGCGCGCCGCGCCGGGCTTCGACCGGCCCGGGCTCAGCCCCGCGCAGTTCTGCGACCTGCTCGGCGCGCCGATGCGGGGCGCGGCGCCCGTGCGCGCCCTGCTCTTCCCGCGCATCGACCCGCGCACCGGCAGCCTCGCGCTCCGCCGCCTCACCGCCGCAGGCGCACAGACCCGCCTCGCCCGCTCCTTGATGAAGCCGTCGCACCCGACGCGGCTGTCGGCGCTCTTCAGCCCGGCTCGGCGGCGCGAGATCGTGCCGGCCGGCGCCGAGCGCGACGCCTGCCGCCGGCTCGCGTCGCGCGTGCCGGCGTTCGAGTGCCGCCTCGGCCCGCGGGCCTACGAGACGGATCTGCTCGCCGCGCTGCGCGCCGAGCTGTCTTGACTAACGACCCGAGAGCAGCTCGTCGATGAAGCGAAGGTCCGTGAAGTCCTTCGGCTTCTCGGTCAGGTACCCGAGCTCGAGCATCAGCTCGAGCACGTGGTCCATGGCCTCGGTGTTGTGCAGCGCGCGCACGTTCGGGCGGTTCGCGTCGAAGGCGCGGCGGCAGAACTCGCGGCCCACGCCGATGTAACGCTCGGCGATCTCGGCGGCGTCGTCCGGCTGCGCGTGCACGCGCTGCGCGCCCGCGTAGAAAGCGGCGACGACCCTGCGCACGTAGTCCGGCCGCTCGCGAAGGATCTTGCGTGAGGTCGCGAGGCTGCAGCCCGGCGCGCCCGGCCAGACGTCGCCGGTGCGGCGCACGATCTTCCCGAGCCCGCGCATCTCGAGCAAGGTGGCGTACGGCTCGACCATCACGGCGGCGTCGGCGCCGCCGATGAACGCGATGATCGCGCCGTCGCCCGACGGCAGCCGGATCGTGGTCTCGGCGTTCAGCTCGCTCATCAGCCCCGCGGCCGTCAGGTCCTTCATGCCGCCCTCGTGCGGCACGGCGACGCTGCGCACGTCGGACATCTCGATGCCGGGCCGCAGCACGAGGGCGACCTCTTCGCAGCCGCTGCCGCACACCGCGATCATGTCCTCGCCCTCCGCAGCCGCCGCCGCGACGCGCGTCCACGGCAGCACCGCGAAGTCGAGCGAGCCGGCGGCCAGGCGCTGCGGCACGACCCACGCGGTCGGGGCGATGTCGATGCGGGCCTCGAGGTCCGCATCGGCGAACAGGCCGCGCTCCGCGGCGACGTAGGCCGGCGTCTGACAGACGCCGCGTAAGAGCGAGATCCTCACGATGTCCATGCTGGGCTCCTTGGCATTGGCTGCTGAAAAAGGGCTTCCGGGTCGCGGCTCCGCATCTCGTCGCTCGCGAAGAAACACCGCAGGGCGGACGCGACCTCGTCGAGTCCGGACGATCCGAGCGAGGCGAAGAACGCGCTCTGCGCAGCGATCCGTTCGTCGGGGTCATCGCCGACTCGCCGCAGAGACGCGCACAGGCGCGCCGCCACGTCGGCGTCCGCACAGGCCGCTTCGATCGCGGGCGGCGCGATCCGCGCGTGCGCGTCCTGCGGCATGCGCTCCGCGAGCCGCGGCGCGCCCGGGAGATCCTCCCAATGGAGCGCGCCCTCGGCGACGCCCCAGGCGCGCAGCCTGCGTAGGCCGCACCACTGGCTGTAGTTCTGCGGCGGCAGGAACCACGTCGGCGTGCGGTCGAGGAAGGCCTCGAGCGTCGTGGTGAGGCCGGGCGCCGTCAGCAGCGCGGCCGCGCCGGCCATGCGCTCGCGCGCGTCGTCGGGCGCGAGCGTCCCGAGCTCGACCCGCGGATCGGCGGGCTCTTCCGCCAGCGCCGCGATCGCCTGCTCGCCGCCGATCACGTCGATGCGGCCGAAGCGCGAGGCCAGGCCCGCCGCGAGGACGGCGCGCAGCGCGATCCGCGCGTAGGCGCCGAAGAGGCGACGGCGGTCGTCCGGCGCGCGGCTGCCGCCGAGATTCACGACCAGCCCCCGGCGCGGGCGCGGCGCCCCGCGCCGCGGCGCCACCAGCGGCCCGACCCAGCTCGGGCGCGGCTCGTAGTCACAAGGAGCGGCATCGGGAAGACGCTGCGCCCAGTAGATGCGCGCGCCGCGCAGCGCCGCCGGAACTTCGGGGCGCATCCACAACAGGCTGTCGACGGCGAAGAGCGGCTTCGACGCGCGCGCCGCCGCGTCGCCCGCGTCGCGGTCCATGATCGTGAGCACGGCGTCGGCCTTGCGCAGCCAGGGCGCGGCGGCGTCGCCCGCCGGATTCCCGGCGACCACCGCATCGAAGACACCCGTCGTGCGCGACACCAGCTCGAGCGTCGAGCCCTCGCCCACGAACACGAGGCGCACGTCGCCCTGGAGACGTCGCGCCAGCGCCACGAGCTTCGCCGCCGGCCCGTAGCCGAAGGGCATCGCGGCGCACAGGAGTGTCAGCGTACGTGCCAGTCGATCGGCTCCAACCCGAGATCGCCACGTACGCGTCGAGGCAGACGAGCCGAGGCGCGATACGCCTACCAGAAGCCGCAGAGGGCGGCTAGCGTGCGCGCACAGTTTTCGGGCGCATTCCTCGCTCGAACGCCGTTTTGCCCGCGTTCGACAACAGGGGGGGAGCCGCGTGAGCCTCGATTCGCGACCGCTCTCGGACTCGGACATCGAAGGTCTCTTCAGCGTGGTCGGGGAGCTCGCCCAGGTGAGCTACGCGCCGCCCAACATCTACCCGATGTCGGCGCCGGTGTTCGACGCCGCAGCCGGAACGGAACGGGGCGTCCCGCCCACAGGGCCGCTCGGCATCTACGCGCACGTCCCCTACTGCAACTACAAGTGCACGTTCTGCTTCTACGCCACGCGCGCGGTCCCGGACCACGCCGAGATGAGCCGCTACGTGGCGGCGCTCGAGCGCGAGCTCGCAGCGATCCCGCCCGGCACGCCGCTCACCCAGCTCTACGTCGGAGGCGGGACGCCGAGCACCCTGCCTCCCGACCTGCTCGACCGGCTGCTCGAGAGCATCTTCGCGCGCGCCGTGCGCGGCGAGCAGGTCAGCACGGTCGAGTGCTCGCCCGAATCGGTCTCGGAAGGCCACGTGCGCGCGTTGCTCCGCCACGGCATCGAGCGGGTCAGCATGGGCGTGCAGACCAACGAGGGCCCCGTGCTGGAAGCGACGCATCGCCGTCACGATCTCGGCCGGGTGCGCGAGGCGATCGGGCTCGTGGTCGGCGCCGGACTCTTCGTCAACGCCGACCTGATCTACGGCCTGCCGCAGCAGACGCACGCGGGCTTCCGCGCGGATTTCGAGGCGATCGCCAGCCTCGGGGTGCACTCGATCACCTGCTACAACCTGCGCGTCAACGAGCACACGGCGATCGCGCGCAAGATCCCGCGCGAGGCGCGCCTCGACCTGATGCGCGTGGTCCGCTGGCGCGAGATTGCGCGCGACGTCGCCGAGGCATGCGGCTTCCGCCAATCGCGCTGGCACACCTTCCAGCGCCGCGACCCGGCGACCGCTGCGGACGCGGCGCGCCGCTTCCGCGACGACACCAGCTGGGGCAACCAGTACAGCGTCGGCGTCAGCGCGCGCTCGCGACTCGGCGCCACGATCTACCGGAATCGCAAGCAGTACGGCGAGTACCTCGAGCAGATCGAGCGCGGCGAGAGCCCGGTCGACGAGGTGCGCACGCTCGACGCCGGTGAGCGGCGGCTCCGCTACCTCACCTTGACGCTCGGCGACGGCCGCGCGCTCGAGCGCGCGGAGTACGAGCGCGCCTTCGGCAGCCGCTTCGACGACGACTTCGCCACGCCGCTCCGGAAGCTGCTGCGCGCCGGCATCGTCGAGGACGAGGGAGATCGGGTCGCGCTCTCCGCGCGCGGCCGCCTCGTCTACGACCTCGCCATCAAGAGCTTCTATCCGGAGCCTGTGCTGCGCTGGATGGACGATCGCCAGCGCCTCGCCGACACCGCGCGCAACCTGCGCGCGCCGGCGCCCTAGCCTGCCAGGCGCGCCGGGGGCGGATCACCAGCGCCGCAGCAGCGCCGCGCGCCGGCCGGCGTCGCGCGGATCCACCTCGAGCCCCATCACCTGTGCGAAGCCGCCGAGATCCCCGTGCTCCGTGCGCGCCTTCCCGTACACGTAGAGCAGCACGCGCTCGCAGCGCGCGCGCAGCCAAGCGCGCAGCCGCTCGCCCCCGGCAGGGGTCGCCTGCTCGAGGCGGCGCGGCGACAGGATGGCGAGCGCGAAGCGCCGCTCGCTGTCGAGCAGCGGATGCGCGCCGAGGTCCGCCTCGAAGAAGTTCGCGGCGAAGGCGGGCAGCAGCGCGCGCGCGTGCGCGATGCGCTGCGGCTCGCGATCGATGCCGTACGGCGTCACGTGCGGCGCCAGCCGGTGGATCTTCGCGAGCAGCGCGCCGTTCCCGCAGCCGAGATCGATCGCGGCTCCGCCGCCGAGCGGGCGCAGGGTCCTGCACGCGAGCGCGACGATCGGGCGATGCGCCCAGTCCATGCGCTCCACACGGTGGAAGACGTTGTCCTCGTAGTACCAGGCGGGACAGGCGCGCTTCACGAGATGCCCTCGTCGAGCCGGAAGCGCTGCGACGGCAGCAGCCGCATCGCGTGATAGGGGAGATCGATCGTGAGCCTGCGGGCCCAGGTGTCGATGCGGTTGTAGGGATAGGCGCGCCGGAACCAGCGCCGGCTCTCCTCGCCACCGCCCGGGCGCGTGAGCAGACCGAGCGCGTCGTCCACGCCGCGGATCTGCACGTGGCGGCGACGGCGCAGCACCGCCGCCGCGAGCGCGGGGAACTCCTGTGCGGCGCCCCACAGCGAGAGGAAGACGGCCAGCACGTTGAGGCACGGCATCGCCAGCGCCTGCCGCTTGCGCCGCGCGAGGAAGGCCTCCGGATCGAAGCCCGGCCCGAGCCCGCGCAGCACCAGATGGAGGTCGACCAGGTGGCGCGCGCGACACGCGCCGCGCCGCAGGTCGCCGCAGAGCGAGAGCAGCAGGAACGTGAGCGTCGCGTCGTCCGGCAGGGTCGCGAGCGTGCGCCCGCCGAGCTCGAAGGAGACGGGATCGGCGAGCAGGTCCTCGCCGTCGACGCGGCGGCGCGCGCGCCGCCGCAGATTCCAGTGCACGTCGACCTGGGCGTAGCCGCGCTGCATGCCCCAGCGCACCACGCCTTCCTTGATCTCTCCCGCCTCGCGCACGTAGCCGATCCGCTCGAGCGCCTCGAGCGCGCCGTCGCGATCGCGCTCGCGCACGAGCACGTCGACGTCGCGCTGGTGGCGGCGGCGCGGATTCCCGAAGAAGCGCCGGCCGAAGTAGAGGCCCTTCAGGTGACGGCACGGGATGCCGGCGCGCGCGTACGCGTCCTCGACCTCGAGCGTCTCCCGCACGAGGTCGTCGTGACGACGCTGGCGCGTGTCGGCCCCCGCCGCGACCGCTTCGACCAGCGCCGCCGGCAGCCGCGCGCGCCCGGCGTCGCACAGCACGGCCGGCTCCACCCACGGCATCAGGCGGTGCAGATCGAGCGCCTGCGCGTAGGCGACGGGATCGAAAGGCGCGGCCGCCTCCAGCGCGCGCAGATACGCCTCTTCGCCGTCGGCGAGCGCGCGGACGCTCGGGAGCCACTGCGACGCTTCCATCAGCCTTCCTGCGCTACGCCCGGCGCGACGTCGGCCTGCGCGACGATCGGCTCGAGCAGCTGCGCCAGATCCTCGGTCAGCGCGGGGTCGGTGTCGCCGTCGCGCAGCCTCCCGAAGATGCGCTCGAGCGCGGCGCGCCGCGAGCTCTCGATGCGCTCGGCCCAGCTCGGCCCGCCCGCGGATTCGAGCTCGAGCGCGCCGCGGTCGGCGTGCGTGCGTCCCGCGAGACGCGCGTTGTGATGGAGCGCGCGGCCGAGCAGCACCCAGGGCAGATTGCGGTTGCGGGTCGGCCCGCAGCGCAGCTCGCGTCCGCCGAGCGGCAGGCCCTGGATGCGGGCGGTCTCGAGGCGCAGGCTCGACCACAGCGCCGCGGCGCCTCCCGCGGCCGCGCCGAAGAGCGCGCCGAGCATGAGCGACGCGCCGCCGACGGCCGCGTCCAGCGCGCCGCCCGCGAGCGCGCCGCCGACCGCGCCGCTCGCGACGAGCTGCCGGCGCCGCAATCCCCACAGCACCCAGTGCTCGACCGAGAAGAGATCCGGGTCGGAGAGATCGAAGCCGTCTTCGCGCCGCTCGATCTCGCCGTGGCCGTAGGCCTCCTCGACCTGCCGGCGCGCGTCCCGCTCGCGCTTGCGGAGCGCGTCGTGGTACTCGCGCTCGAGCGCGGCCTCGAACTCGCGCGGGTCGGCGCCGTCCGGCAGCGCCTTCGAGACGGAGAGGGTCAGCGCGTCCACGAGCAGCTCCGCGACGAGTCTGGAGACGCGCTCCCGCACCCGCACCCGCTCCTGCATCAGCGCCCGCACGGCCTCCTCGAGCGGCGCCCGCCAGCTCTCGCGCAAGGCACCGAAGGCCTGGAGCAGCTCGAGCCGCTTCTCGAAGGGCGCCGTCAAGGCATCGAAAACCCTGACGATCTTGAAGTACTGCGAGAGCGCCGCGCGCCACGACGCGATGTGATCGGCCTTCCCGATCGGATTGATCAGCGCCATCGAGGGCTCGCCCGTCCAGCGCAGGATCTCCATCTCGGGCTCGTACTCGGGTCCGTACGGGACGGAGCCGTCGACGACGTAGAGGATTCCGGCGCCCTCGAGCACGGGCGTCAGCAGCTCGACCTCGTCGTCGAAGCGCCCGCTGCCGCGCTCGGCCGCCACGAAGGACTCGACCACCGCGCGGTGGAGATCCGCGCGCGTCTCGCGCTCGCGCATCCAGGCGAGCGCCTTGCGCGCGCGCTGGAAGCCCGGCGTGTCGACCAGCACGTACTGCACGCGCCCGTCCAGCTTCATCGGATACTTCCGGCACACGCGCGTGGTGCCGGGATCGGGCGCGATGCGCACCGAGTCGTCGTGGGCGAGCGTCGAGACGATGCTCGACTTGCCCTTGTTCGGGTGGCCGACGACGGCGAAGGTCGGGACGCTGTCGCTCACCGGTCGCGCTCCGGCGCGTGGAGCGCGAGCCAGGGATCGCCGCTCTGGAGCACCGCGTTGCGCCACGGCCCGAGCGCGGACGCGGAGGGCAGCGCGGGCTGCCCGGACGCATCCTGCGCGAGCGGCACCAACGCGACGACACGGCCGTCGCCGAGCGCCGCGCGCAGCTCGTGCAGGAAGTCCGCGAGCTCGAGCAGCGGCGGCTCCCACGCCTTCACCAGCACCGCGACGACCTCGCCCGCCGGGCGCCGGCGCAGTGCCTCGATCGCGGCGGCGTCGTCCGCGAGCGCGCCGTCGCCGGCGCGGAGCTGCGCATCCGCGACGAGACCCACGCAGCGGAGCGACGCGTCGACATCGAGCGGAAAGCCCGACCACGCGAGCGCGGCGCAATGGGTGCCGCGCGCGGGCGGCGGCGCCGCGGGGCCCACGCCCTGCGCGCGCGGTGCCGGCGGCGCCTCCGCATTCTCCGCCTCCGTCTCGACCAGGCTGTGCTCGAGCCGGTCGCGCAGCGCCAGCACGGCGGGCTGACGCGCGAAGGCGCGGCGTACGGCGCCGCGGAACTTCCAGCGCGCGATCGTGAAGAGCACGAGCCGCGGCAGCAGGCCGTAGGTGACCATGCACGCCGCGCAGAAGCGCCACCACGGCGCGCTGTGCATCGGATCCTGGCGCGTGTGATCTCCGCCGCGCGCGCGCGTAGGGTCGCTGCCGCGGAAGTACTGGGTCGTCTCGATCAGCTCGGCCGAGGGCACCGCGTCCGGCAGCCAGGCGGCCCAGGGCAACGCGAGCGTGTGCGTGACGCGCTCGAGCGCGCGCGGCTCGACCGAGAGCGTCGTCGACCAGCCGAAGGCCAGGTCGGTCAGGGTGACCAGCGCGAGCGCGCTCGCGAGCGCGCCGGTGTGGAACGAGACGCCGAAGAGCTGCGACGCGCTGAGCCAGGTCCAGCGCTCGACCTCGCCGTACAGGCGCCGGTGGCGCACGGCGATCGCGCCGAAGCGGCCGGCGGCGTCGCGCTGCGCGGCGGGCAGCAGGCGGGAGAGCGCGCGCAGCCAGCGCCCGGGGCTCGCGAGCGCGAGGACGTCGTGCAGGATCTCGAGGCCGGGCAGCCGGTGCAGCCAGCGCGGCGGCAGCCAGAGCAGCGCGGTGCCGGCGAGCAGCAGCAGCTGGAGCCCGACGAAGACGCCGATCACGCGCACGACGTTCACGGGATGCGTGCCGTCGTAGTAGAAGAGCGCGCCCGCGGCGCCCGAGCCGAGCATGGCGCCGAAGACGGCGAGCAGTGCCGAGAGGCCGCGCAGCGCGCGCGCGCTGCGCGCGCCGGCGCCGTCGCGCGTCTCGGGCCGCACGCGCGCGAGCCACGCCGCGACCACCGCGTCGTCGCGCACGCCCGCGCGCGCGAGCTCCTGGCCGAGCGCGCGGTCGCGGCGCCGGAGCTCGCCGGCCGGCCGCTGCGAGTCCGCCTCGAGCTGCAAGGCGAGATCGACCAGCCGGCCGAGCCCCTGCGCGCTCATGCCCCGGGCGCGCGCTCCAGCACCACCACGGGGATCTCGCGCGACCCCGCCGTGTTGCGCTCGTAGCGCGCGAAGTCGCGGTAGTTCGCGAGCAGGCGCGGCCACAGGCGCGCGCGCTCGGCCGCGTCGGCCGTATGGGCGATCACATCGAAGCACTCCGCGCCGACCTGCACGCGCGCGCGCGGGTTCGCCTGGAGGTTGCGCCACCAGCTCGGATGCTTCGAGTCGCCGGCGTTGGAGGCGATCAACACCAGCCGCTCGCCGTCCCGGATGTAGAGCAGCGGGATCTGGATCTCGCGACCGCTCTTCCGACCGATGGTCGTCAGCAGCAGCATGGTGATGCCGAAGATCGACGCGCCGATGGCGCCGTTCGTGCGGAGATACAACCAGCGCTGAAACCGGGTGATCAGCGCGAGCAGCCATCGAATATTCGGCATGGCTACGTCGCTACCGAACGAGCGATCGACACTCGCTAGTTGTAGTCGATCACCGAGCGGATCACCTCACCGGCCTGCATGGCGCGGAAGGCGTCGTTGATCTCGTCCAGCTTGATGCGCCGGCTGATCATGCCCTCGAGATCCAGCTTCCCGGACTTCCAGAGGCGCAGCAGCTTCGGGAAGTCGGTGCGCACGTTCGCCGAGCCGTACATCGAGCCGCGCAGGATCTTGTCGGCGTAGAAGAACTCGAACGCGCTGAACTCGATCTTCTGGTCCATGCGGCCCACGCCGACGATTACCGCGGTGCCGCCGCGGCGGACCGCGTCGTAGGTCGCGCGGATCGTCTGCGGATGGCCGACGCACTCGAGCGCGTAGTCGAAGCCCTCCCCGCCCGTGATCGTCTTCTTGGCGTCCTCGAGATCCTTCGGCTGCACGCCGTGCGTCGCGCCGAACTTCTTCGCCATCTCGAGCTTCTTCGGCAGGGTGTCGACGGCCACGATCTCGGCCGCGCCCGCGATGCGCGCGCCCTGGATCGCCGCGATGCCGACGCCGCCGCAGCCGATCACGCAGACCGACGAGCCCGGCTTGATCTGCGCGGTGTTGATCGCCGCGCCGACGCCCGTCGTCACGCCGCAGCCGATCAGCGACACGACGTTCAGCGGGATGTCGTTGTCGACTTTGATGGCCGCCGCCTCGGGGATGATCATCTCCTGCGCGAAGGTGCCGCAGCCGGTCATGCCGCCGATCGTCTTGTCCCCGACCTTGAAGTGCGGCGTCATCATCATCGCGAACGTCGTCTCGCACAGATACGACTGGCCGCGCAAGCAGGAGCGGCAGACGCGACACGCCGGCGTGAAGGAGAGGATCACGTGGTCGCCGGGCACGAGCGTCGTCACGCCCTTGCCGACTTCCTGCACGATGCCCGCGCCCTCGTGGCCGAGCACGGCGGGCAGCCCGAGCGGGATCGTGCCGTTCTGCACGGAGACGTCGGAGTGGCAGACGCCGCTCGACACCATCTTCACGTGCACGTCGGTCGCGCCGAGGCCGGTCACGCCGACGTCGCTGCGCACTTCGAGATCCTTGCCGAGCTCCCAGAGGACCGCTGCCTTCATGACGGATTTCTCCTTGGATCGGGAATGAAACGGGGCGCGATTGCAACACGTTCCAGCGCCCGAGGCAAGGGCCGAAGGGGGCCGTTCCGACGGAGATGCGGGTATTCTGGCGCGCCCGGAGGACCCACGATGGCCGAAGTGCTCGCGCCCTACGCCGAACGCCTCGGCGCTGCGCCCGCTCTGATCGACGAGCGCGGCGAGACCTCCTGGCGTGAGCTCGATGCCCGCGTCGACCGCGCCATCCACGCGCTGCGCGCGGCGGGCCTGCGCTCGGGCGACACGCTCGCCCTGCTGGTCGGCAACCGGCGCGAGCTCTTCGAGCTGATGGCGGCATGCGCGCACGGGAGCTGGCGCTACGTGCCGGTCAACTGGCACTGGGCGCCCGAAGAGATCGCGTACGTGCTCCAGAACTCCGACGCCGCGGGGCTCGTCGCGGACGCGCGCTTCGCCGAGCTCGCGGCGGCTTCCGTCGCGCGCGACGACTGCCCCGCGCTGCGCGCGCGCGTGATGATCGGCGCCGCCGCGCCGGGCTTCGCCGAGTACGAGAGCCTGCTCGCCGCGGCGCCGAGCGGTCCGGCGGGCGACGCCGGACTCGGCGGCCCGATGTTCTACACGTCGGGCACGACGGGCCGCCCGAAGGGCGTGAAGAGCACGATCTTCACGGTCGGCTCGCCGCCGGGCCTCATCCGGCTCGTCGGCGCCGCCATCACCGGCACCCTCGGCCTGCCGGCCGGCGGCACCGCGCTGTTGATCGGCCCCGCCTATCACTCGGCCCAATGGGCCTTCTCGTTCCTGCCGCTGCTCGCCGGCCAGAGCGTCGTCATGCGACACCGCTTCGATGCCGGCGAGACGCTCGCGCTGATCGACCGCCACCACGTCACCAACCTGCACCTCGTGCCGACGCAGTTCGTGCGCCTGCTCCGCCTCGACGACGCGGAGCGCGCGCGCTTCGACGGCTCGAGCCTGAAGGTCGCGTGGCACGGCGCGGCGCCCTGCCCGCCCGACGTGAAGCGCCGCATGATCGAGTGGTGGGGGCCGAAGATCTCCGAGTACTACGGCTCGACCGAGGGCGCGATCGTCACGCGCATCACGTCGGAGGAGTGGCTCGCGCGGCCCGGCAGCGTCGGACGGCCGACGGATGCCATCGAGCTGCGCATCGTGCGCGACGACGGCTCGGCGGCGGATCCCGGCGAGGAAGGGCAGATCTACTTCCGCAACCGCATGGGGAGCGATTTCGAGTATCACAAGGATCCGGAGAAGACGAAGGCCGCCCATCTCGAGCCGGGCGTCTTCACGACGGGCGACGTCGGCTACGTCGACGCCGACGGCTACCTCTTCCTCTGCGATCGCAAGATCGACATGATCATCTCGGGCGGCGTGAACATCTATCCGGCGGAGATCGAGGGCGTGCTCTGCGATCACCCCGCCGTGCTCGATGCCGCGGTGTTCGGCATCCCCGACGAGGAGTTCGGCGAGTCGGTGAAGGCCGCCGTGCAGCTCGCGCCGGGACACGCGGCCGGCGCCGCGCTCGAGGAGCAGCTCGTGGCCTACTGTCGCGAGCGCCTGGCCGGCTACAAGGCGCCGCGCTCCGTCGACTTCGTCGAGAGCCTGCCGCGCCATCCGACCGGCAAGCTCTACAAGCGCCTGCTGCGCGAGCCCTACTGGAAGGGCACGGGAAGGAGGATCTGACATGGGCACGGAGCTCGAGAAGCGCGTCGAGGCGCTCGAGCGCCGCGTGCGCGCGGCGGAGGACGTCGACGCGATCCAGCGCCTCAAGGCGCGCTACGGACAGCTCGTCGACCTGCGCTACGACCGCAAGGGACCGAAGGGCGCCGACGAGCTCGAGAAGCTCGCGACACAGATCGCGGATCTCTTCAGCGAGGACGCGGTGTGGGACGGCGGCGCGGGGCTCGGCGAGTGCCGCGGCCGCGAGGCGATCCGCCGGCGCTTCCTCGCGCCGACCCTGCGCTTCTCGTGGCACTTCTTCGTGAAGCCGCACATCGAGGTCGACGGCGATCGCGCGCACGGCACCTGGGACATCCTCGCGCCCTGCACGGCGACGGACGGCACGCCCATGTGGATGGCCGGCGTCGAGGACGACCGTTACGTGCGCGAGGGCGGGCGCTGGCTGCACGAGTCGATGAAGCTGCGCGTCGTCTTCATGGCGCCGCACGCGAAGGGTTGGTCCAAGGCGGATCAGAGCAAAGAGGGATAGGTCACGAGTTCCCCTTCGATCCGCGCCGACGGCGCCAGCGCGTGCGGCTCGGGCGCTGCGATCGGCGAGAGATGCACGACCCGGGTCCCGCGCGCGACGAGCACGTCGGCGAGGATCTGGCGATGGCACTGGCGCCAGTCGCGCTCGGCGCACATCACCGCCGTCGGCGCGCGCGCAGCCAGCTCGAGCAACGCAGCGAGATCGCGCTGGAAGGCCGGCGTCTCCTGCGCGTCGGCGTAGGCGCGCAGCGGCGCGCTGCGCAGCGCGCGGTTGCGCGAGTCGTCGCGCGCGCCCGCCGGCTCGAGGCGCCCACCGAGGCCGTCGCCGAGCCAGCGGTAAGTGATCCCCGCTTCTTGCAGTGACGCTGTGAGGGCGTCGCGCGAGAACCACGGGAAGCGGCGCGAGAACGGCACGCGCCGCACGTCGGCGAGCGTGCGGATGCCGGCGCCGCGCAGGAGCGCGGCGAAGGCGTCCGCGGCGAGGTTCGAGTGCCCGACGCTGTAGACGCGCGTCATCCCGCTAGAATGCGCAGCCCTGTAGGCGCCAGACAAGCGCGCCGCATCCCGAGGTGCCCCCCATGGCCGACCAAGGCTTCTGGTCCCACGCGCAGCGCAATCCCGGCAAGCTGGCGCTCGTCGATCCCGAGGGCCGCGAGTGGACGCGCGGCGAGCTGCTCGCGCTCTGCAACCAGGTCGTGCACGGATTGCGCGCGCTCGGCCTCCAGCGCGGCGACGCCGTCGCCGTCGCACTTCCGAACTGCGGCGAGTTCTACGCGATCTACCTCGCGTGCCTGCAGGCCGGCTTCTACCTCACGCCGATCAACTGGCACCTCGCCGGACCCGAGATCGCCTACATCGTCTCCGACTCCGGCGCGAAGGCGTTCATCGGCCACGAGCGCATCGCGCAGGTCTGCCGCACGGCCGCCGAGGAGATCGACTTCCCGAAGGACGCGCGCTTCGCGATCGGGAAGGTCGAGGGCTTCCGCCCCTTCTCGGATCTCGTCGCCGAGCAGCCGACCACGATGCCCGCGCAGCGAAGCGCCGGCACGGTCATGAACTACACCTCGGGCACGACGGGCAAGCCGAAGGGCGTCAAGCGCCCGCTGGCGCCGGCGGAGGTCGAGCCCGATCTCATCGCGCAGATGATGGCGGTCGTCTGGCAGATGTTCGGCATCAAGCCCGAGGACGACAACGTCCACATCTGCGGCTCGCCGCTCTACCACACGGCCGTGCTCGTCTACTCGGGCGCCTCCATGCACCTCGGCCACGCCGTCGTGCTGATGGAGAAGTGGGACGCCGAGGAGATGCTGCGCCTGATCCAGAAGCACCGCGTGACGACGAGCCACATGGTGCCGACGCAGTTCCACCGCCTGCTCCTCCTGCCGGAGGAGCGGCGCCGCAAGTACGACGTCTCGTCGACGCGCTGCATGATCCACGCCGCGGCGCCCTGCCCGCCCGACGTGAAGCGCCGCATGATCGAGTGGTGGGGCAACTCGATCTACGAGTACTACGCCGCGACGGAGGGTGGCGGCACCCTGGTGACGCCGCAGGAGTGGATGAAGTACCCCGGCACCGTCGGCCGACCGTGGCCCAACGCGGACATCCAGATCCTCGACGACGAGAACGAGCCGGTGCCGACGGGCCAGCAGGGCACCGTCTACATGAAGCTCGGCCCGACGGCGTCCTTCGAGTACAAGGGCGACGAGCAGAAGACGAAGAAGAACCGCGCGACGGTCGGCGACTCGCTCTATTTCACCGTCGGCGACGTCGGCTACCTGAACGAGGACGGCTACCTCTTCCTCTGCGACCGCAAGATCGACATGATCATCTCGGGCGGCGCCAACATCTATCCCGCCGAGATCGAGAACGTGCTGCTGACGCATCCGAAGGTCGGCGACGTCGCGGTCTTCGGCATCCCGCACGCCGAGTGGGGCGAGGAGGTGAAGGCGGTGGTGGAGCCGGCGCCCGGCGCCACGCCCGGCCCCGCGCTCACCGAGGAGCTGCTCGCCTTCTGCCGCGATCGGCTCGCGAAGTTCAAGACGCCGAAGACGATCGACTACACCGCCGAGATGCCGCGCGATCCCAACGGCAAGCTCTACAAGCGCCGCCTGCGCGATCCGTACTGGGTCGGAAAAGAGCGCGCGATCTGACGAGTTCGGCGTAGCGCGCGACGGGCTCCTCGGGTGGCGCCCTCGCTCCATGGCTCGCCGCGCTCGATCTCGGAAGCTGGATCGATGGCGGAGAGCGCGGCTGCGCTCTACTTCCGCTCGGGCGCCCCCCCACCGTCGCCCGTCGGACGGAGGCCGAGTCGACTTCACTCGCGACGACTTCCGCGAAGCGAGCGAAGCGAGCGGGTCGCCGCAAGCGGCGGCGAAGTCCTGCGCGGTTCTGCCACCAGACGCCGCCGCGCGCAAGCGAGGCGCAGCCGAGCGGAGTCCCTTAGAGGATCACCTCGAAGCCCTCGAACTTCGGGTGCTCCAGATATGTGCCCTGCGGCGCGCGCGCCTGCGCGTGCGCCTTCACGAAGCTCTCCGACTTGGTCCACGCCTCGAAGGCCGCGCGCGACTCCCACTGCGTGTGCGACGCGTACAGGACGCCGGTCTCGTCGGACGGGCCCTTCAGCAGGTGGAACTCGAGGAAGCCCGGCACGCCGTCGAGCTGCGAGTCGCGCTTGCGCCACAGCTCCTCGAAGACGTCCTCGCGCCCGCGCGCGATGCGAAAGCGGTTCATGGCGATGTACACGGCGCACCTCCTCGCGCGAGCCTAGGCGCGGGGTCCGCGCGTCGCCAGCGATTCGGGCGGCGAACGGTCGCGGCGCGCGGATGCAGATAGACTGGCCGCCATGACGCCTCCGCTCTCCTTCCGCCCGTTCGACGCCGACGAGCACTACTACGAAGCGCTCGACGCGTTCACCCGCCACGTCGACCGCAGGATGCAGAAGCGCGCGATCCAGTGGGTCGAGATCGACGGGCGCAAGCGCATCCTCGTCGCCGGCAAGCTCGACAGGTTCATCCCGAACCCGACCTTCGATCCGATCACCAGGCCCGGCGCGCTCGAGGACTACTTCCGCGGCAAGAATCCCGGCGGCAAGACGCAGGCCGAGCTCTTCATCGGCCAGATCGAGAAGCTGCGCCCGGAGTACCGCGACCGCGACGCGCGCATCGCGCTGCTCGACCAGCAGGGGATGGAGGGCGCCCTGCTCTTCCCGACGCTCGGCTGCGGCGTCGAGGAGCCGCTGCGCCACGACGCCGAGGCATGTCATGCCGCGCTCCACGGCTTCAACCAGTGGCTGCACGAGGACTGGGGCTTCGCCTACCAGGGCCGCCTCTTCGCCGTGCCGATGATGACCCTGATGGACCCCGCGCTCGCCGTGCGCGATCTCGAGTGGGCCATCTCGCGCGGCGCGCGCGTCGTCTACATGCGCCCCGCGCCCGTGCCGAAGCCGACCGGCAGCACCTCGCCCGGCCACACCGATCACGACCCGTTCTGGGCGCGCTGCGCCGAGGCCGGCGTCACCGTCGCGTTCCACGCGGCCGACTCCGGCTACGGGCGCTACGCCGCCGCCTGGGAGGGCGCGCGCCAGATGGAGGGCTTCCGCGGCCACGCCTTCGGCATGAGCGCGCTGCCCGGCCGCGCCGTCATGGACACCTTCGCCGCATTGCTCGTGCACGGCGTCTTCCGCCGCTTCCCGAAGCTCCAGGTCGCGAGCATCGAGAACGGCAGCTTCTGGGTGCCGTGGCTCTTCACCAATCTGAAGAAGGCCTTCGGGCAGATGCCCGACGCCTTCGGCCACGAAGACCCGCGCGAGGTCTTCCGCCGACACGTGAGCGTGGCGCCCTACTTCGAGGACGACATCCCGGCGCTGGTCGATCTGATCGGCGCGGAGCGCGTGCTCTACGGCTCGGACTTCCCGCACGCGGAGGGCCTGCGCGAGCCGCTCGACTTCGCCAAGGAGCTCGACGGCCTCTCCGCGGCCGACGTGCGCGCGATCATGCGCGAGAACCCGCGGCGCCTGGTGCAGACCGCGGCCTAGAGAGCGGCGCGGAAGGCCTCGAGCGTCTCCAGCTCCGCGCACGCCTGCGTGGCGCCGCGCATCGCGGTCATTCCCACCTCGAGCGGCTGCCAGCGATCGCCCACCGCGGCCGTGGCGGTCGCCGCGACCCAGCCGTAGAGCGCGGCGAGGCGCAGGCGCAGCCCCAGGACGTCGAGGCCCGGCGCGTCGACGCCGCCGCCCTGCAGTCCCTGTCGATAGGCGCGCAGCCACCGGTCCTGCTCCGCACGCCGCACGTCCGGCGGACACGAATTCGCCATGAACATCGCGACGTCGCGGATGCCAGGCGAGCGGGAGAGCACCGCCCAGTCGTAGAGGCCGACGCGGTCGCCGTCGAGGAACTGGTTGCCGGTGTGGCAATCGCCGTGGATCAAGGTCGAGCCGCCCTCGTCCCACAGGTCGCAGACGCGCTCGTGATGCTCGACGTAGAGGCGGCAGAGCTCCGCAAAGACGGGCGGCAGCTCACCGGCGAAGCGCGCGTGCGCCTGGGAGACGAGCTGCGCGCCGAGCGCGCCGCGCATCGCGGGCGGCACCCAGGCGAGCTCGGCGCCGAAGCGCGCGTCCTCCCAGAAGTGCGCGTGCAGGCGCGCCAGGGTCTCGATGAACTCGCCGCCGCGCTCGCGCGCGTGCTCCGGGACGCTCTTCGGGAAGCGGCAGCCCGCCGCCTCCAGATCCTCGAGCACGCAGATGTAGTCCGTGCGCGCCTCGCCCCAGGCGGCGAAGTAGCAGCGCGGCACGCGC
>DASUFZ010000085.1:0-9492 GCA_036274295.1 Myxococcota bacterium
GCCCGTGAGCGACGAGCCGCGGTGCCCGCTGGTGCCGAAGGCGACGCGCTGCGCGGGGTCGTCGGGATCGGGAACGCGCGCGGAGTAGTCGCGCTCGAGGCGCGCGAGGTCGACCAGGATCTCCTTCGGCGCGGGCTTGCCGGCCAGCGGCGAGATCGCCATCAGCGCGACCCGACGGGGCACGGCGATGCGTGCCAGATCTCGGACGCGTACTGCGCGATGGCGCGGTCGCTCGAGAACTTCCCCGACGCGGCCACGTTCCGGATCGCGCGGCGCGCCCACTCCTGCCGGTCGGCGTGCAGCGCGACGAGCTTCGCGTCCGCCTCGAGGTAGGCGCGCAGGTCCGCGAGGTGCATGAAGACGTCTCCGTGCGTGAGCAGCGCATCGAGCAGCGGCGCGAACGCGCCCGGCTCGTTGCGGCTGAAATAGTCGGACGAGATCAGGTCGAGCGCCGCGCGCGTCTCGCCGTCGTGGTGATAGTGCCACCACGGGCTGTACCAGCCGCGGCTCTGCGCGACCTGCTGCGCCGTCAGGCCGAAGAGGAAGAAGTTCTCCTCGCCGGCCTCCTGCGCCATCTCGATGGTCGCGCCGTCGCGCGTGCCGAGCGTCAGCGCGCCGTTCATCATGAACTTCATGTTGCTGGTGCCGCTCGCCTCGTAGCCCGCGGTGGAGATCTGGTTCGAGACGTCGCTGGCGGGGATCACGCGCTCGGCCAGCGAGACGTTGTACTCCGGCAGGAAGAGCACCGTGAGGCGGCCCCTCGCGACCGGATCGCCGTCGATCGTGCCCGCGAGGTTGTTCAGGAACTTGATGATGATCTTCGCGAGCTGATAGGCGGGGGCCGCCTTGCCGCCGAACACGAACGTGCGCGGCGGCATCGCGAGCTGCGGATTCTCTCGCAAGCGGTTGTAGAGCACGACGATCCGCAGCGCGTTCAGCAGCTGGCGCTTGTACTCGTGGATGCGCTTGATCTGGCAGTCGATGATCGTGTCCGGATCGAGCGTCACGCCCGAGGTCGCGCGCAGCCAGCGCGCCAGCTCCGAGCGGGCCTCGAACTTCGCCTTGCAGAAGGCGTCGCGGAAGCCCGCGTCGTCGGCCAGCGGCTCGAGCCGCCGGAGCTGCGAGAGATCGGTGATCCAGCCGTCGCCGATCGCGTCGCGGACGGTGCGCGCCAGCGCCGGGTTCGCGAGCAGCAGCCAGCGGCGCGGCGTCACGCCGTTGGTCACGTTGCGGAAGCGCTCCGGGTAGAGCTCGGCGAGATCCTTCAAGGTGGTCGTGCGCAAGAGCCGCGAGTGGATCTCCGCCACGCCGTTGGTGCTGTGCGAGCCCACCACCGCGAGGTGCGCCATGCGCACGTGCTTCTCCGGCCCCTCCTCGATCAGGCTCGTGCGCGCGACGCGCGCCTCGTCGCCCGGGAAGCGCGCGCGCACCTCGTCGAGCAGGCGCCGGTTGATCTCGTAGAGGATCTCGAGCTGGCGCGGCAGCAGCATCTGCAGCCAGGCGAGCGGCCACTTCTCGAGCGCCTCGGGCAGCAAGGTGTGGTTGGTGTAGGCGAGCGCGCGGCGCGTGAGGTCCCAGGCCTCGTCCCAGCCGAGCTTCGCGTCGTCGAGCAGGATGCGCATCAGCTCGAGCACGGCGAGCGTGGGGTGCGTGTCGTTCAGCTGCATCGCGACCTTCTCGGGCAGCGCGCGCCAGTCCTTGTTTCCCTTGCGGAAGCGGCGCACGAGATCCGCGAGCGAGCACGCCACCAGGAAGTACTCCTGCATGAAGCGGAGCGCCTGGCCGCGCTCGGTGGAGTCGTCGGGGTAGAGCACGCGCGTCAGCGACGCGGCGGCGAGCGTGTCGGTCAGCGCCGCGACGAACTCGCCGCGGCTGAATTGCTGGAAGTCGAAATCGTTCGGCGCATGGGCGGCCCACAGGCGCAAGGTGTTGATCGTCCCGCCGCCGTAGCCGACGACGGGCCGGTCGTAGGGGATGCCGATCAGGCAGGACGGCAGCCCCGGCAGGAGCTGGAGGTGGCCCGAGCGCATCGTGAACGAGCAGCCGATCGGGACCGTCACGTGCTCGCGGGGGCGCGCGACCTCCCACGGATCCTGGTGTCGCAGCCAGTGGTCGGGGCGCTCGTGCTGCCAGCCGTGGCGGATCGTCTGGCGGAAGATTCCGTACTCGTAGCGGAGCCCGTAGCCCATCGCGGGAAGCGCCAGCGTCGCCATCGAGTCGAGGAAGCAGGCGGCCAGGCGGCCGAGGCCTCCGTTGCCGAGGCCCGCGTCCGGCTCCTGCTCGAGCAGCCCGAGCCAGTCGAGCTGTTTGTCCTCGGCGATGCGCAGCACGTGCTGGTCGAGCCGCAGGTTCGCGAGGTTGTTCGCGAGCGAGCGCCCGATCAGGAACTCGAGCGAGAGGTAGTAGACGCGCTTCGGGTTCTCGCGCTCGTAGGTCTTCTCGGTCGCGATCCAGCGCTGCGAGAGGACGTCGCGCACGGAGCGCGCGACCGCCTCGAAGCGCTCGCGCGGACCGGCGTCCGCGACCGCGACCACGTCGTCGAAGGTGAGGTGGCGCTCGTAGAGGGCCTCCTGCGTGCCGCTGAACGCGATCGGCCCGCAGCCGTACTGCGCGATCAGCTTGGAGAGATCATCCGTGTCCGTCTTCGGGTCCATGCGATCACCTCGGAAGCAGGCGCGCTCACACGTTGTCGGACTCCGTCGAGCTGGCCCGCGTTCCGGCGCCCTCGCTCCAGGTCCAGCCGAGGATCTGGGGCATGTCCTCGCCGTGCTCCTCGATGTACTGCCGGTGCTCGATCAGCCGGTCGCGGATCGCCTGCTTGAAGTACGCGGCGCGCGCGCCGAGCTGCGGCAGCCGGTCGATCACGTCCTGCGCGAGGTGGAAGCGGTCGAGGTCGTTCAGCACGACCATGTCGAAGGGCGTGGTCGTCGTGCCCTCCTCCTTGTAGCCGCGCACGTGCAGGTTCCCGTGATTGGTGCGCCGGTAGGTCAGGCGGTGGATCAGCCACGGGTAGCCGTGGAAGGCGAAGATGACCGGCTTGTCCCTCGTGAACAGGACGTCGAAATCTCGATCGGAGAGCCCGTGCGGGTGCTCCTCCCGCGGCTGGAGCCGCATCAGGTCCACGACGTTCACGACGCGCACCTTCAGCTCGGGCAGGTGACGCCGGATCAGCTGCACCGCGGCGAGGGTCTCGAGCGTCGGCACGTCGCCGCAGCACGCCATCACGACGTCGGGCTCGCCGCCCTGATCGTTGCTGGCCCATTCCCAGATGCCGATGCCCGCCGTGCAGTGCTTGATCGCCTGCTCCATCGAGAGCCACTGCGGCGCCGGCTGCTTGCCGGCCACGATCACGTTCACGCAGTTGCGGCTCTTCAGACACTGGTTCGTGACGTAGAGCAGGGTGTTGGCGTCGGGCGGGAGATAGACGCGGATCACCTCGGCCTTCTTGTTGACGACGTGGTCGATGAAGCCCGGATCCTGATGGCTGAAGCCGTTGTGGTCCTGGCGCCAGACGTGCGAGCTGAGCAGGTAGTTGAGCGACGCGATCGGGCGTCGCCACGGAATGTGGCGGCACACCTTCAGCCACTTGGCGTGTTGGTTGAACATCGAGTCGATGATGTGGATGAAGGCCTCGTAGCAGCTGAAGAAGCCGTGGCGGCCCGTCAGCAGGTAGCCCTCCAGCCAGCCCTGGCACTGGTGCTCGGAGAGCACCTCCATCACGCGGCCGTCCGGCGAGAGGTGATCGTCCTCGGGCAAGGTCTCCGCGACCCAGCAGCGGTCGGTCACCTCGAGGATGTCCTGCCAGCGGTTCGAGTTGTTCTCGTCGGGGCTGAACACGCGGAAGTTCCGGTGATCGAGGTTCTGCCGCATGACGTCGCGCAGGTACTTGCCCTGGACGCGCGTCGACTCGGCGGTCGCGCCGCCCGGACGCGGGACCCCCACCGCGTACTCGCGAAAGTCCGGCAGGCGCAGGTCGCGCAGCAGCAGGCCGCCGTTCGCGTGCGGATTCGCGCTCATGCGGCGCGCTCCCTTCGGAGCGAGCGCAGCCAGCTCGGGCACGAGCGCGCCCCGCGCGTCGAAGAGCTCCTCGGGGCGGTAGCTCCGCATCCAGCCCTCGAGGATCGCGACGTGACCCGGGTGGTCCATGTCGCCCATCGGGACCTGGTGGCTGCGCCAGTAGCCCTCGCAGAGCTTGCCGTCGATCTCGCGCGGGCACGTCCAGCCCTTCGGCGTGCGCAGCACGATCATCGGCCAGCGCGGCCGCGTGACGGCGCCGCCCGCGCGCGCCGTGCGCCAGATCTCCTGGATGCGCGCAACGACGCGATCGAGCGTCGCCGCCATCTTCTCGTGCATCGCCTCGGGCTCGTGGCCCTCGACGAAGTACGGCTCGTAGCCGTAGCCCTCGAAGAGCTTCGCGAGCTCGTCGTGCGGGATGCGCGCCAGGAAGCACGGATTCGCGATCTTGTAGCCGTTGAGGTGCAGGATCGGCAGCACGCAGCCGTCGCGCGCGGGATTCAGGAACTTGTTGCCGTGCCAGCCGGTCGCCAGCGGACCGGTCTCCGCCTCGCCGTCGCCGACGACGCACGCGACGATCAGGTCGGGGTTGTCGAAGGCGGCGCCGTACGCGTGCGAGAGCGCGTAGCCGAGCTCGCCGCCCTCGTGGATGGAGCCGGGCGTCTCCGGCGCGACGTGGCTCGGAATGCCGCCCGGGAAGCTGAACTGCTTGAAGAGGCGCTTCATCCCCTCTTCGTCCTGGCTGATGTCCGGATAGACCTCGCTGTAAGTCCCCTCCAGATAGGCGTGCGCGACGAGCGACGGCCCGCCGTGCCCCGGGCCGATCACGTAGATCATGTCGAGGTCGTCGCGCCGGATCACGCGATTCAGGTGCGCGTAGAGGAAGTTGAGGCCCGGCGACGTGCCCCAGTGTCCGAGCAGGCGCGGCTTCACGTGCGCGCGCTCGAGCGGCTTGCGCAGCAGCGGGTTGTCGAGCAGGTAGATCTGCCCGACCGAGAGGTAGTTCGAGGCACGCCAGAGCGCGTCGATCTTGCGGAGCTCCTCGCGATCCATTCGAGACCTCCTTTGCCGTGCGTCAGCCGAGCCCGACGTCGAGCGTGCGGGCGCCGGCTTGCAGGCGCGCGCGCAACACGTCGAGCGCGACGCGCACTCCTCCTTCGCGGTACGTGTCCTCCACGCGCTCGAACGGCAGCGCTTCGCCGTCGAGCCGCAGCGACGTCGGGCCGAAGCCGCGCGCGCCGACCCGGTAGCGCAGCTCGAGCGGGCGCCCGCCCAGCTCCGTCGCCACGCGCAGGCCGTCGAGCGCGCGCGGCATCACGGGATCGATGCCGACGTGCGTGCGCCCGAGGCGCAGCCCGAGCAGGCACTCGCGCACGAGGCGCAGCGCGATGCCCGATCCGCTCGAGTACACGCGCCAGCCGCCCTCGAAGGCGACGGCGCCCGTGCGCACCTCGTCGTAGCGCGCGTCGGCCTGGTAGCGGTCCGCGAAGGCCGCGTCGGAGCTCGACGTGTAACAGTTCGCCTGCCGCCAGCGCGCGCTCTTCACCACCTCGCGCATGCCGACGGGACAGGCCATGCGCAGCGCGAGGAAGAAGTCCTCCGCCTCGCCGAGCCTGGCCAGCGCCTCCGCGTAGCGGAGGTGCGCGTGCGTGTACATGAGGCCGATCTCGCGGCCGAAGAAGGTCGCGGTCTCCGCGCGCTGGAAGCGCCGCTGGAGCCCGCCGCGGTACGGCAGCGGCCGGTCGAAGAGGCGCGCGCCGTCGGCGCCGTGCAGGTGCCCGCGGATCACCTCCAGGTGGCGGCGCGCCTGCTCCGGGCCGAAGAGGCCCGACAGGATGCCGTGGATCATCGGCAGCACGCTGTAGTGGATGCCGGTCCCGGCATCGCGCGGATGCAGCAGGTAGCCGATCTGTCCGTCCTCGCGGAAGTGCGCCAGCCCGGTGACGACGCCGTCCGGCACGAGCCAGCGCTGGAAGTCGTCGCGGACCGCGGCGCGCTGCGTCTCCAGCTCGGAGGCGGCCTCGCGGCGACCGACGCAGCGCAGTCCCTCCGCGAGCGCGGCGAGAGTCTGGTGATGGAGCGTGACCGTCCACGCGCTGCACAGCCGCTGCGCCAGCGCCGCGTCGAGCGGCTGGAAGGAGTCGTTCCAGTCGCCGTTGCCGTAGACCGCGAGGCGCGTGCCCGGGATCACGCGCCGGCCGATCAGCTCGAGCGCGCGTGCCACGTGCGCCGACACCGTCGCCTGCTCGGCGCGCACGTCGCCCTCGGGATGGAAGAAGGGCACGCGCTCGTCGAGGAGGCTCGGGTCGTGGGAGGCCTGGAGGTACTGGCCGAGCGCCAGCAGCGGCCAGAAGACGATGTCGCCGTGCGAGTCGCCCGGCCGGATGCCGCGCTCGCGCTCGAAGAACATGAACCACTGCGGCCAGTCGCCGTCGGGATTCTGCTGCCGGAAGACGCGCAGCAGCAGATCGCGCACCGGCTCGCAGCGCCCCTGCGCGAGCAGCAGCTCGACGGGACCCTGGCAGACGTCGCGCGTGCCCCAGCCGCCGCCCGAGTACTGCTCGAGCCCGCGCGGCGCGAGGTAGTGGATCAGCGCGTCGTGCGCGAGCCAGGGAAGCCACTCGGCCAGCGGCGCGAGCGCGCGCTGCGCCTCGGAGCCGGCCGCGACGCGCAGATGCGTCTCTGCGGTCATGCGCGCGAAGTGGCGCCGCGACGCGAGGGCGTCCTCGCGGGCGCAGGCGCGCGCGCCCTGGCCGCGCGACGCCACCGGTCCGCCGACGAGCTCCCCGGTGATGCGCAGCGCGAGCTCGCGCGTCGGCGCGCTCTCGAGCACGAGGAAGGGCTGCGCCTGCGAGCGTCCGTCCTCGAAGAGCAGCTCGTCGCCGCCGACCCGCTCGAGGCGCGTGCCCGGCGCGGGCTCGAAGCGGAAGCGGCCCTGCGGGAAGCGCCGTCCGAGATCGGTGTCGGGCAGCAGGCCGACGGAGATCCCCTGCGCGTCGCTCTCGGTGCGCGCGGGCACCGCGTCCGAGCCGTCGTCGCCGTTGACCGCCAGGTGGTTCGAGACGAGGAAGCGGCGCGGCGGCCCCTCGAGCACCTCGACGGAGAGCCACAGCTCGTGGCGCGCCGTCGACGCCCAGCTCCGCACCTCGAGCATCCCGCCCGCGAAGGCGTAGATCCAGCGCGCGCCGGAGGGCGTCATCTCGAAGGCGGACGGCAGGTCGAGCAGCGCGTAGCCGTCGCCCTGCTCCACGAAGATGCGCTGCCCGTGCGAGCGGAAGAGACCCAGGTAGCCGTGCACCGTCGAGAGCAGGCGGTTGATGCTGACGTGGCCCTGCGTGCACATCGAGTGGAAGACGCCGCCCATCCACGCGGTCGACGTCAGCGATGCCTCGTCGGGGACGAGGCTCTCGCCCGTGCGCACGATCTGGCCGTGCGGGCGCAGGCTCGCGCGCTCCTTCGCCTGGAGGACCACGTGGGCGTCGGCGTCGCGGAAGAAGGAGAGCAGGCGCGCCCCGTCGCGCTCGGGCTGGCGCCGCTCGTCGCCGAAGCGCGCGCGCAGCTCGGTCTCGTCGAGCTCGCGCGACGCGAGCAGCGGACGCGACGCGAAGAGGCTGCGCGCGGGCGGAGCGCCGTGCGCCGCGCGCACATCCGTGGGCGGCGCCGCCTCGGGCAAGGCCAGCGCGCGCGCCGCGAGATCCAGGTCGGCGGGGCCGCTCGGCGCCGGGTGATCGCGCTCGAACCAGCCGAAGAAGCCCCGCGCGCTCCGCTCGCCGGGCGCGAGCGAGAAGGCCTCGTCCTGCAAGGCCGCGAGCGCGTGCTCGTGCTGGAGCCGCTCGCCCGGCAGGTTCTCCTGCGCGAGCGCCGCGGGACGGCCGCTCGCGCGGCAGCCGAGGCCGTGGAACGAGAGCGCGTCCGTCGCGAAGCTCGTCGCGCGCGCGAGCGAGCCGAGCAGCAGGAAGGGATGGCGGCCGCCGATCGGCAGGTTCTGGCGGACGGCGAGCAGCGCGCCGCGCGACGGATGCTCGAGCGGCGTGTGATCGACGTACTGGCTCACGTAGTACTCGTTGAGCCGCACCATCTCGTAATCGGCGAGCGCGACGTCCTGCGCGTGGACGAGATCGCAGGTCTGCGCCTCGCGGCTCTCGTTCTCGATCTCGACGTGCCAGAACCAGGCGGGCGCGGACGCCGCCAGGCGCAGCGACACGCGGAAGCGAAGACCGGACCAGGCGCCGCGCAGGTCGAGACCGCGCTCGCCCTGCGCGATTTCAGCCGGGCTGCGCGGGCCGAGCAGCGGCGTCCACGTGATGCTCTTGCTGCGCATTCGCAGATACAGCTGCGCCGGCCCGCCCTCGAGCTCGTTGCCGAGGTACGCGTTCAGCATCACGTCGCCGCAGTCCATGCGGCGGATCGAGCCGTTGCGGTTGCACTGCACCGCGAGGCCCGACGGGCTCTCCACGCGAAGCGGACCGGCCATGGATCGCAGTGTGGCATCCGCGCGGTCCGCTCGCGATGCTGCGGCCGCCCGAGCACGAGAAGGGGAAGGAAGACCCATGAGCGAGAACCGGAGCCTGGCCGACGCCGCGCTGCTGCGCGGCCGCGACGACCTGCTGGTCGATTTCGACCGCGGCTTCCGCATGTTCCAGGAGTTCGTCGGCGGCTGTCGCGCGCTCTTCGACGTCGGCCCGACCGTCAGCGTGTTCGGCTCCGCGCGCTTCCACGAGGGCCATCGCTACTACGAGCTGGCGCGCGCGCTCGGGAAGGCGCTCGCCGGCGGCGGCTACACCGTCATGACCGGGGGCGGTCCCGGCATCATGGAGGCCGCGAACCGCGGCGCACGCGAGGGAGGCGGCCACAGCGTCGGCTGCAACATCGTGCTGCCGATGGAGCAGCACCCGAATCCGTACCTCGATCGCTCGATCGACTTCGATTACTTCTTCGTGCGCAAGGTGATGCTCGTGAAGTACTCGCTCGGCTTCGTGCTGATGCCGGGCGGCTACGGGACCCTGGACGAGATCTTCGAGACCGTCACCCTGGTGCAGACGGGGAAGATCCAGCACTTCCCGATCGTGGCGATGGGCAGCGACTACTGGCAGCGCATGCTCGACTTCATCTCGGAGACGATGTTCCGCGAGGGCGCGGCAGAAGCGGGCGAAGTGGGCGACTTCCTGGTAACGGACTCGGTCGAGGAGGCGGTGGCGCACATCGACGGCGTCGTGCACCGTGCGCCTCGATGAGGGCCCTCTGCACGCTCGTCATCGCGCTCGCGTGGCTCGCCGGCTGTGCCGGCACCGAGTCCGCCAGCCGCTGGGTCGATCAGACGATCTACGGCACGCAGGCCGTCGGACCCGCGAGCGCCGCCTATGCGGGCGCCGATCGCGTCAAGGTCTACGGCGCGCCGGAGGCGGGCGCCGCGGTGGAGGGCGTGCTGAACCTCCACGAGAAGGTGGCCCGCTTCCAGAGCGAGCGCGGCTTCGCCTA
>DASUFZ010000086.1:0-15250 GCA_036274295.1 Myxococcota bacterium
GCCGACTCCAGCGCGCGCGCGCGCGCGACCTCCGTCCGCTTGTGCCCGAGGATCTCGTCGAGAATCATGCCGCGCGCACCGCGCGATGGGACGCCTCCACCAGGGCGTCGAGCTTCGCCTGCGCCGCGCCGCCGTCGAGGCTCCGCGCCGCGACGACGAGGCCGTCCGCGAGATCGCGCGCGGCCTCGCCGACCCACAGCGCGGCCGCGGCATTCAGCAGCGCGATGTCGCGGCGGGGGCCGCGCTCGCCCGCGAGCACGGCGCGCAGGATCTCCGCGTTGCGGCGCGCGTCGCCGCCCGCCAGCGCGCCGGCGGCGGGCGCCGGGATGCCGAGCGCGCGCGGATCGATCTCGAGGGGCGTGATGCGCCCGGCGTCCAGCCAGGCCGCGTACGTGACGCCCGTCGTCGTGATCTCGTCGAGCCCGTCGCTCCCGTGCACGACCAGCGCGCGCTCCGCGCCGAGATCGCCGAGTGCGCCGGCCAGCGGCTCCACGAGCGCGCGGTCGTACACGCCGATCAGCTGACGCCGCACGCCGAGCGGGTTCAGCAGCGGGCCCATGCAATTCATCAGGGTCCGCACGCCGAGACTGCGGCGCACGGGCGCGACGTGGCGCATGGCGGGATGCGCGCGCGCCGCGAAGAAGGGCGCGATGCCGACCTCGGCGAGCAGGCGCGCCGACGACTCCACCGGGAGGTCGACCGCGACGCCGAGCGCCTCGAGCACGTCGATGCTGCCTGCGCGGCTCGATGCCGCCCGGTTGCCGTGCTTGGCGACGGGCACGCCCGCGCCCGCGACGATGAACGCCGCCGTCGTCGAGATGTTGAAGGTGTTGGCGCCGTCGCCGCCCGTGCCGCAGGTGTCGAGCGTGCGCGGGTCGAGGCAGGGGGCGACGTGGGCCGACGCGCGCAGCGCGCGCGCAGCGGCGACGATCTCGCGCCGCGTCTCGCCCTTCGTGCGCAGCGCGACGAGCAGCGCCGCGATCTCCACCTCGCTGGCTCGCCCCGCCGCGATCTCCGCGAAGGCCGCCTCGAGAATCGCCGGCGCGACCTCCTCCCCGCGCGTCGCCGGCTCGATGGCGTCGCGCAGGCTCACGCCGCACCCCCGGCGCAGGCGTCCAGGAAGTTCTTGAGCAGCGCCTTGCCCTGCGCGGTGAGGATCGACTCGGGGTGGAACTGCACGCCCTCGATCGGGAGCTTCCGGTGGCGCACGCCCATGATCTCGCCGTCCGGCGTGCGCGCGGAGATCTCGAGCTCCGGCGGCAGCGAGTCCTCCGCGATCACGAGCGAGTGATAGCGGGTCGCGTCGAAGGGCGTCGGCAGGCTGCGGAACACGCCGCGGCCGTCGTGTGCGATCGGCGACACCTTGCCGTGCATGAGCGTGCGCGCGCGCACGATGCGGCCGCCGAAGGCCTGGCCGATCGACTGGTGGCCGAGGCAGACGCCGAGAAGCGGCGTGCGCGTGCGCGCGCAGGCCTCGACCACGTCGAGCGAGATGCCCGCGTCGTCGGGATCGCCCGGCCCCGGCGAGATGACGACGCCGTCGGGGTGGCCCGCGAGCAGGGTCTCGGCATCGACCGCGTCGTTGCGGACGACGTCGACCTCTGCGCCGAGCTCGCCGAGGTACTGGACCAGGTTGTACGTGAACGAGTCGTAGTTATCGACGATCGCGATGCGCACGTCAGTCGGTCCCTTCGCGCGCCATGTCGATCGCCTCGATCAGCGCGCGGCCCTTGTCGATCGTCTCCTGGTATTCGGACTCGGGGTTCGAGTCGGCGACGATGCCCGCGCCGGCTCGCAGGAAGATCTGGCCGTCCTTCACGAGCAGGGTGCGGATCGCGATCGCGGTATCCATGTTGCCCGAGTAGTCGATGTAGCCCACGCAGCCGCCGTACGGCCCGCGCCGCACGTTCTCGAGCTCGTCGATGATCTCCATGGCGCGCACCTTCGGCGCGCCCGAGAGCGTCCCGGCCGGGAAGGTCGCGCGCAGGAGATCCAGCCAGTCCTTGCCCGCGCGCAGGCGCGCCTGGACGTTCGAGACGATGTGCATCACGTGCGAGTAGCGCTCGACGACGGCGTACTCGCTGACCCGCACCGAGCCGATCTCGGCGACGCGCCCGACGTCGTTGCGGCCGAGGTCGACGAGCATGAGGTGCTCGGCGCACTCCTTCGGGTCGGCGAGCAGCTCGCGCTCGCGCGCCTGGTCCTCCTCGGGCGTGCGGCCGCGTGGCCGCGTGCCCGCGATCGGGCGGACGTCGATGCGGCCGTCCTCGAGCCGCACCAGGATCTCGGGGGAAGAGCCGATCAGCACGGGCCCCTCGCAGCGCAGGAAGAAGAGATAGGGGCTCGGATTGATGCGGCGCAGGTGGCGGTAGATCGCGAACGGGTCGACCTGGAGCGGGATGCGGAACTGCTGCGACAGCACGACCTGGAAGATGTCGCCGGCCTCGATGTACTCCTTCGCCCGCTTCACCATCTCGTGGAAGGCTTCGCGCGTGGTGCTGCGGTGGAGCTCCATCGGCGCGCGCAGCGGCGCGCGCGTCTCCTCGGGCGGCAGCGGCGCGCGCAGCTTCCTCGCGAGCGCGTCGAGCTCCTCGACGCCGCGCTGGTAGAGCGCCGCGGCGTCCGCGCCGTCCGGGACGTGGATCTGCCGCACCAGCAGCGCCGTCTTCCGCAGGTTGTCGTAGACGACGACCGTCTCGGGCAGCGCGAACCACAGATCCGGCATGTCCGTCTCGTCGGGGTTCGAATCCGGGACGCGCTCGACGAAGCGCACCCAGTCGTAGCTGATCGCACCCACGGCGCCGCCGAGGAAGCGCGGCAGCTCGACACCTTCGAGATGCACCGGGCGGAAGGCCGCCATGCGCGCGCGCAGGTACTCGAGGGGATCACCCTCCACCCGCTCGCGCACGGTCTGTCCGCCCTCGCTCCACTCGACGTCGCGGCCGCGCGCGCGGAACACGGCGCGCGCGCCACTGCCGATGAACGTGTAGCGGCCCCACTTCTCGCCGCCCTCGACCGATTCGAACAGGAAGCTCGTGCGGCCGTCGTCGATGCGCCGGAACAGCGAGAGCGGCGTGTCCATGTCCGCCAGCAGCTCGCGCACCAGCGGGACGAGGTTCCCCTTCCTGGTGTAATCGACGAACGCTTCCTGGGAGGGGCGAAGCACCGAAAGCCTCGGGCGGGGCGGCGCCCGCATTCCGCGCACGGGCGGCTCAGCCGAGAAACACGAGACGGATCAGAGCGTTATCAAAGGCCCTCGAGGGAGTCAAGCAACGGCGAGGCGGCGAGGTTGTCCCCGAGGCCCACCAGGCGGTAGATCAGGCGCACGTCGACCCCGCTCGCGCGGTCCGACGAGAGCTCGACGCCGGCTGCCCAGCAGCCGCAACGCGACGTGTATTCGACCAGTCCCGCGTTCTGGAGGAAGACCTGGCGATCGAACGAGAACGAGGTCTTGTAGCCGAGCAGCCATTGCTTGGTGGCCTGCACGCGCAGCTCCGTGAACACCTGATTGATGTGGTCGAACTGGGTGAAGTTGTCGAAGCGCTCGCCACGCTTCCAATCCTCGAACACGTCGGGAATGTCCCGCAGGAAGCGATAACCGAGCGAGACGCGGTGTCCCGCCGTGTGGCGCCAGGTCCACTCCGTGAGGGCCTCCGAGATGTGTGTCTCGTGGGGGTCGTAGCTGACGTGGAAGCGCGACGCGCCGTAGCGCGAGGGCTCGAGGTTGCCGTCGAGGATGATCCAACCGAAGTCCTCGCGGTCGACGTCGTAGCTGCCGAGCAACGTGAGCTCCGCTTCGGCGCCCTCGGCCTTCTCGCCGAGCAGGCGCAGCCGCTGCACGGCGCCCCAGGTCAGCCGGTTCGCGCCGGGGATCCGATCGGCGGTGTCGCGGGTCACGGAGTCCAGGTCGAGGTCACGCACGCGCTGCTGAGGCACCGCTGTGGCGGGCTCGAAGAGCGGGTTATCCGACAGCGACACCCTGCCCACATAGGCGTAGCCGAGCACCGGCTCGATCACGTGAACCGCGCTCGCGTAGCGGCGCCGGAGCCGGGTGCGCGCGTCGACGCGGCCGGTGAAGAGGCCGCCTTGCGCGAACGACTCGAGGCGCGTGTTGTACAGGGTCTCGGCCCAGCCGACCTCGGGATAGACCTCGACCGCGTCGCCGAGCGCGAAGGGCGCGGCGAGACGCGGCGTCAGGCGGACGCGGGAGCCCTCGTTCGTGAGCGGCTCGCCTTCGTCGAAGCGGCCGTTCCCCTGCGTGCCGCCCGGGTTGAACGCGAAGTTGTCGTCGTGCGGGTCGTCGTTCGGGAACTGGGTGCGGTCGATCGATTCACGACCGTCGAACACCCCGTCGACGCCCGTGTCCCGGAAGCCCCCCGACTTGTGATCCGGCGGGTCGCTCGCGTGGTACCAGACGTACGTCGCATCGAACGACGGCCGCAGCCACGGGATCTGCGCGAGCGGACCGGGCATCCCCGCGAGCGCGAGCTCCGGCAGGCGGCCCAGCACGACGTCGTCGCGGTCGACGTCGTCCGGGTTCTGCATGTCGTTCGCGTAGCGCGCGGCGCCTTCGGCCACGAGGCGCCCGCCGTCGCCGAAGTTGCGATCGAGGAGAGCCCAGGACTGGAGCCAGCGATCCGCGCGCCGCGAGCGCAGCTCCTTGTAGTCGATCGGGTAGTCGTTGTCCGACACGAAGCGGAAGTCGCTGTGGAACCAGGCGTCGGCGGGCAACGCGTACTCCTGCGAGCCGATCACGCTCCAGCGTTCGCGGTCGAAGGGCTCCGGCTTTCCGAACGGAAACTTCTCCTCGTTGGGATCGATCTCCTGGTCGTAGGCGAAAGCCGCGAAGAGGTCGCCGGACGACTCCTTCCCGAACACGTACTCCGTGAGCACGTCCTGCTTGAAGCCGCGCCGGACGCTGTAGTAGGGCGTCAAGGTGACGTTCACGTTCTCGCGCGCGGCCCAGAAGAACGGCACGCCGACCTCGAAACCTCGCCGCGTGCCGGCGGACACCTCCGGCAGCAGCAAACCGGATTGCCGCTCGGTGCGCAGCGGCACGATCAGCCAGGGCACCCACAGCGCGGGAACGCCCAGCACGTCGACGGTGGCGTCGCGCACGACGCCGTAGCCGCCGATGTCGAGGTCTGCCTCGCGCGCGCGGATCTGCCAGGGGACGCGCGAGCCCTCCTTCGGACAGCGACAGGTCGTGAACACCGCGCGCTGGAAGGTGTAGCTGCGCGGGCCGGTCTTCCGGATCTCCTCGCCCGAGGCCTTGAACTGGCCCGCGGGCGAGTCGATCGAGCCGTTGCGCACGGTGCCGAGCCGCTCGTCGATGTCGAACTGGACGAACTCCGCGCGCACGATCTCGTCGCCCTCGCGCAGCTCGACGTTCCCGTTCGCGACGCCGACGCCGGAGTTCCGGTTGAACTCGATCCAGTCGGCACGCACGGTGCGCGCGCCCTGGCGCAGCACGACGTTCCCGCTGGCGACGTAGATCTGCTGGGCCGCGTCGTAGTCGAGCGCGTCGGCGGTGAGCTCGATCGGCTCGTCGCCGAAGCCGCGCGTCTTGCCCTCGGGCTCCTCGGTCTGCGCGGCGACCGCCGACGCGCAAGCACATACGAAGAGCAGCGCGAGCATTCTGCGGAGCGCGGCCGGCATCGGAGCCGGACCACGCTACACGATGAGACCTGGCTCCGCCGCGGCGAAACGCGGCTTTCAGGTCGGCGCGACCGACTCGCCGCCGATCTCGAGCGACGCCGACAGCGCCTCGCGGTCCTGCACCACGAGCTCTTCGTTCGTCAGCTCGAGCAGCCCGCGATCCATCAGCTGGTGCACGGCCCGATGCGCCTCGAGCATCGAGAGTCCCGCCGTCGCTGCGATCTCGCGCAGCTTGATCGCCACGCGCAGCCCCGACTTCCCTTCGGGTCGGCCGTGGCGAAGGAGCGCGCGCACGACCGGCCGCAGCAGGTCGTCGACGCCGAGGCCCGCCAGGCGGCGCTCCGCCTCGATCAGGCGCGAGACCAGCACGCGGATCATGCGGATCGCGATCTCCGGCTGGTCGACGATCATGCCCTCGAGCGTCGCGCGGTCGAGCGCGATCAGGCGGGTCTGACTGACGGCCACGGCGCGCGCGGTCCGCGGCGCCCCGAGCACCACGCCGAGCTCGCCGAAGAAGTCCCCCGGTCCGAGACGCGCGACCGCTCGCTGCCGTTCGGCGTACTCCCGCACCAGCTCGACTTCGCCGGAGCGGATCACGTAGAGGCGATCGGCGGGATCGCCCTCGTCGAAGACCACCTCGCCCGGAGCGAGAGTCCGTTGGTAGCTCGTGTGAACTCGAGCGGCGGTGTCGTCGCCCGCGAGCATGCGGCCCCCTGGCGTTCCGGAACGGGGCGGATTGCCGCCCCTCGTTCCAGGGATTTCGACGGCCGGCGCGCGGGCCTTTAGCGCCGTCGCGATCCGCTCAGCTCGGCCGGTTCCCGTCGAGCAGGTGGGCGACCTTGTCCTCGAGCTCGTCGGCGGTCGTGAGACCGAGGTGGATCGAGTCGATCGTGCCGTCCGGCGCGACCACGACGAGGGCCGGGAACCCCATGGCCCCGAACCGGCGAGCCAGGTCCTCGTCCGCGCCGGTCAGGATCGGATAGCGCGCCACGGCGTCGTTCTTGCTGGCCCAGGCCTGGATCTCGTCCACGCTCGCGCCGCCGACCTCGACCCCGATCACCGCCACCTGATTCGAGCCGGAATGCCTGTCGAGGAACGCATTCAGCTCGTTCGGCTGGAACACGCAGGGCGGACACCAGGTGGCCCAGAAGTCGATCACGACCGTCCGGCCGCGCAGCGCGGAGAGGCGCACGCTCGTGCCCGCGAGATCCGGGTGCTCGAAGTCCGGCGCTTCGGTGCGCGCGGCAGCGCCGTCCTTCGATGCGCCGCCGGGCCCGCACGCGAGCATCGCCAGGGCCACCGCGAGGCCCAGGATCCACCGCGGTGCCCGGGTCACTGGAGCGCGCGCTCCGCGGCGTTGATCCAGTCGCTCATGAAGGAGAACTGGCGGTTGAGATCCGAGAAGCGGTCCGTCACCAGGAGCATTCCGACACCGACCAGGATGACACCCGATGTGATCTCCAGCGCGCGAAAGTGCCGCTTGATCCGGCTGAAGCCTTCGAGGAACACCTCCATGCTCCAGCCGGCGAGCAGGAAGGGAACCGCGAGTCCGGCAGAGTAGACGGCGAGCAGGCCGACGCCGTCGAACATGGTGTCGCGATTGCCCGCGACCGTGAGGATCGTCGCGAGGATCGGCCCGATGCAGGGCGACCAGCCGAACGCGAAGCCCGCGCCGATCACGAAGGAGCTGGCGAAGCTGCGCCGGCCCAGCTTGAACTGGAAGCGCGTGTCGCGATACAGCGCGCGGATCGGGCTGATCCCCATCATGTGCAGGCCGAGCACGACGATCACGAGGCCCGCGATCTGGCTGACCCCGAACTCGACGCCGAACAGGCTGGCGCGCCAGGTGCGCACGAGCTGACCCGCGGCGACCGCCCCGACTCCCAACAGCACGAACACGGCGGAGAAGCCGAGGACGAAGCCGAGACAGGCGCGCATGACGCGCGCGCGAACCCCTGCGCCGGTGGCGCCTTCCTGCATCTCCTCGACCGAGATCCCGGAGATCAGCGAGAGGTAGGCCGGCAGGAGCGGAAGGACGCAGGGCGAGAGCACGGACAGCAGCCCGGCGGCGAACGCCAGGAGCATGTCGGGGCTCGTCGGAGTCATGCCGCGGAGAATCGCGGCTGCCCCATGCCACCGCCAGACACGGCAGGGCGAGGACGCGTGGGGACGGGCGACACGTCGCCCGTCCCCGCGTGCCTAGAAGTCCTCGTGCGAGATGGTCTCGTCGGTGGCCGAACCGGATGCGACCTGCGCGTTCTCGTCCGACTCCCGGTACTCCGGGTCGCGGCCGAAGAACTCGATCGGCTCTTCCATCCGGATCTGCGCCGGTGTGATGACATAGTCGCCCCGGACCGCCGGGACCATCACCGCCATCATCACGTCGTTGTCACCGCCGGACAGGCCCCAGGCGATGCCGCCGAACAGGATTCCGGCCGTGGCGTACACGAGCTTCACGGGCGCGTAGAGCAGGGTCGAGAACCCCGCGAGCGCCCCCATGCCCGCGTCGTTCGCCAGATCGTCGGCCGCGGCCGGGCCGGCTGCGACCCCGGAGGCCATCAGGCCCGCGAGCACCAGACCGCCCCATCGATGCTGATTTCTCATGTCCAACCTCTCCTTCCCCTTCCCCACGTAGACGTGGAGCCGGGAACTTCATTCGCGACCGGGCCCCTCGCCGTGAGGCGGATCACAGCCGCGATGGCGCGGCAGCCGGACTGCCAAACGCCGTCACCCCCGGCGGGGAGAATGACGCGCCCCTCGGGCGAGTCAAGTGGGACGGGCACTTCCGCGATCGAACAGCGTCCTGCTCAGAAGGTCCGGCGGGTGTCGATCAGCAAGGTGACGGGGCCGTCGTTCACGAGCGACACCTCCATGTGCGCCCCGAAGCGACCGGTCACGACCGGCACTCCCTCGGCTCGAGCGGCGTCCACGAGCCGTTCGAAGAGCGGCAGGGCGACGGCCGGCGCAGCGGCCGCCGTGAAGCTCGGTCGCCGGCCCTGACGCACGTCCCCGAAGAGCGTGAACTGCGAGACCAGGCCCAGCGCGCCGCCGACCTCGCGGAGCGAGCGGTTCATGCGGCCCTCCGCGTCGCTGAACACGCGCAGGTGTACGAGCTTCCGCGCGAGCTCGCGCGCGTCCTCCTCGCCGTCGTCGCCGCCGATGCCGACGAGCGCGAGCAGGCCGTCGCCGAGGGCGGCCACCTCTTCGCCGTCCACCGTGATCCGCGCGGAGCTCACGCGCTGCGCGACCGCGCGCAACGTCAGAGCCGCTCTTGCTGCGCGAAGCGACCGCCGTAGCGCGCCTCGCCCTCGGTGCGCATCAGCACGAGCTGACAGAGCCGCACGCCGGCGTGGATGCGCAGCGGGCGCACGGCAACGTTGCTCATCTCGAGCACCTGGCGGTTGTCTACACCGGGCTGCACGAAGGCGGAGGTCACGTGGATCATCAGGCCGAGGCGCGCGAAGCGGCTGCGTCCTTCGAGGAAGCCGCACAGGTTCCCGGGAAGGCGGATGCGCTCCCGCGTGATGCCGTGGATCGTCGAGCCGGGCGCGAGCACGAAGGGCCGATCGAGCCGCTCGAGACGCGTGTGCTCGCGATAGTCGGAGTCGGCGACCACGTCGATCGGCGCAGCGCCGTCCTCGATCACGCGGATCTCGTCGCCGAGGGTCAGATCGATGGATGCGGCGCCGAGCTGATCTTCTTCGAACGGCGTGATGACGAGACGTCCGGACGCGAGCTCCGCGCGAATCGCCTCTCGGGTCAGGACGGTCATCGGGCGGCGCATGATACCGTACGCCGGTGTCGCATCCCTTCTTCGCGCTGCCCATCCCGATCGTGATCGGACATCGCGGCGCCGCGGGCGACGTCCCCGAGAACACCCTCGACTCCTTCGCGCGCGCGCTCGAGGACGGCGCCGCGATTCTCGAGTCGGACGTCCACCTCACCCGCGACGGCTTCCCCGTGCTGATCCACGACGGCGAGCTCGAGCGCTGCACCGACGGCGCCGGCCCCGTGCGCGACCACGACCTCGCGGCGCTACAGAGGCTCGACGCCGGCTACCACTTCCAGCTCGAAGGCGATCCGGCGCACCCCTTCCGCGGCCGCGGCCTGCGCATCCCGACCCTGGCCGAGGCGCTCGCGGCCTTCCCGCGCGCGCGCTTCAACCTCGAGCTGAAGGAGCACCTGCCCGGCGTGGTCGAGCAGAGCGTGCGCGTCGTCGCCGACGCCGCGCGCGCCGACGACGTGCTGCTGACCAGCGCGAACGACGCGCTGATGGCGGAGCTGCGCGCGCACGTCGCCGCCGAGCGCGTCGGCGTCGCGCTCGGCGCGTCCACCGGCGAGGTCGCGCGCTTCGCCGTCGCGGCGCTGCGCGGAGAGACGCCGTCGCCGGGCCCGATGGCGCTCCAGATCCCGAGCGCGTTCGCCGGACGCCCGCTCGTCACGCCCGAGCTCGTCGCGCACGCGCATCGCCACGGGGTGCAGGTGCACGTG
The DNA here is from genome assembly GCA_036274295.1 of Myxococcota bacterium. Lineage (GTDB taxonomy): Bacteria > Myxococcota_A > UBA9160 > UBA9160 > SMWR01 > DASUFZ01. The sequence continues at coordinate 10,150 of DASUFZ010000086.1, forward strand.
TGGACGATCGACGCACCCGACGAGATGCACGCGCTGCTCGACCTCGGCGTCGACGGCATCGTCACGAACTTCCCGGGCCGGCTGGCGCAGCTCCTCGCCGCGCGAGCTCGCGCGCACGCGAGCCAGCGGCCGGCGCACGCGAGCTAGCGGCCGGCCGCCGGCAGCGCGAACACGCTCGGGTCCGCAGCCAGCTCGAGCCGGCGCGGATCGCGCAGCGACGCGGGCAGGTTGCGCAGGAACACGCGCACGGTCGCGCCGGAGGCGTCCACGAACGCGACCCGACCGGTGCGGTCGCCGGTGCGCACGAGCAGCGAGCCGTCGCCCTCGCGTGCGGCCAGCGCCGCGAGCCGGTCGACCGCCTCGCTGCGGCCGTCCGGCAGCCCCATGCGCGCCACCACGACTCCGGAGTCCACGCGATAGAGCGCGGCGAGCGTTTCGTCGCGGAAGGCCTCGCCGGCGAGGACGCGCCGGCCGACGGCGCGCACCGCGTCGACGCTCCGCACCATCACGGTGTCGCCGTGCTTCGCATGCCCCTGGAAGCCCAGCGCATGCCCGAGCTCGTGGAGGACGGCGCCGAGCTGCTCCGCCTCGTCGAGCGCGATGCGGTGGTTCCGCATGTCGAGGCCGGCGCGCCGCAGCTCGACCTTCGCGTAGGCGAGGCGCGCGGGCAGGCGCTCGCCAGCGCTCGCGCCCTCCGCGGCGCGCTCGACCCGGCACTCGGCCTCGGTCGACGCCGCGAAGGCCGCGTCGTCCGGCGCGAACGCGATCGTGATCTGCGCGGGCGTCTTCTCCGCGAAGCGGATCCCGAGCGCTTCCTCCCAGGAGCGCAGCGCGAGCAGCAGACGCTCGCGCTCGTCCTGCGACGCGTCGTCCGGCAGCGACACGCGGATCGGCTCGGCCGCGTCGAAGCGACACAGAAACAAGATCAGCTCACCGGAGACCGGCAATGCGTAGGGCGTCGCGTCGCCGAGCCGCTGGCCCTCCAGCTCGCGCAGCTCGGGATGGCGCGCGGCCAGCGCCTCGACGTCCCAGGACGCGCAGCCCGCCAGCGCCAGACACAGCGCCAACCCGGATCGGATCAGCCGCTAGCTCCGGGCCGGGAGCGACGCCACCGCGGTGCCGCTCACGACCGGCTCGCCCCGCTGGTTCCTGGTCTCGACGTCGATCTCGACGCGGCCCTCGGCGCCGCTCAGCTGGATCGACTTCACGACGGCGCGTCCGGTGAGGGTGTCGCCGGGGAAGACCTGCTTCACGAAGCGCACGCCGAACTCGCGCAGCACGCCGTCGCCGAGCCAGTCGGTCAGCAGCCGCCCCGTGAGCCCCATCGTCAGCATGCCGTGCGCGAAGACCGACGGATATCCCGCCGCCCTGGTCGCGAACATCTCGTCGTGGTGGATCGGATTGAAGTCGCCCGAGGCGCCGGCGTACTGGACGATCTGCGTGCGGGTCAGGTTCTCGACCAGCACCTGCTCGTGCGCGCTGCCGACCGCGAGCGCCCCGCAATTCACCTTCGGATTGCCCGCCATGCTCAGCCCTCCACGGTCTTGCCGGTCACGATGCCGACGCTGATCGCGGTCGTGACGAGCTCGCCGTCCTGGTCGCGCAGCTCCGTGATCGTCTCGCTGAACTGCATGGTGCCGCCGCGCTTGCCTTCCTTCTCCCAGCGCTTCCCGGGCCGCTGCGTCACGGTCAGGCGCATGCCCGGCTGCATCGGCTTGTGGTAGACGAAGCGCTGCTCGCCGTGCAGGACGCGCGTGAGGTTCCCGCCTCCCCCGCCGCCGCCAGCCGCGGATCCGCCGGCGCTCGCCGCCTTCGGCGCCGGCTTCGGCTTCGGCGCCGGAATGCGCCGGATGCCGCGCAGGAAGTAGTCGGGATCCCAGTGCGCCGACGCGATCGCGAAGGTCGGCGGCGCGATCACGCCCTCGAGCGGCGTCTTCGCGGCGTAGTCCTCGTCGTAGTAGATCGGGTTCGTCTCGCCGATCGCGCTCGCGAAGAGCATGATCGCGGTCAGGTCCACCGGAAAGCGGAATCCCTCGTCGGCCATTTCTCCTGCTCCTTCTGCGCTAGAGCGGCAGCCGGCCCGTGGCGGCCTTGGTGTTGCCATCCTTCTGATACGCCTCGATCGTGCGCTGCGCGATGCGCCACTGGTGCACCTCGTCGGCGCCGTCGGCGAAGCGCGCCCAGCGCGCGTGCTGCGCCATGCTCGCGAGCGGCGTGTCGGTCGAGTAGCCGAGCGCCCCGTGCACCTGGATCGCGCGGTCCACGATGCGGTTGAGCGCGTTCGCGACGAAGTGCTTGGCCATCGACACCTCGGTGCGGAAATCGGCGCCCGAATCGATCAGGTACGCCGCGTGCAGCACCATGAGCTTGCTCTGGTACAGCTCCATCGCCGAGTCGGCGATCATCCACTGGATCCCCTGCTTCTCCGCGAGCAGCGAGCCGTGCGCGAAGCGCTCGAGCGAGCGCTTCACCGTCATGTCGAGCGCCTGCTCCGCCTGGCCGAGCCAGCGCATGCAGTGCGCGAGCCGCGCGGGACCGAGGCGCGCCTGCCCGAGCAGGTGACCCTGCCCTCGACCGCCGAGCAGGTTCTCCGCGGGCACGCGCAGGTTGGTGAGGCGGATCTCGCAGTGGTTGTGGCTGCCCGACATCGTCTCGACGTCGCGCACCACCTCCCAGCCCTCGCTCGGCAGGTCGACCAGCAGCGCGCTGTTGCCGGCCTGCGGGATCTCCGGCTTCTCCTCGGTGCGGCAGATCAGGATCGCGAAGCGCGCGCCGCGAGCGCCCGAGATGAACCACTTGTGGCCGTTCACCACCCAGTGGTCGCCGTCGAGCACGGCGCGCGTCTGGATCAAGGTGGGGTCGGAGCCCGCGACCTCGGGCTCCGTCATCGCGAAGCAGGAGCGCACGCGGCCCTCGCAGAGCGGGCGCAGGTAGCGCTCCTTCTGCTCGTCCGTCGCCCAGTGGAGCAACGTGTGCATGTTGCCCTCGTCGGGCGCCTGCGCGTTCAGCGCGAACGATCCGAAGCGGGAGCGCGCGGCCTCGGCCGAGACGGCGGCCATGGCCACGTGTCCGAGCCCCATGCCGCCGAACTCCTTGGGCATGTGAGGGAGCCACAGGCCCCACTCGTGCGCCGCCTTGCGCATCTTGATCACCGTCGACACCAGCTGGTCGCGGTTGCTCTCGTCGAGCTGCTCCTCGAGCGGACGCACGATGGTGTCGATGAACTGGCGCACCTTCGCGCGCAGCGCCTCGAGCTCCGGGGGGAAGGAGAAGTCGATCGCCATGGCGCTCCTCCGCGCGTTGGGGGGGGCCGGCGCGGCGGGACGCAGCGCGGGCGGCCCATGTTATACCTTCGCGGCATGCACGCGGCATCGGGCCACGGCCACGCCCACGCTGCCCACGACCACGTCCACGGCGCGACGCGCAGGACGGCGCGCTGGCGCCTCGGCGTCGCGCTCGGGCTCTCCTTCGCGACCATGCTCGCGGAGCTCGTGGGCGCGTGGTGGAGCGGCTCGCTGGCCCTGGCGGCCGACGCCGGCCACATGCTCTCGGACGTCGGCGCGCTGGCGCTGGCCCTGTTCGCGGCCTGGGTGGCGTCGCGCCCGGCCGGGCGCCGCTGGACCTACGGGCACGTGCGCGCCGAGATCCTCGCCGCGCTCGCACAGGGCGTCGCGCTGATCGCCGTGGCGGTGATGATCGGCGTCGAGGCCGTCGGGCGCCTCGCGGAGCCGCAGCCCGTTGCGGGCCCGCTCCTCCTCGTGATCGCGACGTTCGGCCTCGCGGTCAATCTCCTCTGTCTCTGGATCCTTTCCGAGGATCGCCAGCGCAGCATCAACGTGCGCGGCGCCTGGTTGCACGTGCTCTCGGACGCGCTCGGCAGCGTCGGCGCCATGACCGCGGGCGTGCTGATCTGGGCCTTCGGCTGGACCTACGCGGACCCGCTCGCCTCGCTCGCGATCTGCGTCCTCGTGCTCTACTCCGCGTGGCACCTGCTGCGCGAGGTCGTCGACGTGCTGATGGAGGCCGCACCGCGCGAGCTCGACGTCGGCGACGTGCATGCGGCGCTCGCCCACCTCGGCGCCGTGCGCAGCGTCCACGACCTGCACGTGTGGACAGTGGGACAGGGCCGCATCGCCCTCTCCTGCCACCTCGTCGTCTCGGACGCGCGCGCGTCGACCGTGCTCCTCTCCGAGGCCTATGCCGTCCTCGGTTCCCGCTTCGGCATCGATCACGCCACCATCCAGGTCGAGCCGGAGGCCTTCGCCGACGAGACGCCGCGCTCGATCTGCGGCGGCGGCTGTGTCCCGGAGGGCTAGACTGGGCGGCTCGGGAGAAGCGGTGCCGCTGTTCGCCTTCATCGGACACGACGCTGCGCGCGGCGGTGAGCTGCGCGCGGAAGTGAGACCTGCACATCTCGCCGCGCTCGAGCACCTCGCCTCACGCGGCCGCATCGTGCACGCCGGCCCGATGCTCGACGAGGAAGGCTGCGCCGTCGGCAGCGTGATCCTCTTCGAGGCCGACGATCTCGCGTCGGCGCGCGACATCGCCGCCAAGGATCCGTACGTCACGAAGGGCGTGTTCGCGCGCTACGAGGTCTACGAGACGCGGGTCGTCTTCCCGCGTTGATCTAGGAGCCTGCGCGCGCGATCGACACCTCGAGCGACTTGTAGCTCGGCGTGCGGCTGCCCTCCGCGAAGCTGCCGAGCGGGACCAGCGCGTTGGCCTCGGGGAAGTACGCGGCGGCGCAGCGTCGCGGCAGGTCGTAGGCGACCACGCGGAAGCCCGGCGCGCAGCGCGTCTCGCCGCGGAAGTGGCTGGTGAGATCGACCTTGCAGCCCTCGCGCAAGCCCTCGGCCTCGATGTCGTCGCGGTGCAGCAGCACCACGCGGCGATCTCCCGAGATGCCGCGATAGCGGTCGTCCATCCCGTAGATCGTGGTGTTGAACTGGTCGTGGCTCCGCACGCTCGTCAGCAGGAAGCGGCCCGGGGCGAGCGCGTCCTCCGGCAGCGCGTGCACGCGAAAGTGCGCGCGTCCGTCCGGGGTGTCGAAGTGGCGCGTGCGCGCGCCGCTCGGCAGCACGAAGCCTCCCGGCTCGCGCAC
>DASUFZ010000087.1:0-6214 GCA_036274295.1 Myxococcota bacterium
GGGCAGACGTCGTACCAGCCGGCCACGCGACGCCGCATCGAGCTCGAGTGCCTGACCGTCTGGCGCAAGCACGGCTTCCGCGTCTACGACACCTACGACGACGTGGTGGTCGAGGCGCCGGGCTGCCCGCCGGGCCTCTACACGCTCTTCGAGTACCGCACGGGCCCGAAGCTCTTCGAGGTGCTGCGGGATTCCGCGCGCGGCGCCGACGCGCGTCTCGCCGTCTTCCGCCGCTTCCTCGCCGAGTGGGGACGGCGCCACGAGCTCGCCGTCGCGCATGCCGAGCCGCGCCTCGTGCACGAGAACGGCGACGGCAAGCACGTGCTCGTCCTCGACGAGGGCTTCCTCTGGTTCGACTTCGAGATGATCTGGCGCAGCCGCGCGCACGTCGCCGACCAGGTCTCGCACGAGATCGTGCAGTACCTGTGGTTCCTCTCGAAGAGCGTGCCCGAGCTGCGCGAGCGGCTGCTGGAGGAGACCGCCGCCGGCTATCCGAAGACCGATCGCCTGCGCGACGCCTGCGCCTGCTTCCTCGACGGCCCGCGCCGCGCGCTCGACCGCAACCTGCGGAGCCGCGCGCGCAAGCCGAACTCGAAGTACGCCGTGGCGCGCCGGCTGCGCGCGCTGCTCGACGGCGCATGAGTACGCCGGCGCTGCAGCCCGCGCGCCTGCTCCAGGACCAGAACCGCGACGGCGGCGGCAACCGGCTCTTCCTCTACGAGATCGAGGGCCGGCCCGCTCTCTTGAAGGAGTACCGCGCGCGCCGCGGCGCCTGGCGCGAGCTCGCGAAGGCGGTCGGCTACCGCGTGCTCGAGCGCAAGCGCGGCGTCACTGCGCGCGGTCGCTGCGCCGTCGAGCGCGAGCTGCTGGCGCTGTGGCGCGCACACGGCTTCGACGTCCCGGCCGTGCTCCCTCATCCGGTGCCGGCGGACTTCGATCCGCAGGCGGCGACCTGGCTCGAGTACTGCCCCGGTCCGACCTTGCGCTTCCACACGGGCGACCGCGCGGTGCCGCGCGCCGAGCGCGAGCGCGAGCTCGCGCGCTTCGCTGCGACCCTGGCGCGGCGCCAGAAGCGCGCGCTCGAGACCCGCGAGCTCGGCCTGGTGACGAAGCACGCGAGCCTCCAGCACGTTCTGCTCCACGCGGGTCGCCAGGTGCACTTCGATTTCGAGAGCGCGCACACGCAGGGCACCGACGTCTGGGAGGCGCTGGCCGACGAGCTCTCGGGGCTCGTGCGCTCGCTCCTGCGTCGCGCGCGCCGCGACGAGCGCGAGCTGCTCGGGGCGGCCTTCCTGGAGGGCCACGGCGACGCGGCGCTGCTGCGCGAGATCGCCGCGCGCGGGGAAGGCCGCGGCGTCCGGCGCAGCGTGCGGCGCATGGCGGACCGCATGCGCCGGCCCACGTTCGCCAAGCACGACGCGCTGGCGTGGGTGCTGGAGCGGACGCGGCAGGCCTAGGGGAAGCCCGCTCCGGAGACGTCCACCCGCGCGATCTCGATCGCGCCGCGGCGCGCCGCACGGCAGGCCTCGGGCTCGAAGGAGTCCGAGGTGGCGCAGAAGAGTGTCTTGCGGTCGGGGCCGCCGAGCGCGCAGGCGATGGCGCGGCGCGAGACGTCCACGCGGTGCGTGATCTTCCCGCCCTGCGCGACCCGCAGCATCTGGTTCCCGAGCGGCGACGCGACCCACACGCAGCCCTCGGCGTCGAGGCAGATGCCGTCGGGCACGGCGCCCTCGAGCTGCGCCCACGTGCGCTTGTTCTCGAGCGAGCCGTCCTCGGCGACGTCGAAGGCGGTGAGTCGCGCGGCCGACGACTCGCCGGCGATGAGCGTCCGTCCGTCCGGCGTGATCACCATGCCGTTCGGGAACTTCATGCCGGCGGCCGCGATCCTCGCCTTGCCGTCGGGCAGGACGAGCACGATCTCGGCGTCGCGCTGCGGCGCGCGCGCGTGCAGATCGAAGCCGAAGTTGCCGACGTACGAGCGGCCGCGCGCGTCGGTCACCATGTCGTTGCAGTGGTAGCTGGCGAGACCCGACAGGTCCGCGTGCTGCACGAGCCCCTGCTTCTCGAGCCGGAGCAGGCGGCGGTCCTCCATCGAGACGACGAGCAGGCGGCCGTCCGGCAGCCAGCCGAGACCCGACGGCGCGTGCGGCACCTCCACTACCACGTCGCTCTTCCCGGAGAGATCGAGCGTGCGCACGCGCAGGTCGTGCATGTCGGAGAACCAGAGGCGGCCCTCGTGCCAGCGCGGCCCCTCCGGAAAGGCCAGACCGTCGAGCAGGATCTCGGCTTTGGAATCCATGGCCACCACTCTACTCTTCGGCGCGTGCAAGCAGTCATCCCGACGTTCCGCATCGGCGACCTCGAGCGCAGCAAGCGCTTCTACGTGGACGGCATGGGCTTCAAGGTCGACTGGGAGTGGCGGCACGAGCCGGGCTTCCCGGCTTTCCTCCAGGTCTCGCGGCCGGGCATGCGCCTCTATCTCTCGGAGCACGAGGGCGACTGTCCCGCCGGCGCGCTGGTGCATCTCTACGTGAACGACGTCGACGCCTGGCAGGCGGAGCTCCTCACGCGCGGCATCCTGGCCGAGCACCAGCCGGTGGACCGGCCGTGGGGGAACCGCGAGATGCTCGTGCGCGACCCGGACGGCAACAAGCTCTGCATCTGCACCGTGATCGAGGAAGGGAGGTGACATGCCGGGTTTCCTGATCCGCACCCTGATCTCCATGCTCGGCCTCTGGATCGCGTCGAAGCTCGTGCCGAGCATGCACTTCAGCGGCCCCGGCACCCTGCTGCTGGCGGCGCTTCTGCTCGGCGTCGTGAACGCGGTCGTGCGACCCGTGCTGGTGTTGCTGACCCTCCCGATCACCCTGCTGACCCTCGGCGCCTTCCTGCTCGTGGTGAACGCGGCGATGATCGGGCTCGTCGCGGCGATGCTCGACGGCATGAGCCTCGGCGGCTTCTGGTCGGCCGTCTTCGCGGCGATCATCGTCTCGCTGACGAGCTGGATCGCGTCGGGCTGGATCGGCTCGCACGGCGGCGTCGAGGGGATCACCGCACAACGGGAGGCACGCATCGAATGACGGGGAATTTCCGGCGCACCCTGGCGTGCGCGCTGGCGCTCGCGGGCCTGGCGGCGCCGGCTGCCGCGCACGAGGGCGAGGATCACGGCGAGAAGCCCGCGGCGGACGCGTCGGCGCAGCCGGCTGCGACGCCGCCGAAGGCGACGCAGCCGAAGTTCGAGGACCCGAACCTGCGCGGCGCCGATCTCGAGCGCCGCGCGGCCACGCGGCGCAAGCTCGCCGACGAGGCGGCGGCGAAGCAGAAGGAGGCGGCGGAGCAGGGCACGACGCCGGCGCCCGCGCCGTCGGGCGCGCCGCCCGGGATCGGGCCGAAGTAGCAAGCCGCCTTCCGCGGCTTGCTAGTCCTTCGCGAAGCGCCCCAGCCGCTGGAAGCGGTCGACGTGGTGGTCCGCGTCGCCGAACAGGCCCTGGAGCACGCGCAGGCGCTTGAAGAACAGGCCCTCGTCCTGCTCGTCGGTGACGCCGATGCCGCCGAAGAGCTGGATCGCGTTCTCCTGCACGAACCAGCCGCCCTGCGAGAGCTGGAGCTTCGCGGCGGAGATCTCCGCCTGGCGCTCCTCGTCGTCCTCGCTGTCGGCCTGGATCGCGGCCAGGATCATCGTGCTCCGGCACAGCTCGAGCTCCGAGAACATGTCGGCCGCGCGGTGCTGGAGCGCCTGGAAGCTGCCGATCGGCACGCCGAACTGCTGGCGCTGCTTGAGGTAGGCGACGGTGCGATCGAAGAGCTCCTGGATCGCGCCCTGGCCCTCGGCGCAGGCCGCGGCGGCGCCGCGATCGATCGCCCACTCGAGGTGCGCGAGCGCGTCGCCTTCGCCGCCGAGCCGCGCGTCCTCCGCGACCTCCACGCCGTCGAGCTCGAGCAGCGCAGTGCGCTGGCCGTCCATGCCGCCGACCGCGGTGCGCGTGAGCCCGCGCGCGCCGGCATCGACGACGAAGAGCGAGAGGCCCTTGCGATCCTGCTGCGCGCCCGCGGTGCGCGCCGCGACGACGATCTGGTCCGCCGCGTGGCCGTTCAGCACCCACACCTTCTGGCCGCGCAGCACGTAGCCCGCGCCCTTGCGCTCCGCGCTCGTCTTCACGTCGTGCAGGCAGTAGCGGCTCTGGCGCTCCGCGTACGCGAGCGCGAGGCTCGTGCGGCCCTCGATCATCGGCGCGAGCCAGCGCTCCACCTGCTGCGGCGTGCCGAGCCGCGCGACAAGTCCGCCCGCGAGCACCACCGACGGGATGATCGGCTCCGGCACGAGGCCGCGGCCGAGCTGCTCGAGGATCAGCGCGAGGTCGACGAAGCTGCCGCCGAAGCCGCCCTGCTCCTCGGGGTACACCACGCCGAGCCAGCCGTACTCCGCCATGCGCTCCCACATGGCGGGCTCCCAGCCGCGCTCCGTCTCGCGCAGCTTGCGGAAGCGCTCCGTGCCCGAGTCGTTCTGCACGAAGCGCTGGACCGAGTCGACGAGGATCTGCTGCTCTTCCGTGAGGTCGAAGTTCATGGCTCTCTCTGCGCGATCAGGCGCCGGGAAGGCGCAGGATCTGCTTGGCGATGATGTTCTTCTGGATCTCGTTCGAGCCGCCGTAGATGGTGGCGGCGCGCAGGTAGTTGAACTGGCTCGCGACCCAGCGCTCGTGCTCGGGCATGGCGGACTCGGGCGCGTCGAACCAGCCCATGGCGGCGTGGCCCATGGCGTCCATCGCGAGCTCGGTCGCCTCCTGGTAGAGCTCCGTGCCGACGATCTTCAGGATCGAGCTCTCGGCGCCGGGCGCGCGGCCGACCTGCGCGGCCGCGAGCGTGCGCAGGTTCGCCATCGCGACGGCGCGGTAGCGCATCTCGAGCTTCGCGATGCGGCGCCGGAACGAGGGGTCGTCGAAGAGCGTGCCCGTGCCGACCGGCGTCTCGCGCGCGATGCGCTTGACCCGCTGCACCCACTTGCCGCTCTCGGCGATGCCGCCGATGAGCGTGCGCTCGTGGCCGAGCAGCGCCTTCGCCATGGCCCAGCCGCCGTTCTCGGGGCCGACGCGGTTCTTCTGCGGCACGCGCGCGTCCTTGAACCACGTCTCGGAGAAGGCGTCGGTGCCGCCGGTGGTGAGGAACGGCTTCACCGTGATGCCGGGCGTGTTCTTGATGTCGGCCAGCAGGAAGGAGATGCCCTCCTGCTTCTTGCCCTCGTTGTTGGTGCGCGCGAGCACGAAGATCCAGTCGGCGTACTGCGCGTACGTCGTCCAGGTCTTCTGGCCGTTCAGCACGTAGTCGTCGCCGTCCTTCACGGCGCGCAGCTGCAGGCTCGCGAGATCGGAGCCGGCGTTCGGCTCCGAGTAGCCCTGACACCAGACCTCGTCACCCGAGAGGATCTTCGGCAGGAAGCGCGCCTTCTGCTCGGCGTTGCCGAACTGGATCAGCAGCGGGCCGACCATCGAGAGGCCGAAGGGCGAGAGCTCGGGCGCGTTCGCGCGCACGATCTCCTCCTGGAAGATGAAGCGGCGCCCGACGTCCCAGCCCGTGCCGCCGACCTCCTTCGGCCAGTGCGGCGCGATCCAGCCCTTTTCGTAGAGGATGCGATGCCACTGCATCGTCTCGTCCTGGTGGAAGCTGGCGCCGGCCTCGGCCTTGCGGCGCATGTCGGCCGGCATCGCGCGCGGGATCCACTTGCGCACTTCCTCGCGGAAGTTCTGCTGCTCCGGCGTGAAGGCGAGGTCCATGGGGGAGTCTCCTGGGGTGATGCGCGCATCATAACCGGGTCGGCGCACGCCGCCTCGTGTGTGCCGGTGACTCGCGGTCACGAGTCAGCACCGCCGACTAGCGAAGCGGCGAGTCTCCCTGCTCGACGAGCGCTGCATGCGGCGCGACGGGGTGCGGCGCGGTCCAGGCGCGCCCCTGCCGGTAGGTGTCGCGCCGCGCGGCGATCGCCGCGGCGGACGCGCCGTCGCCGGCGCGCTGCGCCAGCGTGACGGCCTGGTCCGCGATCTCCGCGGCCGCTTCGAGCTCGCCGTTCGCGGCCTGGGCCGCGGCGAGCAGGTCGAGCAGATTCGCATCGGGCGCGCGGCTCTGCGCGCGCAGCGCCTCGGCGAGGCGCTGCGGGTCGCTGCGCGCGAGCTCGCGCAGCTCGCCGGCGCGGTCGCGCGCGACGCGCGCGGTCCACTCG
>DASUFZ010000088.1:0-9498 GCA_036274295.1 Myxococcota bacterium
GGCGGCGTCGTCGGCGAGGACGGCCCGAGCGGGATCCGCCTCGGCAAGACCGCGCCCGGCTCCGAGTTCGTCGAGTTCCAGCGCTTCCTCAAGTCGCTCGGCGAGCGCGGCATCCTGCTCGCCGTGAACTCCAAGAACAACCTCGACGACGCGATGGAGGTGCTGCGGAGCCACGAGTCGATGTGGCTTCGCGAGAGCGATTTCAGCGCGCTGCGCATCAACTGGAAGCCGAAGCCCGAGAACATGTCGTCGATCGCGGCGGAGCTGAACATCGGCACGGACTCGCTCGTCTTCGTCGACGACAATCCCGACGAGCGGGAGCGCATGCGGCAGATGCTGCCCGAAGTGCTGACGGTGGATCTGCCCGCCGACCCGGCGCGCTACCGCGCCACGCTCGAATCCCTGCCGGAGCTCCAGGTGCTCGCGATCACGGCGGAGGATCGCGCGCGCGTCAGCTCGTACCGGGCCGAGCGCGAGCGCGGCGAGGTGCGCCGCGGCGCCGCTTCCGTCGAGGAGTATCTCGCCTCGCTCGACATCGCGGTCGCGCTGGAGCGGGTCTCCGAGCGGAGCGCGCAGCGGGTCGCGCAGCTCTTCCAGCGCACCAATCAATTCAACGTGACCACCCGTCGATACGACCTCGCCGAGGTCAAGAAGCTCGCGTCCGATCCCGGCGTCTCGTTCCTGGCGCTGCACGCGCAGGACCGCTTCGGCGATCACGGGCTCGTGGCGGTCGCGCTGGCCCGCATCGGCGCCGGCGAGTGGCGCATCGACAGCCTGCTGATGAGCTGCCGCGTGATCGGCTACGGGATCGAGACCGCGCTGCTCTCCGCGATCGCGGAGCCCGCCGCCCTTGCCGGCGCGAAGCGGCTCGTCGGGGAGTTCATCCCCACCCGGAAGAACGCGCCCGCGCGCGATCTGTACGAGCGACACGGCCTGGTGCAGACCGGATCCGTCGACGGCGTCGAGCAGTGGGAGTGCCCGCTGCCTTCGGACCGCATGAAGCTCCCCTCCTGGATCACGAGGAAGACATGACGCCGGAAGCAGTCGTCGCGCGCGCGCTGGGTGTGCCGCAGAGCCGCGTCTCGAAGGACACCTCGAACGAGAACCTCGAGGAGTGGGACTCGCTCGGACACATAACCGTGCTGATGGAGCTCGAGGCGGAGTACGGCACGTCGTTCTCGACGGAGGAGGCGCTCGAGCTCTCCAGTATCGAGGCCATCCACCGCGCCCTCTCGGCGCGCGGGATTTCATGGTAGAGGCGCGCAGCGCCCCCCCGGCGCAGGGCGCTCGGGTGGCGCGGTACGACCCGAAATATCTGGAGCCGCTCGCCCGCTTCTACCGGCTCGTCTGGGATCCGAACGCGACGCCCGAGGCGATCGCGGCCGCGCGCGCCGACGAGGCGCGACACAATCCCGCGGAGCCCGGCGCCGAGATCCCGACCTATCTCTTCCTGCGCGGCGGCGAGGTCCTCGGCCACCTCACGACGATCCCGGTGCAGGTGCTGGCGGCAGGGCGCGCGCGGCCGGGCTTCTGGCTGATCGGCTTCATGGTGCATCCCGAGCACCGCAACGGCCCGATCGGCTTCCTGCTGATGAAGGAGGCGGTCGCAGAGCTGCCGCTGGTGCTGTCGCTGACGGTGCAGACGGGCCCGCAGCGCATCTTCCAGCACATGAAGTTCGCCCATCTCGGCGTGGTGCCGAACCGCATCCGGCCGCTCCGCTCCGCGCGCATGCTCGCGCGCCTCGATCTCGACGCGCTCGGCGCGGGGGCGACGGGCGCGCGGCGCAGGATCCTCGGCTTATCGCGCGCCCCCGGCGTCGCGGCGGCCGCCGGCACCGCGCTCGACCTCGCGCTGCGCGCGTCGTCCGCGCTGCGCTCGCCGCGGGGCCGACACGAGATCGCCGAGGAGGTCCCGTCGCGCGACGAGATCGACGCGCTGTGGACATCGGCGCGCGAGGCGCTCGCGCCGGCCGCGCAGCGCGACGCCGCGTACCTCGTGCGGCGCTACGAGGTCGGCGCCGGCTCGCCCTACCGCTGGATCACGGCGCGCGAGCGAGGCCGGCTGCGCGGACTCCTGACCCTGCGCGCGCCGCGCGCCGAAGGAGATGCGCGGCTCGCCGGCATCCGGGTCGCGACGATCGCGGACCTCGTCTACGACCCGCGCGAGCCGGCCGTCGCGGCGGCGCTGCTGCGCGGCGCGGAGCGCTCCGCGCTCGCGCTCTCGGCGGACGCGCTGCTGTGCAGCAGCGGCCGGCCCGATCTGCTCGATCTGCTCGCGCGGCGCGGGTACCTCGCGGCTCCCGGCAACCTCCACTTCTTCCTGCGCGACGCCTCCGGCGAGCTTCCGGGCGCAAGCCAGCTCTCCGATTGGTGGCTCAGCCGGGGCGACATGAACTCCGATGGGACCTTCTGATGCGGCGGCTCGGCTTTCCCGGCGGAAAGCGCTTCGCGTTCTCGATCTTCGACGACACCGACGTCGCGACGCTCGAGTCGATCCGGCCGATCTACGACTGCCTGCACGAGCTCGGCATGCGCACGACGAAGTCCGTCTGGGGCAAGGGACACGACGGGCCGAGCGACTATCGCGGCTCGCATACGCTCGACGACGGCGCCTACGCCGACTACACGCGCGAGCTCCACCGGCGCGGCTTCGAGATCGGATTCCACGGCGCGACGATGGAGTCCGCGCGCCGGAGCGACATCGAGTCGAGCCTCGCCACCTTCGAACGGGTGGTCGGCTCGAGGCCGACGATCTACGCCGCGCACGGCATGAATCGCGACAACCTCTACTGGGGTGTCGACCGGCTCGCGTTCGCGCCGACCCGCTCGTTCTACGCGCTGCTGAAGGGCGAGCCGCGCGGCTACTTCCAGGGACAGGATCCGCAGTCCGAGTACTTCTGGGGCGATCTCGCGCAGCAGAGTCTGAAGTACGTGCGCAGCTTCACGTTCGCCGTGCCCGACCTGCTCGCGCTCGGCCTCCCGCTCGTCTACCGGCGCAAGGACACGCCGTTCGTGCGCAGCTGGTTCCTCTCGTCGGACGCGGAGAACGTGGAGGAGTTCAACGCGCTGCTCGACACACGCGCGCAGGAGACGCTCGAGAGCGCCGGCGGGCTCTGCATCGTGAGCACGCACTTCGGCAAGGGTTTCGTCGAGAAGGGCCGGCTGCACTCGGAGACGGAGCGCCTGCTGCGCGGGCTCGCGGCGCGCGACGGCTGGTTCGCGCCCGTCTCGGAGATCCTGGACCACTACGTCGCGGAGGCGGGCTGCCCCGAGCTCTCCGGCTTCCGGCTCTTCTCGCTGGAGCTTGCGTGGCTGCGCGACAGCCTGCGCAGGCGGCACTCGGCGCGCGCCTACAAGGCGACGGAGGTCGACTACCTGCGCTCCGCGCCCTAACGCTTCGCCCGCCGGCTCTCGATCTGCTCCACCAGCCGGCCGATCGCGGCGACCGTCTCGAAGTTGTCGGGCGTCACGTCGTCGTCGGAGATGCGCAGGCCGGTCCGTTCCTCGATGAACGTCACGATCTGCATCAGCCCCATCGAATCGACGATGCCCTCCTCGATCAGCGGCGTCGTCTCGCTGATCTTCGTGCGGCCGTCCGCGACCAGCTGCTTCTCGATGAACGTCGCCAGGTCCTGGTTCAGCATCGCTACGCAAGGCTCCCTTCTCGATCGACGGATGCCAGCAACGCCTGGCGGTCGGTCTTTCCGGTGGATGTCTTCGGCAGCTCGCCCCGGACGTCGAACGACTCCGGGACCATGTATGCGGGCAGCAGGCGCAGGCAGAACGCCTTCAGCTCGTCGCCGTCGAGAGCGACGCCGTCGTGCGACGCGACGAACGCGCGCAGCCGCGCGCCGATCTCGGGATCGGGCACGGGCACGACCGCGGCCTCCTTCACCTTCTCGTGCGAGTGGAGCACCTGCTCGATCTCGCCGAGCTCGATCCGGTAGCCGCGCGACTTCACCATGTGATCGCGCCGGCCGACGAAGAAGTAGTTGCCGCCCTGCGCGCGGCGCACGATGTCGCCCGTGCGGTAGACGCGGTCCTCGAAGGCCGGCTGGAGGGGATTTTTTCACCAGCACCTGCGCCGTCTTCTCCGGCAGGCGCCAGTAGCCCGCCATCACGGTGCCGCCGCGCACCCACAGCTCGCCCTCGGCGCCTTCGTCCGCCACGCGGCCGTCGTCGCCGAGCGCGAACACCTCGGTGTTGGCGCACGCCGCGCCGATCGGGATGGCCGTCGACGCGGGATCGAGATCGCGCGGCACGTGGTACCAGGTGCAGACGTTCGTCTCCGTCGGGCCGTACAGGTTGTAGAACTCGACGCCCGGCAGGATCCGCATCACCTCGAGCAGGTACTTCTGCGGAAACACCTCGCCGGCGAAGAGCAGCGCGCGCAGATGCGGGTACTGGATCTCCTGCATGCGACCGTGCAGGAGCATGCGCACCAGCGCCGACGGAACCGAGTACCAGATCGAGATGCGCTGCTGGTGGATCCACTTCGCCTGCTCGCCGGGGAACGGCGCGATCTGATCGGGCACCAGCACCACGCACGCGCCGCAGCGGAGCGCCACGTAGATATCGAAGACCGACAGGTCGAAGTGCAGCGGCGCATGGCTCGAGAGGCGGTCCTCCGGGCCGACGCCAAAGGTCTCCGCGCCCCAGTCGATGAAC
This sequence comes from Myxococcota bacterium, assembly GCA_036274295.1. Lineage (GTDB taxonomy): Bacteria > Myxococcota_A > UBA9160 > UBA9160 > SMWR01 > DASUFZ01. The sequence continues at coordinate 4,669 of DASUFZ010000088.1, forward strand.
GTGAGCGCGTTGCGATGCGTGATGATCACGCCTTTCGGGCGGCCGGTGGAGCCGGAGGTGTAGAGGAGATACGCGGGGTCGGTCTCGACCGCGGCCCCCCGCACGCGCCCCGTGCCGGACTCGAGCTCGTCCCAGCCGCGCGTGCGCACGAAGCTCGCCGGCCCCATCGCCGCGTCGCTGACGAGCGCGAGCGCGAGCGAAGGGAGCTCGCCGCGGTGCTCCGCCAATGATGCGAGGCGATCGGCGGTCGCGACGACCGCAGACACCGCGCAGTCCCCGAGGATGTAGGCCGCGCGCGCCGGCGGCGCGTGCGGATCGATCGGCACGTAGGCGGCGCCCGCCTTCGAGATGCCGAGGATCGCCGCCACGCTGCGGTGATTCTTCGAGGTGTAGAGCCCGACGCGGTGGCCCGGGCCGATGCCCGCCGCGGCCAGCGTCGCGGCGATCGCGTCGCTCAGCGCGTCGAGCTCGCGGTAGGAGAGCGACTCCTTGCGCCACTCGACGGCGGGGCGGTCGGGGTGGCGCAGGGCGCTGTCGCGCAGGCCGTGCCAGAGCAGGAATCCCATGGCGGAGGCTTCACGGCGTCAAGCCGAGCTGACGCGCGACGATCAGCCGCTGGATGTCCGACGTCCCGGAGTACAGGCGCGAGCCGACGTTGTCGCGCAGGTGGCGCTCGACGTGGTACTCGCGCATGTAGCCGTAGCCGCCGTGGATCTGGATCGCGTCGAGCGACGACTGCACCGAGGCCTCGCTGATCATCAGCTTCGCCATCGCGGCCTCCATCGCGTTCGACGATCCCGTCGCGTGCGCCCAGGCCGCGCGGTAGAGCAGCAGGCGGCACGCCTCGAGGCGCATCTTCATGTCGGCGATCTTGCCGGCGACGAGCTGGAAGCTCCCGATGGCCTTGCCGAACTGCTTGCGGGTCTTCGCGTGCTCGACGCAGGTCTCGAGCTCGCGCTCCATCGCGCCGACGACGCTGCCGAGGATGCAGCTGCGTTCCCACGCCATCGAGTGGTTGAAGAGGGTCGCGCCCTGCCCGACTCGCCCCAGCATGCACTCGGCGGGGATCTCGCAGTCCTCGAAGAACACCTCGGAGGTCGGCGACGTCGTCAGCCTGAGCTTCTGAGCGGGCTGCCGGTCAAGAGACCGCGCGTCCCCTTGTCGACGAGAAATGCGGTGATGCCCCACATGCCCCTTCTTGTGGTCGACCGTGGCGAACACCAGGAAGAGGTCCGCCACCGGGGCGTTGGTCACGAAGGTCTTGGAGCCGTTCAGCACGTAGCGGTCACCTTGCGCTCCGCGCGCGTGCTCAGCGCGAAGGCGTCCGAGCCGCTGCCCGGCTCGCTCATGCCGTGCGCGCCGATGAGCGAGCCGTCGCAGAGTCCCGGCAGGTAGCGCCGCTTCTACGCGTCGCTGCCGAAGCGCGCGATCGGCGTCTCCACCGCCCACATCTGCGCGTGCAGGGAGAAGAGCAGCCCTTGGTCGAGACAGGCGTAGCCGAGCCCCTCCATGACGAGCATGGTCGTGAGGACGTCGTGCGCCGCGCCCACGAATTCCTCGGGAATCGGCATGCCCTGGATGCCGAAGCGCGCGCACTCCTTCCACGACTCGCGCGAGAAGCGGCCCTCCTTCTCGCGCGTTCGAAGCCCTCGTTGAGGTTCTGCCGCGCGAACTCGATCACCGCAGCCTTGAGCTGCCGCTGCTCTTCCGTCCAGCTGAAGTCCATGTGCGCCTCAGCCCGACTGCGCAGGCGCGTCGGACTTCGCCTTGCGCTTGTGGGCCAGACCACTCGCGCCGGATTGCCGAAGACCACGGAGTCCTCCGGAACGTTGCCGATCACGACGGCGCCCGCTCCCACGATGGCGTTCGCCCCGATGCGGACCCCCTTCAGCACCATGGCCGCCTGTCCCACCCAGACGTTGGGCCCGATGACGATCGGCTTCGAGCGCCCGCCCGTGTTGTATCGCGGCCCCTCGGAATCGGCTTGAACGGAGTGGAAGTCGGTGTCGAAGACCGCGCACTCCGCGAGGCCCGCGCCGTCGCCGACCTCGATGCGGCTCTGGCAGCCGAGCCGGGTGCGGGTCAGGAGCACGCGGTTGCCGAACTGGATGACGGCATCCGGCGCGTGCGTGTAGGGCGTCGTCGGCCGCAGCCGCGTCGACAGCACGGTGCAGTCGTCGCCGAAGATCACGGTGCCCGGGGCGTGTCGAGCGACCCCCGGGCCCGGAAGAACTTCCCGATGATGACTTTCCGGCCGAGCAGCTTGAACTTCAGGCGGTAGTAGAAGCCCCGCGCGAGTCCCAGCATCGTATCGATCGCGAGGCCGGGCTCTTGCAGCGAGCGCTCGAGGGCTCTTTTCCAGTCCATCGGGGCTCTGGCGAGGAGGACGGGGGCAAGTGACGGGACACCATAGGAGTCCATCGGCGGAACCGTCAACGAGCCCGAGGACTTCTCGCGCGGCGCGCTCACGAGGACTCGCTTCGCGCGCTCACGACGCGCGCGCCGCCCGTCGCGAGGACCTCGAGCAGTCGCGCGCGCTCTGACCCGCGGAGCTCGCGGTGCGTCGGCAAGGTCAGCAGGCGCGCGGCCAGCTCGCGCGCGGTCGGGCACCTAGGCTCGCCCGCGAGATGCGGGCGCAGCGCGGCGATCGCGTCGAGCGACGACGGATACATGCCGCTGGCGCCGAGTTCGCGCAGCGCCGCGAGCGCCGCATCGCGCGCGTCAGCGGACGGCGCGACGAGCGCGAGCCGCGGGTAGACGCCGACATCCGCGCGCGCGGCCACGATCGGCTGGAAGGCGCCGGCCGCCGCGACGTCCGCGGCGAGCGCGTCGGCGCGGCGCGCGCGCTCGCGCGCACGCGCGTCGAGTCCGCGCTCGGCCACCGCGGCCAGACACAGCGAAGCGCCGTCGATCGCGCCGCGCACGAAGCCCGGCTCGAAGGGCGTCTCGCCGATGTGGAGCGCCGGGATCGCCGCGAGCGCGCCGAAGACCGCCGGCTGGAGCGCCGCGTCGTAGGCGAGCGCCTTCGCGAGCGCGAGGGCGCGGCGCGGCCGCGTGGGCGGCGACGGCAGAGCCGGCGCGCCGGGCCAGGCGATCGCGCCGCCGCCGAGCGCGCCGAGCGGCTTGCCGCGTCCGAAGCTCAGGATGCCGAGATCGCCGCGCGCGCCGACGACGCCCTCGGGCGTGCGCGCGCCGAGCGCCTGCGCGGCGTCGTCGATCAGCGCGACGCCGGCGCGTGACAGCCGCTCGCGCAGCGCGCCGACCGGCTCCGGCACGCCGAACAGGTTGCCGACGACGAGCGCCGCGGCGCGCTCGAGCGGCAGCGACTCGAGCGAGCGCGGGTCGACGCGGCCCGCGAGCGTCACATCCACGAGTCGGACGCGCAGGCCGGCCGCGATCGCCGAGGCGGGGATCGAGAAGCAGGTGTAGGCGGGGATCAGCACCTCGTCGCGGCCGCGCTCCTTCGCGAGCCAGCCGAGCGCGACGCGCATGGCCTCGCGGCCGGAGGCGTGCAGGGTCGCGTCGCCGCAGCCGAGCCGACGCCGCAGGGCGTCGCGCAGCTCCCGCTCCGGGTCGCCGACGCGCGCCGCTCCCCACAGATCGGCCGGCGTGAAGGCCTCGCCACCCGGCGGCCAGCGTCGCGCGGGCATCGCCATCAGCGCTTCGTCGGCTCCCAGACGACCGCGCGCTCGCCGCGCCAGTGGTGGCGCCAGGCCGCGAGCATGGAGGCGTTCACGAGCAGGAAGAAGCTGATCAGGCGCGCCGGCCCGAAGCGCGCGATGCGCGGCACGAGCAGCGCGCCCACGCCGAGCGCGTAGCCGGCGAGCTGCGCCGCCAGCAGCAGCGCGGCGAGCAGGCTGTGCGGCGCGGCCAGCGCGCTGGCCGCGAGCAGCACCACGAGGGCGAACGGCGCCGTGAAGCGCGCGACTTTGTGGCCCCACAGCGAGAAGGCGACGCGGCCGTGACGCGGATGCAGGAGCCCGCGGTAGGCGGAGAGCACCGCGATGCCGCGCCGCACCGTGCGCACCTTGCGCCGCCACTCGTTCGCGGCGCTCTCGTTGACGCCGAAGCTCGCGGTCGCGGCGGGCTCGGACACCGCGCGCAGGCCGCGCCGCGCCGACTCGAGCGCGCTGCGGAAATCGCTCGCCAGATCGGCGGGCCACGGGTCGCAGAGCACGCGGCGCACGGCGAAGAACGAGCCCGACAGGCCGACCAGGGTCGTCGCCTCGCTCTCCCAGCGGCGCAGCGCCATCTCCAGGCGCACGTAGGTGCCCTCGCCGCCCTCGTGATCGACCTTGTCCTCGCTGCTGACGCTGCCGACGGTCGGGTCCGCGAAGGGCCGCACGATCGCGCGCAGCGCGTCCGGGGAGAGCTCCGCGGTCAGATCGGTGAACACCAGCACCTCGGCCTGCGTGCTGGCGATGCCGACGGCCTGCGCCGCCTCTTTTCCCCCGCGCACCTCGTTGCGCACGAGGCGCACGCCGCGCGCCGCGAACGCGCGCGCCACGTCGTCCGTGCCGTCCGTGGAGCCGTCGGATGCGACGATCACCTCGAAGGGCCGCGGGTAGGTCAGCGCCAGGGTCGCCTCGAGCTTGCGGGCGAGGTGCTTCGCGCCGTTGTGAACCGCGATCACGACCGCCAGCGAGGGTGCCGTGTCGGCCCGCCTCACCGGGCGCGGCGAGAGCCGGGCCAGCAGGGCCAGCGCAGCCGGGTAGCCCGCGTACGCGAAGCCGACCCACGCGGCGGACGCGACGATGACGAGCCACGCAGCGATCATGGGGAAAGCATTGCCCAGCCGGGGTCGGGACACGACCGCATCGGTCCCGCAGA
>DASUFZ010000089.1:0-15933 GCA_036274295.1 Myxococcota bacterium
GCCACGCGGCCCGCGACGGCGATGCCGTGCGCGTAGTAGCCCGTGCCCTGCGCGAACAGGTAGTCGTAGTTCGCCCACAGCGAGACGGTGTCGGTCGGGTTGAACCACGCCGTCGCGTCCACGAGGCCGAGCTGGTCGCCCGTGGACAGGTTGGAGCCGCTGAACGAGTGCTCGATCGTGTCCTCCGAGCCGTAGACGAACGTGCCCCGGATGTTGGCGCGGTTGTCGCCCAGCTTCAGAGTGGCCAGGTAGCTCTTCTCCTGGTTGTCATCGGGCGCCGAGATCGTCGAGCCGCCCGAGTTCACCAGGCCCGCGCCGAACTCGCCGAACCCTTCGATCGGCACGGTCGCGATGACACCGAGGTGATTCACCGGCTGCATGAACACATCGACGATGCCGTGGGTGATGTTGAAGTTCTCCCACTGCCGGTTGTTCTCGGCGCCGAGCGGTGTGTCGAACTTGCCGAGCCTGAGGTTCACGTTGGCGACCGGGGCCAGGTACTCGACGTACGCCTGGTCGACGACGTAGTCGCTGGTGGAATCGCCGTTGCTGCGGGCGTTGCCGTCGCTGGAGATGCCGCCCGCAAAGCTGCTCGCCGTCGCGCCGTAGAAGATGTCGAACTGGAAGCCGCCCCGACTCTCCTCGGTGGCGGGCTTGCCGAGTCCGAACCAGGCCTGATCCACCTGGAACGAGTTGGCGTCGCGGTGGTACGGCATGAAGCCGCCACTCTGGCCCGCGTTCTGGTCGGCGACGCCTTCGCCGTTGAACCCGTTGTTGTTCGTCGGCTGGTTGAAGTTGTAGTTGTAGCTGCCGATCACGGCGCCCGTGACGTCGATCGAGTCGATGAAGCTGGACAGCGCCGACTTCGACTCCTGCTCGTCTGCTTGCACGACGCGCTGGGCGTCCTTCAGCTGCTGGCCCTGCTGCTCCAGCTGCTCCGACTGAGCATCCACTTTCTGCTGGAGCCCCTTCACGAGCTCCTTCATCTCGGCGAGTTGCGACTCGACGTCCTCACCAGCCACGGCCGGAAACGCGAGTAGAGATGCCGCCGCACTCGCCATCCACACCGAGATCCTCTTCATAAATCCTCCGTTCTGGATGTCGGTCCCGCAGACGAGCAAACCGATCGATCACTCGAAAAGACTTGGAGAGACCTCTCGGATCCGCGCGCAGGACGGCTTGCCTGGGGGGGACGCGCGGAATTAAAGCAGGTCGGAAATCGGCCGGCATGTGTTGGGAACAACACATAAGGGCTCGAATTCGCGCGGTTGAGCGATCAAGCGGCGAGTCCCGGCCAAGGCGTACAAGAACAGCCGCCTGTGTCGTGTTCCCGGACTCGAGGTGGCCATTCGACCCCGCCTCTGCGCCGCGAGCCGCAGCACGGGCTGCTCAGAAGCGGGGCGCTCGCAGCGAGTCGCGATCCAGACCCGAGGCGCTGGGGCGGTGAGATCTGGCCGGAGCGAGCCCAGAGCGGCCCACGATCCGGCGGACGGCCTCCCCGTCGGCCCTGGCACGGAGGTTGCGATGCGCGCTCCGTTGGTGGGAGGTCTCCATGCGCGTCTACGTCCTACGGTTCGGCAGCGACGCGCGTCTGCAGGGCGCGTTCGATCGGGTGCTCGGCTCCCCGCACGTGGCGAGCTGCATGGTCGAGTCGGCCGAGGCGCGCATCCGCTTCCTCGCGCCGGCGGCCGCGGCGGACGCGCTCGTCGAGGAGATCTACCTCGAGGGCGGACTCGTGTGGTGCAGCCGTCACGACGTCGCATCGAGCGCGGACCACGCGCTCACCGCGCCCGACGTCGCCGCGACGCCCTAGCCTGCTAGGCCGCGCCGGCTCCCGTCGCCTTCACGGTCAGCACCGGACATGGCGCCTTCTGCACGACGCGCTCGGCGATGCTGCCGAGCAGCAGGTGCTTGAAGCCCGACCTGCCGTGGGTGCCGATCACGATCAGATCCGCATGCCGGTTCGCGGCCTCCTCGACGATCACCGTCGCCGCGTAGCCCTCGCAGACCGCCGTCTCCACCTGGATCTTCCTGCGCTCGAGATCCGCCGAGTAGCGGCGCAGGCTGGTCTCCGCCTCGGCGCGCACGCTCTGCCAGAAATCGGGCGGGAGATATGCGCCCTCGAGCTGCTGGAATTCGACGGGGAGATGGTAGGCGTGCAGCAACGTGACCTTGCTGCCGTGCTCTTCCGCGAGATGCGCCGCCCAGTCGAGGATCGCGGGGGTGTTCTCCGAGAAGTCGACCGGAACCAGGATGTGTCGGACGTCCACCGTCATGGAGTGGAGCCTGCCCTGCGGAGACGGGCAGGTCCAGGGATTTCTCGCGGCGTGCCCGGCTGACCGCTGCGCTTGCAGGGGATGGGGGCACGCCTTACCGTCCTCGCCTCCCACGGGCCGGGGCCGTAGCTCAACTGGGAGAGCGCTGCGTTCGCAACGCAGAGGTTGGCGGTTCGATCCCGCTCGGCTCCACCATCCGCACGCGCGCACGAAGTGTCGCCCATGCACTCACCCGGCGTCGGTCGGGTCCCCGCGGGTTGCCGGCAAGGCTGCTCCATCCTGATACTGCATCCCGCCGACGCTTCCCCTCCAGGCAGGGAAGCGGGACGGCACGGAGCGTCGCCATGAGCGTCCCCGCCATCGTCGCCGCCGGCGATCTGCGCGCCGCCAAGGCGATCCACGGCGAGAGCAAGGCCTACCTCGAGATCGGCGGACTGAGCCTGGTCGCGCGCACGGTCGCGACGCTCCAGGCCGTTCCGGAAGTCTCCGAGGTCTGGGTCGTCGGCAATGCGGAGCGTCTCGAGCGCGCGCTCTCGCACGACGCGCTGCGCGCCGTGCTGCGCAAGCCGCTGCATGTGGTCCCGCAGTTCCGGAACCTCTACGAGAACGGCTGGCAGACCTACCGGCGCCTGCTGCCCGGCGCCGGTCCCGACGGCCGCGACCCGGGCCCCGACGACGCCGACCAGCCCGTGCTCTTCCTGCCGGTCGACATCCCCTTCGCGACGCCGCAGGAGATCTCCGCCTTCGTGCGCCAGTCGCTCGACGCGGGCTGCGACTACGCGCTCGGCCTCGTGACGGAGGAATCGATGCGCGCCTTCTACCCGCAGGCGCCCGGCGAGCCCGGCATCCGCATGGCCTACTTCAACCTGCGCGAGGGCCGCTTCCGCCAGAGCAACCTGCATCTGATCCGGCCCGCGCGCATCCGCAATCGCCACTACATCGACGAGATGTACGAGCACCGACACCAGCGCGAGTTCGGGCAGATCGCCGGCCTGGCGTGGCGACTGCTGCGCAGCGAGCGCGGCGGCTTCGTGGTGCTCATGTACTACATGCTGATGCACCTCGCGGGCGTTGCCGACCGCTGGGGTCTCCTGGGCGCCGCCGACCTGCTGCGGCGTTGGATCCCGATGCCGCGGATCGAACGCGGCTGCTCGGGACTCCTCGGCGGATCCTTCCGCTTCGTCGTCACCGAGGCGGGTGGCTGCGCCGTCGACGTCGATACCGAAGAGGATTTCGACGCCGCGAAGCTCTGCTTCGACGCATGGTGGAAGGCGCAGCGCGAGCGCGCGGCGCGCATCTACTCGGGCGCACTGCCGCAGGGACCGAGCGGCACGGAGCGCGCGTGAACGCCGCCGACGCCGCGCAGCGCGCCGACGCGGTGCGGCGCGGCGCGGGACTCTTCCGCCTGCGCGACCGCGCGCTCCTCGCGGTGCGCGGTGGCGACCGCGTGCGCTGGCTCGACGGCATGCTCAGCAACGACGTCGCGCGCCTCGCGCCCGGACCGAGCCGCTCGGGCTGCTACGCGCTGCTGCTCTCGCCGCAGGGCCGCATCCTGGCCGACTTCCACGTGCTCCAGCGCGGCGAGGAGGTCTGGCTCGAGATGGAGGCGCGCGTCGCGGCCGACGTCCGCGCGCTGCTCGAGCGCTACATCGTCGCGGACGACGTCCTGCTCGAGGATCGCAGCGCGGGAATCGCGCGCATCGGCATCGAGGGCGCTGCGGCACCCGAGCTGCTCGCGCGCGCGCTCGGCCGGACGCCGGCGCTCGCGGCGGACTGCGCGGACGATTTCGAGCTCGCAGGGACGCGCGTGTGCGTGGCCGCCTTCGGCTGGAGCGGCGCCCCGGCGTTCCAGCTCTTCGCGCCGGGCGACGCAGGAGACGCGCTCGTCGCGGCGCTGGGCGCGGCCGCGCCGCCCGGCATCCCGCTCGTCGAAGGCGACGACGAGGTGCTCGAGATCCTGCGCATCGAGGCGGGCATCCCGCGACTCTTCCACGAGCTCGATGCGAACACGCTGCCGCCCGAAGCGGGGCTCGTGCCGCGCGCGGTCTCGCTCACCAAGGGCTGCTACACGGGCCAGGAGATCGTCGCGCGCCTCGTCTCGCGCGACGCCGCGAGCCATCACCTCGTCGCGCTGCGCTTCACGGGCGAGCCGCCGGCGCCGGGGACGGAGCTGCGCGTCGACAATCGCGTGGTCGGAGCCGTCACCAGTTCGTGTCGATCGGCGCGCCTCGGACCGATCGGGCTCGGCTTCGCGCGCCGCCCGTTCGACGCGGAGGGCACGGAGCTCGCCGCGGGCGCCGAACGCGCGCGCGTCGCGCGGCCACCGCTCGTCCCGGCGACGGACCCGGCTTGACGCGCGGCGCCCTGATCGTCTTCGCGAAGCGGCCGGAGCCCGGCCGGGTCAAGACGCGCCTGTGCCCCGCCTTCACGCCGGCGCAGGCCGCCGCGTTCTATCGCGCCATGCTCGGCGACGTCCTCGAGGCGAGCGCGGCGACGGCCGCGGAGCTCGGCCTCGACGCGGTGCTGGCCGTCGCGCCGGCGACGGCGTGCGCCGAGCTCGCGCGCGAGTGCCCTCCCGTCTTCCGCGTGGTCCCGCAGCACGGCGCCGACCTCGGCGCGCGCATGGAATGGGCGGCGGCGGAAGCGGCCGCCGGCGGCGCGAGCCCGATCCTGCTGCGCGGCAGCGACAATCCCGCGCTCGGCCCGGCGGACGTCCGCGCCGCGCATGGCGCCCTCGCCAGCGACGATCTGGCGCTCGTCCCGGATCGCGGGGGCGGCTACGGACTCGTCGGGCTGCGGCGCCCGGTTCCCGGCCTCTTCTCCCATCCGATGAGCACGGCGACGGTGCTCGAGGACACGCTCGCCAACGCAGCCCGGCGCGATCTGCGGGTGCGGCTCCTCGAGCCCTGCTTCGACATCGACACCGTCCAGGATCTTCGCTGGCTGGCGGCGCTGCGCGATCGCCCCGAAGCCGCGCGTTGCGCGCGGACGCTCGCGTATCTCGATGCGCAAGGTCTCTGGCTCGCCGACTGATCGGCTGCCCGGCCCCTAGGCAGTGCGATGCTTCCATCCTGTGCAGCAGGCGGCCGGCCGGCGCTCAGATTGCGCCATGGCCGGCACGTCGCTTGCTAATCGGTCTCGCAACCCTCGTCGCTCCGACGAGGAAAAATACTCGCGCACCCAGCCCATGGGTTAAGGTACGGCGCCGCGGGGCAACCCTCCGCCGACGCTCCCAGAGCCCCGGGGCCAGACTCGGCCCGGCAGGTCGAGCAGCGACGCAGCACCGTACGTGAGGTCCGGCATGAAGAAGATCGAGGCCATCGTCAAGCCCTTCAAGCTCGATGAGGTCAAGGAAGCGCTGCAGGGAATCGGCATCCAAGGCATGACCGTCACCGAGGTCAAGGGCTTCGGCCGGCAGAAGGGACATACCGAGCTCTATCGGGGCGCCGAGTACGTCGTCGACTTCCTGCCGAAGATCAAGATCGAGGTGGTCGTCAGCGACGAGCTCGCAGACAAGGCCGTCCAGGCCATCGTCGAGGCCGCCAACACCGGCCGCATCGGGGACGGGAAGATCTTCGTCTACGAGATCCAGGAAGCGATCCGGATCCGCACCGGCGAGCGCGGATCGGACGCGGTCTAGACGCTCGCGCGCCCGCGGGCACAGCCACGACACTCATTCAACACGCATCAGCATCCCATCACGCGCCGTCGGTTGCGGCGCGCGATGGTCGTTTCCACCCCCAAACTCCAAGAGGAGCCGAGGACGAACGCGCATGAAGGCCCGAACGCCGAAGGAAGTTCTGGAATACGCCAAGGAGAACAACGTTCGCATCGTCGACCTGCGATTCACGGACTGGCCGGGACAGTGGCAGCACTGCTCCTACCCGATCAGCGAGTTCGACGAGAGCACGTTCGAGAACGGGATGGGCTTCGACGGCTCCTCGATCCGCGGCTGGCAGGCGATCAACGAGAGCGACATGTTGATGGTCCCGGATCCCAATTCGGCGTTCATCGACCCGTTCTTCGCCGAGCCGACGCTCGTGCTGATCTGCGACATCTCGGATCCGATCACGCGGGAGCCGTACTCGCGCGACCCGCGCTGGATCGCGAAGAAGGCGCAGAAGTACCTGAAGCAGACGGGCATCGCGGACACGGTCTACTTCGGCCCCGAGGCGGAGTTCTTCGTGTTCTCGGATGCGCGCTTCAGCAGCGGTCCGGAGCACGGCTTCTACAGCCTCGACTCCGGCGAGGCCGCCTGGAACACCGGCCGCGAGGAAGCGGGCGGCAACCTGGCGTACAAGGTGCGCCACAAGCAGGGCTACTTCCCGGTCCCGCCGACGGACACCCTGCAGGACCTGCGCACCGAGATGGTGCTCACGATGGAGAACCTCGGGATCCCCGTCGAGGCGCACCACCACGAGGTCGCGACGGCCGGTCAGTGCGAGATCGACATGCGCTTCCAGGAGATCGTGCGCATGGCGGATCAGGTGCTGATGTACAAGTACGTGACGAAGAACGTCGCGCGCAAGAACGGCGCGATCGTGACGTTCATGCCGAAGCCGCTCTTCGCGGACAACGGCTCGGGCATGCACTGCCACCAGTCGCTGTGGAAGGGCGGCAAGCCGCTCTTCGCCGGCGACCGCTACGCGGGCCTCTCGCAGATGGCCCTGCACTACATCGGCGGCGTGCTCAAGCACTCGCGCGCCATCGCGGCCTTCACCAACCCGACGACGAACTCGTACCGACGGCTCGTCCCGGGCTTCGAGGCCCCGGTGAACCTGGCGCTGTCGTCGCGCAACCGCTCGGCGTCGTGCCGCATCCCGATGTACTCGAGCAACCCGAAGGCCAAGCGCGTCGAGGTCCGCTACCCGGATCCGACCTGCAATCCGTACCTCGCCTTCGCAGCGATGCTGATGGCCGGCATCGACGGGATCGAGAACAAGATCGATCCGGGTGAGCCGCTCGACAAGGACATCTACGCGCTGTCGCCCGAAGAGCTGAAGAACGTGCCGACGATGCCGGGCAGCCTCGAGGAATCGCTCCAGGAGCTGGAGCAGGACCACGACTTCCTGGTCAAGGGCGGCGTCTTCACCGAGGACGCGCTGCGCACGTGGATCGACTACAAGATGGAGAACGAAGTCGATCCGATGCGGAAGCGCCCGCATCCGCACGAGTTCGAGCTGTATTTCGACATGTAAGCGCGGCGTAAGCCGCGCGCACAGCGAGGCGAAGCCGAGCGACGATCAGAGAAAACAGAGGGCCCCGATGGCTCGACGCCGTCGGGGCCCTCGTCTTCTACTTCGATTCCCGCGCCTTCTTCCCGAGCGCGCCGGCCGGATGACGCCGCGCGTACTCGCTGTGCGAGAAGTCGCTCCCGCGCTCGAGCGCGGCGCCGAGCGCCGCGAGCACGAGGATCTCCGCGGCGACGCTCGCGCGCGGCGCGAGCCCGAGCCCGCCGCCCTCGCGCGCGACGCCGGCGTCGAGCCAGACGTCGGACTTCGCGGCGAGCCACGAGCGCGGCGCGCCGGTGACGCCGAGGACGTGTGCGCCCATGGCGCGCGCCGCCTCGACGGTGTGGCGCAGCTCCTGCGTCTCGCCGCTGTTGCTGATCGCGATGACGACGTCGCCCTTCACGATCTGCCCCGCGCTGCCGTGGATGGCCTCGGTGGCGTGCAGGAAGGTGGCGGGCGTGCCGGTCGAGGCGAGCAGCGACGCCGCGTAGTGTGCGACGTGCTCGGGCTTGCCGACGCCGGTCACGTGCACGCGACCGCCCTGCGCGCGCGCGTTGCGCACCAGCGCCAGCGCGCGGTCGAAGCTCTGCGGTTCGATGCGCGCGCGCAGGCGCGCGAGCTCGGCCACTGCGATCTCGAGCACGCCGAGCGCCTCCTGCGCGTCTGCCGACGGCGCGGCCTGCCCGGGCGCGCCGCGCGGCGCGGAGAGCCGCAGCGGAGGACCCTCGTAGAGCTCGAGCGCGCGGGCGCGCGCGGCCGCCGCGTCCTCCGGGAAGGCGCCGAGCCGTTCGACGCAGGCGGCGCCGCACGCATTGGCGAGACGCCCCGCCGCCTCCCAGCCGAGCCCGGCGTGGAGCGCCGCGAGCAGTCCCCCGAGGAAGGCGTCACCGGCCCCCGTGGTGTCGACCACCTTCACGGCGCGCGCGCGCACGAAGCCCTGGAAATCCTTCGCGTCGATGGCGCAGCCCGCTTCGCCGTCGGTGACGACGACAGCTGCGCAGCCGAAGCGGCTCCGCAGCGCGCGGGCCAGCTCGCCGGGATCCGCGCCGGCGCGCGGCGCGAGCTCGCGCGCCGCGCTGCGCGACGGCTTCAGGATGTCGGCCGCGCCGAGCACGGCGAACAGCGTGGCCTCGTCGCCGAGGCCCTGCGCGAGCGCGTCGGACGGCGGCACGTCGAGATCGACGACGGTCGGAATGCCCGCCTCGCGCGCGATGCGCAGCGCCTCGAGCGCCGTGACGAGACGCAGCTGCGAGACCTCGGTCGTGAGGCGCGCCGCGCGCCGGATGAAGGCCGCGTGGTCGCGGCGCACGTGCTCGGGAGTCGTCTCGGCCGTCGCGCCGGGCGCCATGTAGATGGCGCGCGCGCCGACGTCGTCGACGAAGATCTCCGCGAACGAGCTGGCGCTGCCGTCGAGCGAGATGTCGCGCTCGATGCCCGCGCGATCCATCGCGGCGCGCAGGAAGCTCCCGTGCTCGTCGTCGGCCTGACGGCCGAAGATGCCGGCGCGTAGCCCGAGCGCCGCGGCCCAGCCGAGGTGGTTCAGCACGACGCCGCCGGTGAAGGCGCGCATCGGACCGCCGCCGCCCTGGAGATCGCGCAGGAACACCTTCTGGTCGGCGCCGATCAGCTTGGAAACGCGGTGGACGCGGTCGACCACCATGCTGCCGATGCCGACCACGTCGAGCGGCTCGCCGCTCACGCATGCTCCTCGGGCGGCATCGAGACCCACGGCGCGCCGATGCGCTCGTGCGAGAGCTCCAGCACCCGTGCGAAAGCGGCATCGAAGCGCGCAGCGTCCTCGGGCCCCAGCGACGGCGTGCCCGGCGCGACGGCGTCGCTGCGGATCACACCCATGCAGAGCAGCGCGCGCTTGAGGCACGCGATGCTTCGCTTGCCGCCCGCGAGCTGCGTCGCCGCGCGGAAGGCCTCGAGCACGGAGCGCACCTCGTCCATGCGCTCGCCGTCGCCGGCGCGGCTCACCTGCCACGCCCGCGCCCACTCGCGCGGTAAGGCGTTCGCCGGTCCCGACACGACGCCGATCGGGATGCCGCCGCGAAGCCGGTAGCGCTGCCAGTGCTCGGCGATCGAGCCGAGCCAGCCGCTGCGCGGGCGGAACAGCTCGAAGATCAGCATCGCGTTGCCGACGTAGATGCCGAACTCGCCGCGGTCCCGGAATCCCGACGCCGCCTTCGTGTAGTTGCCGAGCACCTTGCGCGAGGCCGAGACCTTGATGCCGCGCACGAAGTCGAGGCGCGACATCGCCTTCACCTGGCGCGTGCGGATGTGCGTCTTCTTGTCGAGCGCGATGTCCGCGTTGTCGTAGAGGTACACGGGAATGCGGCGCGTGCGCGCGTCGAGCAGGTCCGAGACGTCGCGCGCGACGAAGCGCACCGGGTCCTCGACGTTCTCGATCGAGAGCGGCGCGATCACCGCGGCGTCGGCGCCGCAGGCGATCGCGAAGTCGAGGTTGGCGAGCGTCTCGCCGCGCGACGGCGCGGTCACGCCCGCCCAGGCCTCGACGGCGCGTCCGCCGTCGGCGGGCCCGCGCCGCGCGTTCGCCTTCGCCACCTCCTCGACGGAGACCTGCACGACCTTCTGGCGCACGTCGTTGTCGACGCGGTCCCACTCGCCGGTGGTGCCGGCGGCGAAGACGACGTCCGCACCGTAGCCGTCCTGGAGGACGTGGCGGACGATCGCCCGCTGATCGGCCTCGACGAGATCGCCCTCGGGATCGAGGGCGGTGACGACCGGCACCGACAGGCCGGGACAGGGCCTTGCCTCCTCGACGGAACGCACACGCGCCTCCCGGAAACAGGAACGCGCGTCAGCATACCTGACTGGGTGGGAGCTCAGACGGTCTCGAAGAAGTAGGTCATCTTGACCTGCAGAGCGGCCGCGAGCTTGTAGAGCGTCGACATCGACGCCGCGCTCTTGCCGAGCTCGATCTGCGAGATCAGGCTGACCGACAGGCCCGTGCGATTGGCGAGCTGCTTCAAGGTCAGCGCCTCGGCCTGACGGCGCTCGCGCAGGCGGCCGCCGACGATCTGGTTGAGGCGGGTCTCGACGTCGATCAGCAGGCCCTTCTCTCGGATGGCCGCCTCGATCACCGCCCGCAGCTCCTCCATCGCGAGCGGCTTCTCGAGATAGTCGAAGGCCTGGCGCTTCAACACGCGCACGGCCACGTCGACGCTCGGCCGGGCGGTCATGGCGACGATACAGAGATCGGAGTCGGCCGAGCGGATCTGCTCGAGCAGCTCGACAGCCGGGTCGGCCGGCGGCGAGGCGTCGAGCAGCACGAGCTGGTACTTGCCCTGCTTGACCTCCTCGAGGATGCCGGCGGGGTCGCTGGCGACCTGGACGCGGAAGCCCTCCTGCGCCAGGAAGTCCTTGACCTCGAGGACGTTGGCCTCGTCGTGGTCGATCACCAGCACGCTCAGGCGATTCTTCTCCGCCATCTCTCGAACCTCCAGGTGCGGGGAGACGTCGCGCATCGACCGCGACTTCTGCCTCCGACTTGCGCCTTTCTTCGGTAGGACTGGCGCTTTCCTGTAGGCCTGGATTGCGGGCAGGCGCGAAAAATCGCGCCGGGCGCCCGGGTGAGCGGTTTGCGAACGTGATCGCCGAGCCGCTAAGTGCTCAACGCTCCTCGAGATCTGCCCCGCCGGATGCGCCCTCGAGCCATTCCGGCTGGAAGGCGGCGGCCGGCGCGTCGGCCTGCCGGGCGCCGAGCACCTCGAGGCGGGCGCGCAGGGGACCCGGCGGATCGATCTCCACGAAGCGCGGCATGCGGATGCCCTTGAAGGACTGCATGTCGAGCAGGCGGTACTCGGTGCCGTCGGCGCCGACCATGCGCACCGGCTCGTAGGTCTGGATGTCGATCCAGAGCGACGGCAGCAGCGGCTCGACGCCCTCCGCCCCGCGCGGCGCGCGGCCGCCGAGCACGTAGCAATCGCGGTCGCCGAGGCGGCCGAGCACGATCTGGTCCGACGTCATGCCGAGGCTCGAGAGCGCGGCGCCGAGCGCCTCGCCGGAGCCGGCCTGGAGGAGGAAGAGCGGCGGCAGGAAGGGATGGGGATCGTCGATCGTCTGGCCGTCGCGGCTGGCGCGGTACTCGGTGCCGCGCAGCAGATGGCGCTCGGTGAAGCCCATGCCGCTGTCGAGCTCGAGGCGCGCGAGACCCGTCGGGTGCGTGGCGATGACGCCCGTCGCGGACGCCCCGCCGCCGGCGATCTGGAGGCGCACGTCGAGCAGCAGCGGTCCGCTGCGCCCGGCCGCGCGGTTCGCCTCGGCCACCGCGCGCTCGACCTTCGCCGCCGTCGGGATCGCGGCGTGCGCGACCACCGCGCACAGTGCGACGGACGCGGCGGCGACGACCCGGCGAAGCGCCCTCAACGCGACCCCGCCAGGGTGCTGCGCCCGGCGTACTTCGCGCGCGCGCCGAGCTCCGACTCGATCCGCAGCAGGCGGTTGTACTTCGCCACCCGGTCGGAGCGCGAGAGCGAGCCCGTCTTGATCTGGCCGCAGCCCGTGCCGACGGCGAGATCCGCGATCGTCGTGTCCTCGGTCTCGCCCGAGCGGTGCGACATCACGGCCGCATAGCCGGCGGCGCGCGCCGTCCGCACGGCTTCGAGCGTCTCGCTGAGCGTCCCGATCTGGTTGACCTTGATCAGGATCGCGTTGGCCACGCCCTTCGCGATGCCCTCCGAGAGGATCTTCGGGTTCGTCACGAAGAGATCGTCGCCGACGAGCTGCGTGCGCCTGCCGAGCCGGCGCGTGAGCTCGGCCCAGCCATCCCAGTCGGATTCGCCGAGACCGTCCTCGATCGAGACGACCGGGTAGCGGTTCACCCAGTCCTCCCAGAAGGCGATCATCTCGTCGGTGCTCTTCACCGTGCCCTCGCCCTCCAGCACGTATCGGCCGTCGCGGTGGAATTCGCTGGCGGCCGGATCGAGCGCGATGGCGATCTGCTCGCCCGGCCGGTAGCCCGCCGCCTCGATCGCGCGCAGCACCAGCTCGATCGCCTCGCGGTTGCTCTTCAGATTGGGCGCGAAGCCGCCCTCGTCGCCGACCGCCGTGGCCAGCCCCTGCGACGCCAGCAGCTTCTTCAGCGCGTGGAAGGTCTCGGCGCCCCAGCGGAGCGCCTCCGAGAAGCTCGGCGCGCCGAGCGGGAAGAGCATGAACTCCTGGAGATCGACCGTGTTGTCGGCGTGCGCGCCGCCGTTGATCACGTTCATCATCGGGGCGGGCAGCAGGCTCGCGGCCTCGCCGCCGACGAAGCGGTAGAGCGGGACGCCGGCCGCCGCGGCCGCGGCGTGGGCCGCCGCGAGCGACACGCCGAGCAGCGCGTTGGCGCCGAGGCGCGACTTCGTCTCCGTGCCGTCGAGCGCGCAGAGCGCCGCGTCGAGCGCCGCCTGCTCTGCGAGCCCGCCGAGCGGACGCCCGATTGCAGCCCGCGCGAGCTCGCCGTTCACGTGCGCGACCGCGCGCTGCACGCCCTTGCCGAGGTAGCGCTTCGGATCGCCGTCGCGCAGCTCGAGCGCCTCGCGCGAGCCGGTGGATGCGCCCGACGGCACCGCCGCGCGCCCGCGCGCGCCGCTGCTGGTCTCGATCTCCACCTCGACGGTGGGGTTGCCGCGCGAGTCCAGGATCTCGCGCCCATGCACGCCGGTTATCTCGAGAGCTGCCACGGATCCACTCCTCGGTTTCGGGGCGGCCAACCTTAGCCCTTCGGCATGGCCGCGCTCAGCCGGGCGTGGCGCGGCGCGGCACCACCAGCGGGGCCCCGTCGGGACCCGGGAGCACGTCCGCTTCGATGCCGAAGGTCGCCCGCAGGCTCGCCGCGTCGAGCACTTCGGCGGGCTTCCCGCACGCGAGCAGCCGGCCCTCTGCCAGCAGCGCGATGCGGTCGCAGCTGCGCGCGGCGAGGTTGAGATCGTGCGAGACGACCAGCGCGCTGCGGCCGTCCTCGACGAAGCGCCGCACGTGCTCCACCACCACCGTGCGGTGGCGCAGGTCGAGGTGCGCGGTCGGCTCGTCGAGCAGCAGCACGCGCGGATCCTGCGCCAGCGCGCGCGCCACCAACACGAGCTGACGCTCGCCGCCCGAGAGCGCGGTGACGTCGCGGGAGGCGAGGTCCGCGATGCCGACCGCCTCCATGGCGGCGCGCGCGCGCGCCAGGTCGTCGGCGGACTCGAAGCCGAGCCCGCCCTGATGCGGCGCGCGGCCCATCAGCACGATCTCGCCGGCGAGGAAGGGGAAGGGGATGCCGACGTCCTGCGGCACGACGGCCAGCTCGCGCGCCAGCTCGCGGCGCGAGAGCGAGCCGAGCGCGCGGCCTGCGATCCGCACCTCGCCGCGCTCCGGGCGCAGGATGCGCGACGCGACGCGGAAGAGCGTCGTCTTGCCGGCGCCGTTGCGGCCGACCAGCGCGACGATCTCGCCGGGCGCGAGCGCGAGGCTGACGCCGCGCAGCAGCTCGCGGCCGCCGAGGCGCAGCGCGACGTCCTCGAAGGCGAGCGCCGCGGCGCCAGCGCTCACGGCGCGAAGGCGCGCTGCTGCTGACGGCGCAGCAGCAGCAGGAAGAGCGGGCCGCCGGCCAGGGCCGTGATCGCGCCGACCGGCAGCTCGCGCCCGCCGAAGAGCGTGCGCGCCGCGGTGTCGCAGAGGACGAGGAAGGCCGCGCCGCCGAGCGCCGCCGTCGGCAGCAGCAGGCGATGGTCGGGCCCGAGCAGCAGGCGCAGCAGGTGCGGGATGATGAGCCCGACGAAGCCGACGAGCCCCGCCACCGAGACCGCCGCACCGACCATCAGGGAGGTCGCGAGCAGCAGCAGGCGCTGGAGGCGCGTCACGTCGACGCCGAGCTGCTGCGCCGACTCCTCGCCGAGCGCGAGCAGATTCAGCTGACGCGCGGCGGGCAGCGCGCAGGCGAGACCGGCGACGAGGAAGAGCGCGACCGAGGCGATCAGCTCGGGCCGCGCCGACGACAAGCTGCCGATCAGCCACACGAAGATGCGCGCGCCCTCCTGGAGTCCTGCGAGCGACGCGAGGAAGACGATCGCCGCGGAGGCGAACGCGTTGAAGACGACTCCCGTGAGCAGGAGGTGCGTCGGCGAGACGCGCCCGGCCACGCCGGCGACGGCCTGGAGCGCGAACGTCGTCAGCAACGCGCCCGCGAAGGCGGCCGGCGGCACCGCGCCGTAGCCGAGGCCGAGCGCGGCGCCGAAGGAGAGCGCCGCGATCCCGCCGACGGCCGCGCCGCCGGACACGCCGAGCACGAAGGGATCGGCCAGCGGGTTGCGGAGCAGCGCCTGGAAGAGCGCCCCCGCGCTCGCGAGCGCCGCGCCGACGAGCGCGCCGAGCGCGACGCGCGGCAGGCGCACGCCGAAGACGATGTCGTGCGCGGCCGACGCGGCGCTCTCGCCGCGCAGCGCCTCGAGCACGGCGCCCGGCGCGAGGCCCGAGGGTCCCGCGGCGACGCCGACGAGAACGGCTGCCGCGAGCAGCGCGACGAAGACCGCGAGCCACGCGGCCAGACGCGCGGGCGTCAGGTTCCTCACGGGCCCGCCACCGCCTTGGCCAGGATCGCGAGCGCGCGCTCGAGGTGCGGGCCCGGCAACGTGACCTCGGCCGCGACCAGCGGGACGACGCGTCCGTTGGCCACCGCCGGCAAGGACGGCCAGCGCTGCCAGTGCGCGAGCGCCGGCTCCGGGTCCTCGCTCGCGTCGAGAATCAGCGCGGGCGCCGCCGCGATCAACCACTCGACGTCGACGCGCGGGTAGGCGTCGGAGAAGGAGGCCGCGACGTTGTCGGCGCCCGCCGCGGAGAGCAGCGAGTCGAGGTAGCTGCCGCGCCCGACCAGGAAGAGCGGATCGCGCTGGAGCACGAGCACGGCGCGCACGCGCGGACGTCCCTGCGCCGCGCGCTCGGCGTCGGCGAGCGCCTTCCGGATCGCCGCGACCCGCGCGCGCGCGGGCTCTGCGCGTCCGACCCGCGCACCGAGCGTCTCGATCGACGCGAGCAGCTGCGCGAGGGTGTGGTTCTCGAGCACGAGCACCTCGATGCCGAGCGCCTCGAGGCGCGCGCGCAGATCGCGCTGCTCCGCGCTCGGCACGAGTGCGACGAGGTCGGGCTCGAGCGCCACGATCGCCTCTAGGCTCGGGTCGAAGAGCCCGCCGACGCGCGGCAGCGCGGCGACCTCGTGGCTCGCGCGCGCGGAGTAGTCGTCGACACCGACGAGCGCCGCGCGCGCGTCGAGCGCCAGCAGGATCTCGGTCAGCGACGGGTTCAGCGACACCACGCGCGGGAGCGCGGCGGGCTCGGCGCCGGCGCGGAGTACCAGCAGGAAGAGCAGGGCGACGCACTGTGCGGCGGGGCGGACCACCGGCGCATCGTAGCGTCGGAGGGGTGCGGGCCGGCGGCGCGGCGCG
>DASUFZ010000090.1:0-6561 GCA_036274295.1 Myxococcota bacterium
CGCCGAACGAGCACGTCGGCTTCGGCGGCCCGGGACCGCACCACTGTCTCGGCGCGAATCTCGCGCGCCGCGAGATGCGCGTGATGTTCCGCGAGATCCTCACGCGCCTGCCGGATCTCGAGATCACCGGCCCGCCGGAGATGCTCCGCTCGAACTTCATCCACGGCATCAAGCGCATGCCCTGCGCGTTCACGCCGGGCGGGCGCCGCTGACGCGCGTCCGCCACCAGACGAACGGCACGAAGAACGCGTAGTAGAGCTGGTTCGGCAGCACACGCAGCGCCCAGCCTGCGTCCAGACCCGAGAGGATCAGGACGTCGGCGGCGGCCCACAGGCCGTAGTAGGCGAGCACGTAGAGCCAGATCACGCGCAGCGCCGGATTCGCGGTGCGCCCGCGCAGCCAGAGCGCGAGCGCGAAGAAGAGCGTCTCGTAGATCAGCCAGAGGACCTGCGACGGCGCCTCGACGAAGCCCATCCACACGGGTGCGTAGAGGGCGCCGGTCGCCAGCGGCACGAGACACGCGAGCGCGGCGGCGGGACGCGCCGCGGCGCGCGGATCCGGCGCGTCGCCGAGGTCGGCGAAGTGGAGCCACAGCACGCGGAAATCGCCGAGCCACACGAAGACGAAGATCCACGCGTAGAGGGCCACACCGTCGAGCTTCAGCGCGCGCAGCAGCGGACCCGTCGCGATCGGGTCGAGCAGCGTTTCGAGGGTGAATAGCAACGCCCACGTGGTCAGGAAGCGCGCGCGCGGCGGCGCCGCCACGCGTCCTCGCGTCAGCAGGAACAACAAGAAGAGGGATGGGACGACGAGGAGCAGCCAGAGCGATTGCACGTCGCTGTGGTAGAAAGCCCCCCAGAAATCGCTCTGCACTGTGATCCTCCGCACAACATCGGGTCGCAGGAAGCTCGTAGGATGACACGCTCCCATGCACGGACCGCGCGCCATCCGTCTGCTCGTGTGCACGCTCGCGCTGCTCGCCCTGCCGGCAGCGGCGTGCGCGTCGATGCGCCACGAGGAGATCGCGCCGACACCGCACATCCCGAAGGCGCGGATGCAGAGCCTCTCCGTCACGGCGACGGCGTACAACTCGG
Source organism: Myxococcota bacterium (assembly GCA_036274295.1). Lineage (GTDB taxonomy): Bacteria > Myxococcota_A > UBA9160 > UBA9160 > SMWR01 > DASUFZ01. The sequence goes on from DASUFZ010000090.1 coordinate 1,095, forward strand.
TGCCGGAGCAGGCCGATCACAAGCCGGACATCGCGGCGTGGGGCGACCGGCTCGAGCCGGGCATGAAGGCGATCGCGGTGTCGGCCGATCTGCTGGCCGCCGGCCTCAAGCGCGGCATGCGCGTGCAGATCGAGGGCCTCCAGGGCGAGTACGTCGTGCTCGACCGCATGCCCTCGCGCTGGGACAAGCGCATCGACATCTACATGGGCGAGGACGTCCGCGCGGCGCGCAACTGGGGCGTGCGCGAGGTCCGCATCAAGTGGGTACCCGTCGACTAATCTCGGCGGGGTGAGCGACCGCGCGCGACTGCGAGAGTGGCTCCCGGAGCGCCCGATCCGCGACCCCGGCGAGATCCTCGACCGCTTCCTCGACTGGGTCGGCGCGCAGGGGCTCGCGCCCTACCCCGAGCAGGAGCAGGCGATCCTCGAGCTGTTCGCGGGGCGCCACGTCGTGCTCTCGACGCCGACCGGCTCCGGCAAGTCGCTCGTCGCGCAGGCGCTCCACTGGAAGGCGCTGTGCGAGGGCGCGCGCTCCTTCTACACCGCGCCGGTGAAGGCGCTGGTCTCGGAGAAGTTCTTCGCCTGGTGCGACGAGTTCGGGCCCGAGCGCGTCGGCATGCTGACCGGCGACGCCAGCATCAACCGCGACGCAAAGATCCTGTGCTGCACCATGGAGGTGCTGTCCAACATGGCGCTGCGCGAGGGCGAGTCGCTCGACGCGCCCTACGCCGTGCTCGACGAGTTCCACTTCTACGACGATCGCGCGCGCGGCGCGGCCTGGCAGATCCCGCTGATCACCCTGCCGCGCGCGCAGTTCCTGCTGATGTCGGCGACGCTCGGCAACACGGCGCCGATCGAGGAGCAGCTCTCCGGCTACACGGGGCGCGGCACCGCGCACGTGCACTCGGACCGCCGCCCCGTGCCGCTCGACTTCGAGTACCGCGAGACGCCGCTCCACGAGACGCTCGACGAGCTGGTGCACGCGGGCTTAGCACCCGTCTACGTGGTCAACTTCACGCAGCGCGAGTGCGCGGAGCTCGCGCAGGCGACGACCAGCGCCGCCTTCGCGGACCGCGCCGCGCGCGAGCGCATCGCCGCGAGCCTCGGCGACGTCCGCTTCGACACGCCCTACGGCCAGGACCTGCGCCGCCTCGTCGGCCACGGCATCGGCGTCCACCACGCGGGCCTGCTGCCGAAGTACCGCCTGCTCGTCGAACGCCTCGCGCAGCAGGGTCTCCTGCACGTGGTCTTCGGCACCGACACGCTCGGCGTGGGCGTCAACATCCCGATCCGCACCGTCGTCTTCAACCGCCTCTCGAAGTGGGACGGCCGCAAGCAGAGCCTGCTCTCGGTGCGCGAGTTCCGGCAGATCGCGGGGCGCGCCGGGCGCAAGGGCTTCGACGTGCGCGGTCTCGTGCTGGGACAGGCGCCGGAGCACGTGATCGAGAACCGCCGCGCCGAGGCGCGCGCGGCCGCGGGCAAGCGCAAGCCCGCGAAGAAGGCGCCGCCGCCGGGCTTCGTCGGCTGGAGCGAGAAGACCTTCGAAGAGCTCGCGACGCGCCCGCCCGAGCTGCTGCGCTCGCGCTTCAAGGTGGACCACGGGCTCGCGCTCTCGGTGCTGCGGCGCAAGCGCGACGAGACGTCGCGCTGGCCCGCCTACCGCGAGCTGATCGATCTCGTGAACCGCAGCCACGAGACGGACGCCGGCAAGGCGAGGCTGCGCCGCCACTCCGCGCGCCTGCTGCGCGCGCTGCGCCGCGCCGGCGTCGTGCAGATCGCCGACACGGATTTCGGCGGCCCGGAGCTGCGCGTCGCCGAGAACCTCCAACTCGACTTCTCGCTCCACCAGACCTTGTCGCTCTGGCTGCTCGAGGCGCAGGCCGCGCTCGACCGCAACGCGCCCGACTACGCGCTGACCCTCCTCTCGCTGGTCGAGGCGGTGCAGGAGGATCCCGACCCGATCCTGCGCGAGCAGGCGTGGAAGGCGCGGCGCGCGCGCATGGCCGAGCTCGCGGCCGAGGGCGTCGACTACGAGGAGCGCCGGCGCCAGGCCGAGGAGATCACGCATCCGAAGCCGGAGCAGGCGTTCATCGCCGCCTCGTTCGCGCTCTTCGCGGGCAAGCATCCCTGGGTCAGCGGCGAGGACGTGCACCCGAAGTCGATTGCGCGCGAGATGGTCGAGGGCTTCGTCAGCTTCCGCACCTACGTGCAGGAGTACGGCCTCGCGCGCAGCGAGGGGCTGCTGCTCCGCTACCTCTCGCAGGTGCACAACGCGCTGGTGAAGTCGGTGCCGGACGAGGCGAAGACGGACGAGGTCTACGACGTCATCGCGTTCCTGCGCACGCTCCTCGCGCGCGTCGACTCGAGCCTGATCGACGCCTGGCAATCGCTGGTGCGCCCGGCCGGCGACGAGCCCCTGGCGCCGCGCCTGTTCGACCTCGCGAAGAACGAGACGGCGCTGCGGGCGCGCGCCCGCCAGGAGCTCTCCGCCTGCGTCGCGTCGCTCGCGCGCGGCGACTACGAGGAGGCCGCCGCCTACCTGCACCAGGACCCGGACGACTCGTGGGACGCGGCGCGCCTCGAGGCGGAGCTCGCGCCCTTCCTCGCGGAGTACGGCCATCTCGAGTGGACGGCCGAGGCGCGGCGCGCGCACTGGACGCAGATGCTCCGCACGGGCGCGCGCACCTTCCAGGTGACGCAGATCCTGCTCGATCCGCAGGGCGACCACCTGTGGGCGCTGCACGGCGAGATCGACCTGCGCGCCGAGCGCGATCCGCAGGCGCCGCTGGTGAAGCCCCTGCGGATCGGGGTGTAGCCGGCGCACGCAGACGCCGGGCTACGTTGCGGCCGCGTGCTCCTCGACGCGTCCTGGCTCGCCCTCGGCCTGCTGCTGCTGCTCACCGGCGGCGAGCTGCTGGTGCGCGCCAGCGCCAGCCTGGCCGGCACGCTCGGCGTCTCGCCGCTCATGATCGGACTCACCGTGGTCGCGTTCGGCACCAGCGCGCCCGAGCTCGCGGTGACCGCGGTCGCCGCGCTCGAGGGACGCGGGGGCATCGCCTTCGGCAACGTGGTCGGCTCGAACCTGGCGAACGTCGGCCTCGTGATTGGCGGCCTGGCGCTGCTCCGCCCGATCCAGATCCGCGGCGCGCTCGTCGCGCGCGAGATCCCGATGATGCTGCTCGCCACCGCGGCCGCGATCGTGCTCGCGAGCGACGCCGCGCTCGACGCGGCGCCCGATCTGCTCTCGCGCGGCGACGGCCTCGCGCTTCTGCTGTTCTTCGGCGTCTTCCTCTACTACACGATCGGCGATCTCGCGCGCCAGCGCGCGCGCGCGCGCGCGAGCGGCGTCGACGTCGCCCTGCCCGCGGCGCCCTTCGGCGTGGCCGCCTCCACCCTGCTGCTGGTGGTCGGGCTCGCGCTGCTGCTGATCGGCGCCGAGCGCACCGTCTTCGCGGCCACCCGCCTGGCCCGCGCGCTCGGCGCATCCGACGGGCTGATCGGGCTCACGCTCGTCGCGATCGGCACCAGCCTGCCCGAGCTGGCGGCGTCGGGAATCGCGATCGCGCGCCGGCAGAGCGAGATCGCGCTCGGGAACCTGATCGGCAGCAACATCTTCAACCTGCTCTTCGTGCTCGGCGTCTCCACGATCTTGCGACCGATCGCCGTACCCGCCGCCGGGCGCATCGATCTCTACTTCGCGGGCGCGTTGTCGCTCCTCCTGCTCGCGGTGGCGCTCACCGCCAGCCGCCGCATCACGCGCTTCGAGGGGGCGCTGCTGCTCGGCGCCTACCTCGGCTATCTCGGCTGGCGCACCCTGGGCGTCGCAAGCTGAGTGGATTCGCGACGCGGCGCGCGCCGCGCCCGCCCGGGCGCCGCCCACGAGCAGATCGGACAGCTCGCTCCGTCGTGGCCGCGCGCGGGGCAGTGCTCGCGCCCGAAGTAGATGAGCTGGAGGTGCACCTTCCCCCAGTGCGAAGGGGAGAAGAGCCTCTTCAGGTCGCGCTCCGTCTCCTTCACGTTGCGCGCGCGCGAGAGGCCCCAGCGCCCCGCCAGGCGGTGGATGTGCGTGTCGACGGGGAAGGCGGGCTGCTCGAAGGCCTGCACCATCACGACGCTGGCGGTCTTGTGCCCGACACCGGGCAGCGACTCGAGCGCCTCGAGATCGGCCGGGACGGCGCCGCCGTGCTCTTCGACCAGCGCGCGCGAGAGCGCGGCGATGTTCTTCGCCTTGGTCGGCGCGAGGCCGCAGCTGCGGATCAGGCGCTGGATCTCGCGAGGCGAGAGCTTCGCCATCGCAGCGGGCGTGGAGGCGCGCGCGAAGAGGCCCGGCGTCACGAGGTTGACGCGCGCGTCCGTGCACTGCGCCGAGAGCACGACCGCCACGAGCAGGGTGAAGGGATCCTCGTGCGCGAGCGGTACGGCCGCCTCGGGGTAGAGGCGATCGAGGATCTTCTCGAGCCTTCGGGCCACCCTTTGCCGGGCCTTCGCGCTCGCTGACCGCTCGCGCTCGGGCCGCCGGCCTTCGCTCGGCTTCGCCTCGCTGCGCGTCGGCCGGCCTGTGCCGGCCTCCTTGCATTCTTCTCGGGTCATCCGCTCTCGTAGGGCGGGCGCTCGTCGGTCACGCGCTCGACCCGCTCGAGCAGCGCGACCAACGTCGGGCGCGCGGCGAGCAGCAGCGCGGCGCCCGGAATGGCGTCCTCGCGCAAGGTCGCCAGCATCGAGTAGACGGCGAGATCGGCCATCGAGAGCCGCTCGGAGTAGTAGAACGGCCGCGTGCCGAGGAAGTTCGCGAGGTCGTCGAGGCGCAGCGCCAGCTCGCGCAGCAGCGCCGTGTGCGGGCGCTCCCAGGTGCCTCCCGCGCGCAGCCAGGCCAGGAAGCGGCGGAGCCCGCTCGAGCCCTTCCGCGCCGTCGGGGGGGCGGTGCCCTCACCGGCCAGCGGCGGCTGCGCTGCGACGTCCTCGCCCATCGCCTGGCGCCGGTACTTCATGAAGTACCAGAGAAAGGATTCGTCGGCCCACTCCTCGAGCTGGCGCTGCTGCGCGGCGACCGTCGGATCGGGCGAGAGCAGCGGCGGCTCGGGGTACACCTGATCGAGACGCAGCAGGATCTCGGTCGAGTCCGGCACGTGCTCGCCGTTCAGGTCGAGCGCCGGCAGCTGCCCCGTCTTGGGGCTCCAGCGCTTGTAGTCCTCGGCGCTCGTCGGCTCGACCAGCTCGAACTCGAGGCCCTTGTAGAGCAGCGCGCGGCGCACCTTCTCGGTGTAGGGCGTCCGGGCCGGTCCGTAGAGCGTGATCATCGGGGCTCGCGCTGCTGCTCGCGCCCGCGCGACTGGATGCCCGCCCGCCGCGCCGCCACGGACTCCGGCGTCACGCCGGCCATGTGCTCGATCGAGCGGCGCGACTCCATGCGCATGCCCTCGCCGAACGTCGTCGCGAAGCCCTCGTCGATCATGCGCTTGTAGCCGCGC
>DASUFZ010000091.1:0-5859 GCA_036274295.1 Myxococcota bacterium
GCCCCGTGCTGTTCCTGCGCGAGGAGCACGAGATCGCGGGCGAGCACGAGCGCGTGTTCGAGAGCGTCGTGCGCGACGCCTGGCTGCCGGCGCTGGCGGCCACACCCGGCGCGCGCCTGCTCTTCTACCTGCGCCACGTGCACGGGACCGGACCCTCGTATCGCGTCGTCACCTGGACGGCGCTGCGCGACGGCGCGGCCTGGCAGCAGCTCGCCGAGCGGGTCGACGGCGGCGATCTGCACGCGCTCGCGCAGGAGCTCGACGCCCTCCGCCACGACGTCACGTCGAAGCTGCTGCACCCGCTGCCGTGGTCGCCGCTGCGCGAGGTGGATCTCGCGCAGGTGCCGGCGAGCGCGCCGCAGCGCCCCGCCGACCAGCCGCTCAGCCTCTTCATGGAGGACACGGTGCACCCGCGCGAAGGCCTGCTCGAGACCTACGTCGAGAAAGCCGGCTCGCACTACGCCGAGGAGATGCGCCAGAACGCGGCCGAGGGGCGCACCCTGCTGCGCATCGAGGCGAGCTTCCGCCCGGCGTTCGGCAGTCACCGACGCCGCGAGGTGTTGCTCTGGCAGCGCGTGCTCGAGCCGCGCGGGCTCGTGCCGCTGCTGACGCGCGAGGTGCCGGACGCCTATCTCCAGCCCGGCAAGTGGATGCACGACGCATTGAGCCTGCGCGACCAGTGGCAGAGCCGTCTGCTCCGCACGGTGGCGTGGTCGCCGCTCATATGAAGCCAAGGGGGCGATGCCGTGCTCGAGGATGGAGTTCGAGCACGGCATCTCAGCGAACGGCGCGGTCGGGATGAGACGTGCGCCGCTCGCTGTATCCCTCAGCGCGCCGCCGCGGCACCTCGCGATGCGCCGCCGCGCCGGCCACGTCCGCGGCCGCGCGAACGCCGCCGCTCGGGCCGCTGCTCGCCGCGGTGCTCCGCGCGCCGCTCGTTGCGCTCGTGGGCCGTGCCCTCGCCGCGCGCGGCCTGCGCCACCGCACCGAAGCCGGCCGGGATCTCCAGCCGCTCGAGCCGCTTCTGCGTCAGCCGCTCGATCGCCGCCAGCATGGGGCGCTCGTTCGAGGCGCAGAGCGACACGGCCGTGCCCGACGCTCCCGCGCGGCCGGTGCGGCCCACGCGGTGCACGTAGGTCTCGGGCTCGTGCGGGATGTCGAAGTTCACGACGTGCGGGAGATCCTTCACGTCGATGCCGCGCGCCGCGATGTCGGTCGCCACCACCACGCGGGTGGTGCCGCCCTTGAAGCTCGCGAGCGCGCGCTCGCGCGCCGGCTGCGACTTGTTGCCGTGGATGGCGTCCGCCTGGATGCGCGCCTTCGTGAGCTTCTGCGCCAGCCGGTTCGCACCGTGCTTGGTGCGCGTGAAGACCAGCGCGCGCTCGATCTCGCCCGCGTGCAGCAGGGAGAGCAGCAGGTCCGCCTTGCGCGAACCCTCCACGAAGTACACGAACTGCTCGAGCGGAGCGACCGTCGAGGAGACGCGGTCCACCGCGACCTCCACGGGGTTCACCAGCAGCCGCTCGGCCAGCGCCCGGATCTCCTTCGGCATGGTCGCCGAGAAGAGCAGGGTCTGGCGGCGCTTCGGCAGCGCGGCCGCCACGCGGCGCACGTCGGGCAGGAAACCCATGTCGAGCATGCGGTCCGCCTCGTCGAGCACGAAGGTCTCGACGCGCGAGAGGTCCACGTGGCCCTCCTGCATGAGGTCGAGCAGCCGGCCCGGTGTCGCCACCAGGACGTCGAGCCCGCGGCGCAGCGCCTGCACCTGGGGATGCTTGCCGACACCGCCGAATACGACGTGGCAGCGCAGGCTGCCCCTCGGCGCGTACTTCAGGAACGAGGCCCCGATCTGGGCGGCCAGCTCCCGCGTGGGAGCCAGCACCAGCGCGCGGATCGCGCGCCCGCTCTGGGGCGCGTCCTCCGCGAGGAGCGCATCGAGGATCGGCAGTGCGAAGGCGGCGGTCTTGCCCGTGCCGGTCTGCGCGCAGCCGAGCACGTCGCGTCCCGCGAACACGTGCGGGATGGCCTTCTGCTGGATGGGGGACGGATTTTCGTAGCCCGCGGCGCGCACGGCGGCGCTGAGCGCGGGGGAGAGATCGAGGGCGTCCCAGCCCGCGCTCTCGTTGGAGGAATCAGTCGTCAACAAATGGATCTTTCTTTGGATGGAGCGGTGCACACACGCTGTGGCCCGCGTCCGGGTGCGTCGCGTCCCGCCCTCGAGACACGTCGCCAGGTTTCATCGAGCATTCCGCCGCGGGATGGATTGGTTCTTCGCGGGGGACAGGGCGTCAGAGGCTTGCGCGCAGGCTCGAAGAGGTTCGAAGGCGCGCAGTACTGAACGAGCTCGGGCGGGACCTTCGCACTTCGATCTTCGCAGCGCAAGCGGGTCTCACCGATGTGCAGGTTCGGACCCCACCCCTCCGGACTTGAGCGATTCGAGCATTTTTCACGAATCGAAGGGGATTCGCCCCGAAAGCGCACGCGATCCGTGTATGCTGCCGCGCCAGGAGTCCCCGCTGATGCAGCTGCGCCGGATGCTCTACGCGCTCGTCGTCATCGTCGCCGCCGTGTCCGCCGGGACCTGGATCTCCTCGAGAGCGCCGCGCAAGATCCCCGCGCCGCGCCCGGAGGTCGCGAGCGCCGAGCGCGCCGCGGACTCCGCAGAGCCTCCCCACGCGGTTCAGCCGCGCCGCGGCGCCGGTACGGTCGGCGCGCGCGCGGGCTCGCTCGGTGCAGTTGCCGCACCGGGCGAGTACAACGACGCGGCGTCGCAGCACGGTGACGCCGGAGAGAGCGCGAGCTTCGGGCGCGCGCCGAGCGACGTGGCCTGGTCGGGCCGCGGCGTCGAAGGGATCGCACCGCCGACGCCGGGCCGCGATCCGAGCGACAGCGAGCCCACGCAGGAGAGCCCGCCGCCGGATCCGACGACGATCGCGTCGTCGGGGTTCGCGGCCGGGCTCGCACCGCAGGCCGAAGCGCCCGCGACGCGCGCACCGAGCGAACCCGCTCCGGGATCCGACGAGGGCGTGCCGAATCGAGGCCCGCTCTCGGAAGCCGAGATCGCGGCCCTCGTGGACCACTCGCTGCCGCCCGAAGTCCAGAAGATCGAGGCGGACCGCATCCGCACCAACTCCAACGTCGCGGCGGACTTCACGCACTAGCGTCCCCGCCCCGCACCAGCTCCGCGAAGCGCTTCACGCGCGGATCGTCCGGGCCGAGGATCCGCCCCAGCCACTCGAGCGCGTGGCCGGCGTCGAAGCGCCCGCCCTGCGCGTAGAGCAGCTCGCCGAGGTCGACCCAGTCCTTGGGCCGATCGAACACGACCTTGAAGACGGCGAGGTCCTCGGCCGCGAGGATCGGGATCTCGGCGCCCTCGCCGAAGGGCACGCGCCGCGCGCGCTCCATGCAGGCATCGTGGTAGGCGTCCGTCGAGAAGAAGAGGTCGATCGGCGTGTGCCCCCAGCGCAGGCGGATCTGCCCGTCGCGCGCAATTTCGGCGAGTGCGCGCTCGCCGTGCGGGACGCCGAGGCCCGCCAGCACCTCGAGCACGCGCTGCGCGCGCTCGACCTTCACGAAGACGTTGCAGTCGATGTCGATGGTGCCGCGCGGCGTCGCGTAGTAGGCGAGCGCCAGCGCGCCGCCGAAGGCGTGCGGCTTGCGCGCGGCCTCGAGCGCCGCGTGCAGCGCGACGATCTTCTCGTCGAGCGCGAGGGTCGGCGGCACGGTCATGCTTGCAAGGAGGCCGACCCCAAGGTCGGCCGACGCGCAGCGAGGCGAAGCCGAGCGAAGGCCGGGAGCCCGAGCGCGAGCGAATAGCGAGCGCGAAGGCCCGGCAAGAACTAGCCCTGGCGCACGCGCGCGCGGCGCGAGCGGATGCGCGGGAAGCGCGCCTGCGGCCGCTCCTGCACCGGCGCGCGCGAGCGCACGATGCGGTCCGAGACGCGCAGCAGATCGCGCAGCGCGCGCCCGCGCAGGGCGTCGCTCGCCCCGATCCACTCCGACGCCTCCTGGAGCGCGTCGGGCGGCGGCGCGGCCGGCTGCGCGGCGAGCGCCTCGCGCAACAGATGCGCCAGCGCCGGGTCGAGCGCGGCGCCGGCGCGCAGGGCCGCCAGCAGCTCGCGCGCGGCGCGGTCGTGGCGGCGCTCGCTGAGGGGGATGCCGAGCGCCTCGGCGCGCGCCCGCAGCAGCGCCACGTCCAGGGGCCGGGTGGCCCGGCGCCCTGCCCGTTCGAGCACCTCGGGCGTCAAAGAACCTCGGAAAGTCGCGAGGGTACGCGAGCGGGGACCCCGCGCGGTCAGCACGGATTCCCGGATGTCGAAGCGGCCGCCGGGCCGGCGGGCGAGGTAGGCCATGGCGGCAGCCTAGCCTGCATAGTGGCTGTATACCACTATCGCCGCCGGACCCCGCCCCGTGCCATGCTGCCCCGGCCGGAACGAGCCAGCCGAAGGAGGGCCGCGATGGAGGACCTGAAGGGCAAGGTCGCCGTGGTGACGGGCGGAGGCAGCGGCATCGGCGCGGGCCTCTGCCGCGTGCTGGCGGGCGAGGGCATGCGGGTCGTCGTGGCCGACGTCGAGCTCGGGCGCGCGCAGGAGACGCGCGACGCGCTCCACGAGCGCGGCGGCGAGGCGATCGCCGTGCGCACCGACGTCACCAAGCGCGCGGAGATCGAGGCGCTGGCCGAGGAGACGCGCCGCGCTTTCGGCGGCGTGCACCTGGTCTGCAACAACGCGGGCGTCGCCACGGGCGGCGACGTCCTCGCGGCCACCGAGGCCGAGTGGCGCTGGCTGCTGGACGTCAACGTGATGGGCGTCGTCAACGGGAGCCAGGTCTTCGCGCCGCTGCTCGTCGCGCAGGGCCACGGCCACATCCTCAACACCGGCTCGCTCGGCAGCTTCCTGCCCTCCCCCGAGCTCAACGCCTACACGACGAGCAAGGCGGCGGTCGCGAGCTACACGGCGGCGCTGCGCGAGTACTGCGAGCCGAAGGGCGTCGGCGTCACCCTCTTGTGTCCCGGCCCGGTGGCCACGCGGCTCGCCACCTCCGACCGCCTCCGCCCCGGCTCGCACGACAAGTTCCGCGGCAGCGCGCACGTGCTCGACCCGGTGATGGAGATGGGCATCGAGCCCGACGCCTGCGCGACGCTCGCCGTGAAGGGCATCCGCGCCAACGCGGAGTACGTCTTCACGCACGCGGAATACGAGCCGATGATCGCGTCGCGCTTCGAGCGCGTGCTGAGAGCTGCCGGGAAGATCGGCTAGTGCGGCGGCTCGTGCGTGCCCGCGCGGCCGCTCATCCGCCACCACGATTCGAGCAGCACGCCGAGCGAGCCCATCCAGTCGCGGAAGCGGCGCAGGTCGGCGGCCTCGAACGCGCCGCCGTCGTTCTTGTTGAGCGCCTGCGCGACGGCGAAGACGCGGCCGTCGAGATCGCGGATCGGGACGCACAGCACGCTGCGCGTGCGGTAGCCGGTCGCGCGGTCGGCCGTCGGGTCGAAGCGCGGATCGTCGTAGGCGTCGGCCAGCGCGACGGGCTCGCCCGTCTCCGCCACGGCGCCGGCGATGCCCTTCCCGCGCGGGATGCGGATCTCTACGAGCGCGCCGCCGGCGTCGCGCGCGGCCTTCGACCAGAGCTCGCCGTTTGCGGCGTCGAGCAGGAACAGGCTCGCGCGGTCCGCGCCGAGGAGGTCGCCGATCTTGCGCGTGAAGGCGACGAGCATGGCGTCGAGCAGCCCCTCGAAGGCGTCGGTCTGCGCGAGGCCCGAGACGCGCAGGAAGTGCTCGGCTTCGCGGGTCACGCGCTCGAGCGCCTCCGCGAACTCCTCGGGGTGCATGCCGGAGAGGCGCGCGTCGAGCTCGCCGC
>DASUFZ010000092.1:0-6761 GCA_036274295.1 Myxococcota bacterium
ATGCGCGCCCACGGCAGCTTCTCGTAGCCGCAGAGCTCGTCGGACTCGTTCGCGCGGCACTCGGAATCGCCCTTGTGCTGCGTGATCTCGACGAGCGGCTCGAGCGACGCGCGGCGCACGGCGTCGTCGCGCGCGATCGGCGTGCCGTCCGGATGCGCGGTCGGCCAGATGAGCCCGCCGCTCACGTTCGAGTTGTGCGGGATGGCGAGCGCGTCGCAGTCGCTCTGGAGCGAGAGGCACTCTCGCTCCAGAGCGTCCCACAAACCCTCGGCGGTGGGCGTCTCGATGTAACTCGTGGGCAACTCCTGCGCGCGCGCGTTCCGGAAGATCACGTTGCGGTGGATGTTGTCGCCGCCCGGCATGCCGCTCCACTCGTAGGCGACGAAGCTGGTGAAGCGGCAGGCGTCGCTCGTGTCCTGCGCCTCGGCGGCGGCGTCCTGGATCTCGCGCCACGGCCCGGCTGCCGCTGCGCGGCAGCCGGCGCCATCTTCCCCACAGAATCCGTATCGCTCCGGCTCGAGCTGGCTGAACACGCGCGCGTTCACGAGCACGTAGCCGAGGCGCGGCCAGCGCCGCACGACGCGACAGATGAGCGAGCCGTGGCCGGGCTGCGCAGGGTCGTCGCAGATGCGCGTCTCGCCGAGGAGCTCCGCGTGGTCGGTCACGGCCGCGAAGTCGAGCGGACGCCGGAGCCGGATCGTCTGCCCCGCGCGGCCGCTCGCGTCGAAGGGCGGGATGCCGAGCGGCGCGCCCTGCGCGAAGCGGTAGGCGTCGCGCGGGGTCGCGCGCGTGCCCTGGCCGGCGGCGTCGAAGGAGAGCGCCGTGTGCACGTGCAGATCGCCGAAGTACGGACGGCGCAGCGGATCGCGGTCCGCGCACGCCTGGGCCTCCCGCTGCGCGGGAGGCCCAGGCGCTTCGTCCTTCCTCGTCGGCCCCTCCGCCGCGCGCCCGACGCCGAGAACGGTCGCCAGATTCCCGCGCGGCGCGCGGTCGAAGGGCGTCACGTAGGGCTCGCCGAGGAGCGCTACGCCGAGGCCGGCGAGCACGGCCGTCGCCACCGCGGCCGTGCGCGCGCGCGGCGCGAGGCGAGCGAGGAGCCGCGCGACGAGGCCCGCCGCGAACCACAGCAGCAGCGCGTACACGAGCGCGTGTGTAAGAAAGAGCGAGAGCAGCAGCAGCAGCACGCCGCTGCTGCTCTCGACAGCCGCCACCGCAGCGCAGACGCCGGCGAGCAGCAGGTACTGCGCGACCGGAACCTGCGCGCCGAACTGCAGCATCGGCAGCGGCACCAGCAGCAGCGCCGCGATCCAGAGAGCGAGACGCGTTGCGCGCTGGGTCAACCTTCTCTGATCTCCGCTCCACTGCGTCTCGCTGCGCGCGACTTCGGCGCTTGCCAGTATAATGCGACGCGACGTGTCCCCCGTGCAGCTCGAACACCGCATCTACTCCTGCGACGATCACCTCGATCTCTTCAACGTGCCGCGCGCGCTCTGGCAGGAGCGCCTGCCGTCGAAGTACCGCGAGGCGGGGCCGCGCGTGGTCGAGAAGGGCGGTCGCCCGCTGTGGAGCGTCGGCTCGCGCATCCTCGGTCCGTCCGGCGAGGGCACGTATCCGACCGCGCTCGCGCGCGTCGCGCTGCCCGACGCCGGCTTCCGCCCGAGCGACCCGAAGCTCCGCCTCGAGGACATGGCGCGCGACGGCATCCACGCCTCGGTCGTCTACGGCCCGGCCGCGCTCTTCGCGTTCCCGATCCAGGACCCCGAGCACCAGAAGGCGGTGCTGGCGGCGTGGAACGACTGGGCGGCCGAGGTCTTCAACGCGCATGCGCCGGATCGCCTCTTCGCCTTGCCGTTCCTGCCGTCGACGTCACCGGACGACGCCGTCGCCGAGCTCCAGCGCTGCGCGGCGCGCGGGCATCGCGGCGCGATCTTCTCGCCCTACGAGGTCGACGTCGCGGATCCGAAGTGGGACGCGCTGTGGGCCGCGGCGGCCGAGGCCGAGCTGCCGTTGAGCTTCCACATCGGCGGCGGCAGCCGCATCCGCGTGCACGAGGGCGGCTGGAAGATCGCGGCCTTCGCGGCGGTGGCGCCGATGCAGCTCGACGAGCCGCTCTCCGCGATGGTCTTCTCGGGCGCGCTCGAGCGGCACCCGCGTCTCCAGCTCGTGCTCGCCGAGTCGGGCGTGGGCTGGATCCCGTACTTCGTCGCGCGCATGGACGCGACCTTCGAGAAGCACTGCGCGCCGCATCCGCAGTACAGCATCCACACCTTGCCCTCCGAGCTCTTCCACCGTCAGGTGTACGCGACCTTCGAAGAGGAGCCGCTCGGCCCGCAGCTGATCCCGCTGCTCGGCGCGGACCGCTTCATGTGGGCGTGCGACTTCCCGCACCCCGACAGCACCTGGCCGCACTCGCGCGAGGCCATCGCGCACGCGCTCGGCGGCCTGCCTGCGGACGCCGTCCGCAAGGTCACGGGCGAGAACTGCCGCGCGCTGTATCGCCTGCCCTGAACGCTTCCGCCTACGAGGAGACTTCTTCGATGCGCTTCAGCTACGCCGAATCGATGTGCGACGTCTTCCAGCTCGGGCCGCTGGCCCAGGCCGCGGAGGAGGCCGGCTACGACTCCGTCACGGTGCCGGACAGCATCTGCTTCCCGAAGGAATCGTCGACCGAGTACCCGTACAACAAGGATGGCAACCGCGAGTTCCTGCTCGGCAAGCCGTTCATCGAGTCCTTCGTGCTGATGGCGCACCTCGGCGCGCTGACGCAGCGCATCCGCTTCACCACGTTCGTGATCAAGCTGCCGATCCGGCAGCCGGTGCTGGTCGCCAAGCAGCTCAGCTCGCTCGCCGTGCTGACGCGCAACCGCATCGTCTTCGGCGTCGGCACGAGCCCCTGGCCCGAGGACTACGCGGTGACGGGCACGCCGTGGGAAGGCCGCGGCGCGCGCCTCGACGAGATGATCGAGATCATCCGCGGCCTCTGCGCCGGCGGCTTCTACGAGTTCCACGGCAAGCACTTCGACATCCCGGCGATCCAGCTCTGCCCGATACCGACGAAGCCGGTCCCGATCCTGATCGGAGGCCACGCCGACGCGGCGCTGAAGCGCGCCGCGCGCCTCTCCGACGGCTGGATGCACGGGGGAGGCATCAAGGAGAACCTCGGCGACCTGCTCGCCAAGCTCGCGCGCTACCGGCGCGAGGCCGGCACCGAGAAGAAGCCCTTCGAGATCCACGTCATCTCGATGGACGCCTTCACGCTCGACGGCGTGAAGAAGCTCGAGGACCAGGGCGTCACCGACGTCATCGTCGGCTTCCGCAACGCCTACGAGAAGGACGAGCAGACCTTGCAGCACAAGCTCGACGCGCTGCGCGGCTACGCGGACCGTGTGATCTCGAAGATGCGCTGAGCGCCGCCTAGCGAAGCTTCGGCAGCACCGCCTTCTCGAAGAGCCGCAAGGATGCCCACGAGAGCTCGGGGTCCATGCCGCCCATCAGCGGATGGAAGAGCAGCGCGTCCATCGGGCCCATGCCGCGCGCGATCTCGACGAGCTCGTCGGGCGTGTAGATCGGGTACTGCCCGGATGCGCGCAGCGCGTCCGGATCGTCGATCGGCGCATACGGTCCCGCCGTGCCGGCCTCGGACATCCACTTCCCGTAGGCGTTCATCTCGTGCATCGCATGCGGCGCGATGCGCTTCCAGGCGGCGTCCTTGTCCTCGGCCACGTACAGGAAGCCCGGCGTGGGCGAGAGCGGACCCGGGTCCGGCTTGCCGAGGCGCTTGCGCTCGGCGCGGTAGTCCTCGAAGAACTCGGGCAGGGTCGGGATGAAGTGATCGGCGAAGCGCGCCGCGCGGCGCGCCGCCGGCTTCGAGCCGCCGCCCATGAAGAGCGGCGGGCGCGGGCGCTGCACCGGGCGCGGCGTCACGCGCACCGTGACACCGTTGTGCACGAAGGGCTCGCCGCTCCAGGCGCGCTCGAGGAAGGGCACGATCTCGTCCATCACCTTCGCGCGGTCGGCGAGGCGCTTGCCGAAGGCGCGGAACTCGGAGTCGACGTAGCCGCCTGCGAGCACCGGGATCACGCGGCCGTTCGAGATCACGTCGAGCACCGCGATGTCCTCGGCCAGCCGCAGCGGATCGTGCAGCGGCACGATCAGCGCGCCGAGCAGCAGGCGCAGGTTCTTCGTGCGCGCTGCGATGGCGGCGCCGAGCACGAGCGGCGAGGGCAGGTAGCCGTCGGGCGAGCCGTGGTGCTCGGAGATGGTCACGCTGGTGAAGCCGAGGCGATCGGCCCACTCGCACTGCTCGATGGCCGTGCGGGCGAGCGCGGCGGAGTCGGCCTTCGTGATCGGCGGGCAGCGCAGGTCGTAACGCAGGTTGAAGAGCGGCATGGACCCTCCGGCGGCGGGCCAGCATAGGGGGCATGCGTTCCACGCGCCCCCGCGGAGGCGTATGATGGCGCGCCGCCATCTACGTCCGAAGGAGCCCCCGATGAACTTCGACTTCTCCGAGGAGCAGAAGCTCCTGCAGAAGACCTGCCGCGACTACCTCGCGGAGCACTGCACTCTTGCCGCCCCGCGCGCGCTGCTCGAAGGCGGCGGCACGCACGACGAGACGCTCTGGAAGGGCGTCGCGGAGATGGGCTGGCTCGGCGCCGCGGTGCCCGAGAGCTACGGCGGCGCCGGCTTCGGACGCCTCGAGCTCGCGCTGATCGCGCAGGAGCTCGGCCGCGCGCTCGCGCCGATCCCCTTCGGCCCGAGCGTGTACCTCGTGACGGAGGCGCTGCTCGTCGCCGGCAGCGACGCGCAGAAGCAGCGCTGGCTGCCGCGCCTCGCGACCGGCGATCTGATCGGCGCGTTCGCCTACGACGAGCGCGCCGGACGACCCGATCCCGCTCAGCTCGAGACGCGCTTCGAGAGCGGACGCCTCCACGGCGCGAAGTTCCCGGTGCAGGACGGCGCGTGCGCGGGCCTGCTGCTCGTCGTCGCGCGCAATGGCAAGCGCGCGTCGCTCGCGCTCGTCGAGACGTCGCAATCGGAGGTGAAGTCGGAGCCGGTCGGCTCGCTCGACGGCTCGCGCCCGCTGGCGCGCGTCGCGCTCGAGGGCGCGCGCGCGGAGCTGCTCGGAAGGGACGGCGGCGACGAGACCCTGCTCGCGCATCTGCTCGATCGCGCCGCCGTGCTCGCCGGCTTCGAGCAGATCGGCGGCGCCGAGCGCGCGCTCGAGCTGACCCGCCAGTTCACGCTCGGGCGCTACGCCTTCGGTCGTCCGGTGGCGTCGTTCCAGGCGCTGAAGCACCGCATGGCCGACGTCTACGCCGCGATCGCGCTGGCGGCGTCGAATGCGTACTACGGCGCGTGGGCGCTGTCGTCGGGCGACGCGGAGCTCTCCACGGCGGCGTGCGCGACGCGCGCGGCCGCGAGCGACGCCTTCGAGCTGGCGGCGACCGAGATGATCCAGATGTACGGCGGTGTCGGGTACACCTGGGAGTACGACTGCCATCTCTTCTATCGCCGCGCGAAGCAGCTCGGCGTGTGGCTCGGCAGCGCCGCCGAATGGCGCGACAAGCTGGTGCTGCGCCTCGCAGCGAAGGGTTAGGAGAAGCCATGGACTTCAACGACACCAAGGAAGAGGCTGCCTTCCGCGCGGAGGCGCGCGCCTGGCTCGACGCGAATGCGGAGCGGCTCGGCCCGGGCGAGCGGCGCGAGAGCCCGATGGGCGGCGAGGGCCGCAAGGGCCTGCTCGAGAAGGCGCAGGCGTGGCAGCGCACCAAGGCCGACGCGCGCTGGGCCTGCATCACCTGGCCGTCCGAGTACGGCGGCCGCAGCGCGACCTCCCTCCAGAACGTGATCTGGAACCAGGAGGAGAACCGCTACCGGGTTCCGCCGAACATGTTCACCATCGGCCAGGGCATGCTCGGGCCGACGATCATGGCGCACGGCACGCCCGAGCAGAAGGCTCGCTACCTGAAGCCGATGCTCCGTTCCGACGAGATCTGGTGTCAGCTCTTCAGCGAGCCGGCCGCGGGCTCGGACCTCGCCGGCCTGCGCACGAGCGCCGTGCGCGACGGCAAGGACTGGGTGCTGAACGGCCAGAAGATCTGGACGTCGGGAGCTCACTACTGCAAGTGGGGGATGATCGTCACGCGCACGGATCCCGCCGCGAAGAAGCACGCGGGCATCACGTACTTCATCGTCGACATGGAGGCGAAGGGCGTCGAGATCCGGCCGATCAAGCAGATCAACGGCGCCAAGGACTTCAACGAGGTCTTCTTCAGCGACGTGCGCGTGCCGGACGAGAACCGGATCGGCGCCGTCAACGACGGCTGGCGCTGCGCGCTGACGACGCTCATGAACGAGCGCGCCAGCATCGGCAGCGGCGGCGGCATGGGCGTCGGCATCGGCGAGCTGATCAAGCTCGCGCGCGAGACGCAGTGGAGCGGGCGCCCCGCGCTGGAGGATCCGTCGGTGCGCCAGCGCATCGCCGAGTTCTACATCTCGCTGAAGGGGCTCGAGTACACGAGCTACCGCACGCTCACCGCGCTCTCGCGCGGCCAGACGCCCGGCCCCGAGAACTCGATCGGCAAGATGGTCGGCGCGCCGCTGCGCCAGAGGATGGCGAGCTTCGCGATCGAGCTGCAGGGCGCCGCGGGCGCCACGCTCGACGCCGATGCGACACCGCTCGGCGGCGTCTTCCAGCACGGCTGGCTCGGCGCGCCGGGCCTGCGCATCGCCGGCGGCACCGACGAGATCCTGCACAACAT
>DASUFZ010000093.1:0-4327 GCA_036274295.1 Myxococcota bacterium
GGTCACCTCGCGTCGGCCGGCCGGCGGGCGCTCGCCCGCGACGATCTCGCGCTGGCCGCCGGCCTGCTCGGCCGCGCGCTGGAGCGGCTCGCGCCGGACTCCTCCGCGCGCCCCGAGCTGGTGCTCGACTGGTGCGAGACCCTGCTCGCGGCGGGCGACGTGGGACCTGCCGAGCGCGCTCTCGACGAGCTGGCCCGCGTCGCGGGCGATTCGGCGCGCCTGCGCGCCTGGCACGTCTGCTTCGCGGCGCACCTGGCGGCGCTCACCGATCCGCAGGCGCTCGGCGACACCGCCGACGCGGTCGCCGCAGCCGCGCAGCGGCTGGCGGCCGAAGGCGATGCCGCGGGCGAAGCCAAGGCGCACTCGGTGCACGCGCTCGTGCTCTCGCGCCTCGGCCGCATCGGCGCCTGCGAGGGCGCGCTCGATCTCGCGCTCGCGGCCGCGCGCCGCGGGCGCGATCGGCGCCGCTCGAACGCGGTGCTCGCCGGCGCGCCGCTCGCCGCGCTGTGGGGGCCGTCGCCGGTGACGCGCGCCAGCGGGCGCTGTCTCGACGTCGTGCGCGTGCTGCGCATCACGCAGGGCGCGCCCGCGGTGGAGGCCGTCGCGCTCCGCTGTCAGGGCGTGCTCGAGGCGCTGCGCGGGCGCGCAGATGCGGCGCGCCGCATGGTCGCGTCGTCGCGGCGGCTGGTGGAGGAGCTCGGCATCACGCAGCGCCTGCTCGAGGCGGAGCTCTTCGCGGGCCGCATCGAGCTGCTCGAGGGCGACTTCGCGGCGGCCGAGCGTTGCCTGCGCACGGCCTACGACGGGCTGCGCGCGCAGGGCCTCGACATCGACGCGGCGCAGGCCGCCGCGCTGCTCGGACGCGCGCTGCTGGCGCAAGGGCGCGGCGCCGAGGCCGAGGCGCTCTCGCGCGAGAGCGCAGAGCTCGCCGGCGACGATCGCATCGCCGGCATCGCCTGGCGCTGCGTGCGCGCCGAAGCGCTCGCGCAGCGCGGCGAGCACGCGGCCGCCATCGAGATCGCGGGTCGTGCCGTCGAGCTCGGCGCGGCGACCGACGCGCTGCTCGACCATGCAGACGCGCGCACGGCGCTGGCGACGGCGCTGCGCGCCGCGGGCCGCGCGGCCGAGGCCGACGCCGAGGAGACGCGCGCGGTCGCGCTGTGGGAGGCGAAGGGCGCGACGTTGCTGGTCGAGCGCGCGCGCGCGGGTGCGCGGCACGCGGAGCCTCGCGGGCGCGCGGCGGAAGCCGCACCGGCGTTCGTGCGACGGGTCCGTGAGAACGCGGCGACCGCGGCGGCGCGCAGCATCGAGGCCGCGGTGAGGCGCCGCGACGGCGACGCGCTGGCGGCGCGCTTCGGCACCGTCGTGGAAGCGGTCGAGCACGCGACGGCCGCGACGTTCGATGGCAGGGCGCTCGCGGCGACCTGGCGCACGCTCGTCGGCGCGCAGGATCCCGCTCTGAGCCAGGAGATCCTCGCGACGCTCGGCGATTCGCTCGCGCTGATCCGCGGGTCGATGCGGATGTCCGAGATCCGCGAAGGGCCCGCGCGTGACTTCGGTCCGGTGCAGCGCGAAGAGCTCGTGCTGATCGAGGTCGACGCCGAAGGAAACCAGCGCCGGCTCGAGCTGTTCGCGCCGAACGGCCTCGGCGACGCGATCGTGCGTCTGTACGCGCGCTACGCGGAGCTCCAGCCCGAAGGGCCCGCGCGCGAGCAGGCGGCGGCGGCAGCCCGCTCGTTCGCGTCGATGCTGCCCGCGCCCGGCCCGTTCGATCCGGCCCGCGCGCGGCCGCACCTCTCGGATGACCTCGTCGTGGTGGATCACCGCAAGGTGGGCTTCGGAACCAGGGGCGATCGCGAGGCGTATCTGCGCGTCACGGCCAGCGTGCGCGACGTCGCCGACGAGCTGGTGGAGCGCTGCGACGACGTGCTGGCGCTGCGCCCGGACGGCCTGCTCGTGCGCCGCACGCTCGTCGGGACCAGCCGCACGAGCGGCGGCCCCTTCGAATCCTCTTCGTGGAGCCTCTTCCTGCTCGGCGGAGCGGGACGCATCGCGCGCGGCGAGTTCTTCCCCGTCGAGCAGCAAGCCGAGGCGCTCGCGCGCTTCGAGGCGCTGACCGGCGGAGCGGCGCCGCCGAAGCCGTCGCGCCGCGTGCGCGCGAATGCTGCCACGCGCGTCGCCGCTCGCATCGACGCCGCGATCGCGGCGAAGGACGCCTCCGCGGTCGCCGACCTGCACGCCGAGGATCTGCGCGTCGTGCACCACCTGACGGGCACCGAGCTCGATCGCGAAGGGGCGCTCGCCACCATCCGGATCGCGCTTCGCGCGCAGGACGTGCGCTCCGTCCAGGAGCCGCTCGCGGTGCTCGGGGAATCGCTGGCGCTCTTCCGCGTCACCACCTCCGTCGGCGCGCTCGCCGAAGGCGACGTCGCGGTGGGCGGATTCGAGACGAGCTTCTTCAATGTCGTGGAGGCGGATGCGCAGGGCTGCCAGCGCCGGCTGGAGAGCTTTGCCGACGACCACCTCGCCGACGCGCTCACGCGTCTGTACGAGCTCCACGCCGCAGAGCTCCCGGACGGCCCCGCGCGCGAGCGCGCTGCCAACGCGGCCCGCGTCGTCGCTGTGCTCTTCGGCACGTTCGATCTCGAGCGCTGCGCCGAGGTGCTCGCGCCCGACGTCGAGGCGATGGACCTGCGGCGCGTGGGGCTCGGCGTCGGCAGGGGCGCCGCCGCCATGCTGCGCGGGCTGCGGACGGCGCTCGAGATCAGCGACGGGCTCGCCGGAGGGGTCGACGACGTGCTCGAAGCGACACCGGACGGCGTGCTGATCCGCTGGACCAGCGGGGGACGCGACCGCGACGGCGGCGGCGCGTTCGAGTGGCAGTTCCTGCGCCTCTGCGAGTTCGGCGCCGACGGCCTGCTCGCGCGCTACGCGATCTTCGACCCCGAGCGCGAGGCCGACGCGCGCGCACGCTTCGAGGCGCTGACGCACGAAGCGCCGGCGCGTCCCGCGCGCGTGCGCGCGAACGCGGCGAGCGCCTTCGCCGGCCGTCTCGACGCCGCGGTGGCGTCGAACGACGTGGCCGCGCTGCGGGAACTATTCGCTGAAGGCATGCAGGTCACGCACCACCCGACCGACACGCGCTTCGGGCGCGACGGCGCGCTCCAGCGCTTCGAATCGCTGATGCGCGCCGACGGGCTGCGCCTCTTCCACGAGCCGCTCGCCACGCTCGGCGATTCGCTGGTGCTCTGCCGCGCGCGCACGTCGGTGCAGGCGCTCGCGGACGACGACGTCGCGCCCGCCGGGCCGATCGACGTGGAGACCCGGGTCGTCATCGAAGTGGACGCGCAGGGCCGCGAGCTCGGGGTGGAGATCTTCGCCTCGGACCGGCTGGCAGACGCGATTGCGTGTCTGTACGGGCGCTTCGCGGCGCAGCTTCCAGAAGGTCCGCAGCGTGAGCGCGCCGCCGCGACGGCGCGCAGCGTCGCGAACCTGATGGCTCCGCTCGACGTCGAGCGCTACGCGGCGGCGCTCGCGCCCGACGTCGAGTACGTCGATCACCGGCGCGTCGGCCTCGGCTCCGTGCGCGGTGCAGCGGGTCTGCTGCGCGGCGCGCGCACCCTGATGGAGACGGCTTCCGACTTCGGCACGCGCATCGACGGCGTGCTCGACCTGCGCCCCGACGCGCTGCTGACGCACGGCGTGCATTTCGGCAGCGCAGGCGGAGGAGCCGGCGCCTACGAGACGCACGTGCTCCAGCTCTGGCGCTTCGGTGCCGACGGCCTGCTCGTCCGCCTCGACGAGTACGACGACGACCGCGACGCCGACGCGTTGGCTCGCTTCGATGCGCTCGATCTCGACGACCTCGATGCCGCCTGCGCGGAGCTCGATGCGCGCGACGCGGCCGAGCCGGCGAGCCCGCGCATCGGCAACCTCGCGACGCGCGCCGAGGAGCGGGCGTGCGAGGCGTCCGCCGCGGGCGACTGGGACCGCTTCGCTGCGCTCTTCTCGCCGCACTTCCGGAGCAGCGATCGCCGTCACCTGATGCGCCTCGAGCTCGACCGCGATCAGCTCCTCGAGCCGATCCGCCCGATCTTCGAGATGGGCCTGCGACGGACCTACCGCGTGCTCGCCACCCGCGGCGAGCGCCTCGCGCTCGTCGGCGTGCGGCTGGAGGGCAGCGACGCTGCCAGCGGCCCGAGCGAGGTCGAGTTCATCCAGGTGCTCGAGGTGGACGACCGCGGCCTGCGCATCGGCGCGGTGGGCTTCGATGCCGAGGACGTCGAGGCCGCCTACGCCGAGCTCGACCGGAGCTTCGCCGCGCAGC
>DASUFZ010000094.1:0-6986 GCA_036274295.1 Myxococcota bacterium
TCCCGCCGGCTTCGCGCGCGCGAGCTCCGCGGGACGGAAGCCCGGCAGCAGGAACTGGCGCCCCGCGCGCTGCCCCCGCCGCCCACGCAGCCCTTCGCCGTCGTTCACCCAGTCGGAGCGGATCGCGACGCGCCCGCCGCCGACGTCGACGAACGGGTCCACGTTCGCCGCGCGCGTGCGCGTGAAGAAGAGCAGCGGGTCGTCGGGCGGCAGCGCGCGCACGGCACGCAGCGCGACGTCGAGCGCCAGGAGCGCGGCCAGCGCGCCGAGCAGCGCGAGGAGCCCGCTCCGCATCCGCTGCTAGTTCACCCGATCTGGAGCGTCGCCGTCGGCCGCTTCTTCAGCAGGTCGGCGTAGAAGTCGTTGCCCTTGTCGTCGGTGACGATGAAGGCGGGAAAGTCCTCGACCTCGATGCGCCAGATCGCCTCCATGCCGAGCTCCGGGTACTCCGCGACCTCCACCTTCTTGATGCAGTGCTCGGCGAGGCGCGCGGCCGGTCCGCCGATCGAGCCGAGGTAGAAGCCGCCGTGCTTCTTGCACGCGGCGGCGACCTGCGCGGAGCGGTTGCCCTTGGCGAGCATCACCATGCTGCCGCCGCGGCTCTGGAAGAGATCGACGTAGGAGTCCATGCGGCCCGCGGTGGTCGGCCCGAAGGAGCCCGACGCGTAGCCCTGCGGCGTCTTGGCGGGGCCCGCGTAGTAGATCATGTGATCCTTGAAGTACGCCGGCAGATCCCCGCCCCCATCGAGCTTTTCCTTCAGCTTCGCGTGGGCGATGTCGCGCGCGACGATCATCGGGCCGGAGAGCGAGAGGCGGGTCGCCACGGGGTGCTTCGAGAGCTCGGCCAGGATCTCCCGCATCGGGCGGCGCAGGTCGATCTTCACGACCTTGCCGGCGAGCTCCTCGGGCGTCACCTCGGGAAGGAAACGCGCGGGGTTCTCCTCGAGCTGCTCGAGGAAGACGCCCTCTCTCGTGATCTTCGCCTTCGCCTGGCGGTCTGCCGAGCACGAGACGCCGATGCCGACCGGACACGACGCGCCGTGGCGCGGCAGCCGGATCACGCGCACGTCGTGCGCGAAGTACTTCCCGCCGAACTGCGCGCCGATGCCGATCTCGTTGCAGAGGCGCTGCACCTCGGCCTCGAGCAGCGGATCGCGGAACGCGCGCCCGAGCTCGTTGCCCTTCGTCGGCAGGTCGTCGAGCGCGCGCGCGCTCGCGAGCTTCACCGTCTTCAAGGTCAGCTCGGCCGAGAGCCCGCCGATGACGATCGCGAGGTGGTAGGGCGGGCACGCCGACGTCCCGATCGAGCGGATCTTCTCGCCGAGGAAGGCCATCAACGAGCCCGGGTTCAGCAGCGCCTTCGTCTCCTGGAACAGGTAGGTCTTGTTCGCGGAGCCGCCGCCCTTCGCCATGAACAGGAACTCGTAGGTGTCGCCCGGCGCCGCGTAGAGCTCGACCTGCGCGGGCAGGTTCGTGCCGGTGTTCTTCTCGCTGTAGAGATCGAGCGGGGCGAGCTGCGAGTAGCGCAGGTTCTTCTGCTGGTAGGTGTCGAAGATGCCGGCGGAGAGCGCCTCGGCGTCGTCGATGCCGGTGTAGACGTCTTCGCCCTTGTAGCCGATCGCGATCGCGGTGCCGGTGTCCTGGCAGCCCGGCAGCACGCGCCCGGCCGCGATGTTCGCGTTGACGAGCAGCTCGAGCGCGACGAAGCGGTCGTTCGGCGACGCCTCCGGGTCGTCGAGGATCTTGCGCAGCTGCGCGAGGTGACCCGGGCGCAGCAGGTGCGAGATGTCGTCGAGCGCGCGCGCGGCGAGCTGGCGCAGCGCCTCGCGCCCGACCCGCAGGACGGTGCGCCCGCCCTGCTCTTCCACGCGCACGTGGCGCGACGCCTCGTCGAGGCGTCGGTACGGGGTCGCGTCGTCGTGGGCGTGCTCGAAGAGCGGCTGGTATCGGAAGTCCGGCATGGCGCGCGAGGATATCAGTAGTCGTAGAGGTGCTCGACCTGCGCACCCTCGCTCTCGAGATCGCGGATCACCGCCGGGAGCTGCTGCACCGGGAGCGCGATCGCCACGCGCTTGCGACCGGGCTCGAGCAGCTGCGGCCACTCCCCGATCACGCGCCCCCCCACCGCTGAGAGCTTCCAGTCGGCCGGGCCGATCGCCGTCATCACGATCTCCCGGTTGCCCGAGATCTCCACGAACTCCACGCCCTGGCGCGCGAGCTGCGTCACGCTCGCGGTGAAGGGCTCGTAGCGCGGGATCGCGAGCAGGCGCGCATCCTCGGCGGGAGAGTCGAGCGCGCGGATGCCCTCGGGCAGCTCCTGCCCGTCGAAGGGGCGCGTCCACGCCACCACCTCGCTCGCCTCCGGCTCGCCTGTCGTGAGCCCGAGCAGCGCGCCCCAGCCGGCCTTCAGCACGAGCTCGGTGCTCAGGCTCATGCGCCGCTCGAAGCCGCGGAACCCGCCGCCGTTCGTGAGCCGCTCCCAGCTCCACAGCTCCCGGAGGCGCTTCGTGAACGGATAGGCGTACCAGGGTGTGTGGTGGAGGAACGCGGAGTAGTCCTCGGCCACCTCGGCGGCGAAGCGATCTTCGTCCGTGTCGGTGCCGCCGATCCATTCGGAGACGCGCCCGAAGCTGTTCTCGTAGAGCCCCTTGGCGACGTACTCGGCGGTGTAGCTCACGCCGATCACGCCGATCATCGTCCGGTAGGTCCAGTTGGCCGGATAGCGGCCGCGCGTCTCGCGCCGCACCGTGCCGTAGACGTCCCAGAAGCGGCCGACGCTCGCGAACCACGGGAAGTCGCTCGGGCGCCTTCCCTCGCGCGCCGCAGCGGCGACCTCGTCTGCGCTGTAGACGATGGTCCACTCGGGCAAGGTGAGATAGGTCTGGTCCTCGGGACGCTGGTAGTCCTCGCGCGCGCGCAGCGCTTCGGCGACGGCGCGCTCCAGCTCCGGCGTCGCGCGCCCGTGCGCAGCCGGGTAGTAGCGGTTCCAGAGCTGGTTGCGGAAGCGGTAGTCGGGGTCGAGATTGCGCTTCAGCGCGAAGTACTCGCCCGCGCGCGGGTAGGCCCGGTGAAACTGCTCGTCGGTCGCGTGGAGCTGGTACGGCAGGTAGTAGCTGCCGCCCTGCTCGAGCGCGGCATCGATCAGCTCGCGCGTCCACGCGCCGACCTTCTCTCGCGCGCGCTCCGACGTCCCCTGCTTGTAGTAGACGACGAAGGCGAAGACCTCCCCGCGCGCCCAGGCCAGCAAGGTGCCCGGATCCGCCAGCGCGTGGCGGATCGACACGTTGATCACGTTCGCGCGGTTGCGCCGGAAGATCTCGGCCATGCGCGGCACGAACGCGTCGAAGCGCGCGACCGGAATGAAGTACTCCTCCAGCACGTAGGTGGTGAGCCTGCGCGTGGAGGGCTCGAGCTCGGAGACGTCGTAGCTGGCCTCGTAGTTGCGCCACACGACCGGCTGGCTGCGCAGCCGCAGCGGGTCGAGCACGCCGGCGCGCAGCTCTTTGCCGAAGGGCAGCTCGGAGACGCCGAACATCGCCACGCGGTCCATCCAGTGGGAGCCGCCGCGCGGCACGAGGTGATCGGGCACCGTCGCCGGGCGATCGGTCGTGCGCCACGTGATCGCGCGCACCTGGTCGTAGCGCGGCGGATACAGGTCGCCGTTATGGAAGACGGCGTCGGCGTCGCCGCGCACCTCCTGATCGAAGTAGCCGTGGTAGTCGCCCACCGGCATCGTCTTCACGTCGCGGGCGATGCGCTGGTTCTCGGCCAGATCGAGCGTCGCCTCGACGATCACGCCGAGGCCGCCATAGCCGCCGATCGCGCCGAAGAAGAGCTCCGGGTTGGCTTCGCGGCTGGCCTCGACCAGCGAGCCATCGGCCAGCACGATCCGGATCGAGCGCACCGACGCGATCAGCGGCCCCTGCCCCACGTAGCGTCCGTGGGCATTCACGCTGAGCGAGCCGCCGACGGTGAAGTTCGCGTAACTCTGCATCGACCGGACGGCGAGGCCGTGCGGGTCGATCGCCTCCTGGATCTTGCGCCAGGTGACGCCCGCCTGGACGGTGATCCAGCGCTCGTCGGTCGAGAGCGCGACCACGCTCGCGAGCGAACGCATGTCGAGGAAGAGCGCTCCCTCGCTCGCGATCTGACCGCCCATGCTGTGGCGCGCGCCGCCGATCGAGATGGGTCCGGCGTGGCTCCGCACCAGCGCCTGCACCTCTTCGACGCTCTTCGGCGACACCACGCGCTCGACGCGGATGGGGTTCAGCTGGCTGACGTCGTTCACGATCGGCGCGACGGCCAGCGCGGCCGAGGCCGCCAGCAGCACTCCGAGTGCGGAGAGCGCCGTGCGCCGCGCGCTCATGCAGGCTTGACGAACAGCAGCAGGCCGTTGAGGGTCGGATCGCCCGGCTGGAACTGGACGGCGTCGGCGCGCTCGAAGCCGCGGCTCTCGAGCAGCTCGACCAGCTCGACGAGCGACGTGAAGTTGCGGATCTGCGCCGCGTTGTCCGCCCACGAGAGCTTCACCCCCGCGTTGAACACGTCATGGGCGAGCGCGACCATCGAGTACATCGTGCCGTCGCGGACGTCGTGGTCGCGCACGATCAGACGTCCTCCCGGGCGCAGCACGCGCCGGATCGACTCGATGAACGCCTCGCGCCGCTCGGGCGGCGCATGGTGGAAGCCGATGAAGTTGCTGACCAGGTCGACGCTCGCCGCGGGGATCTGCGCGCCGATCGGCTCGTAGCTCCCGAGCGGGACGTAGCGCCCGGCCTCGAGCAGCTGCCCGCGCTCGAAGAGGTCCGTCGGCGAGAGCAAGCCGGGGTCGTAGTCGTTCACGAGGTAGACCGGCCCGCGCAGCTCGACTTGCTTGCGCAGCGGATTGACGTAGCGGCCCGGCGACCCGATCTCGACGTAGCCGTCGTACGAGCTGTCCCTCCCGAGCAGCGCCGCCGCCTGCCGCCCCATCTCCTGCTTCTGCACGCGAAGCGCAGGCAGCGAGTAGCTGAGCGTCGCGAAGACCGGCGCGATCCCCGGCAGCCGGTCCTGGAGCTCCAGGTAGATCTCCCGGTCGTCCTCGTGCCGCGCCACGACCTCCTGGATCAGCGCGTGGAAGCGCTCCTCCGGATAGAGATGGAAGACGTTCTTCAGGAAGAGCAGGAAGCGCTCCCGCTGGACCGGGTCGCTGTACACGGCGTGGAAGTTCGAGGCAGGGGTCGTCCGGGCGGAGGACGACCCGCGCGGCAGGCCGAAAGCGAGCAGCGCCGCGCCGAGCTGGAGCGCGGTCCTGCGATCGATGCGAAGCATCGCCACCCTCCCGATCCATACCCCACGACCTCGACTAGACTACCGCGCCGCGAGAGGAGATTGGAGTGGATTCGACGCCCAGGCCGTCCGGGACCGTGATCGTGGTGCGCGACACCAACGCGGGTCTGGAGCTGCTGCTGCTCGAGCGCACGCCGCGCGACGGCGAGCCGCAGCCGTGGGTCTTCCCGGGCGGCAAGGTGGACGCCGCGGACCTGCGCGCGGGCGAAGACGAGGTCGCCGCGGCGCGCCGCGCCGCCGCACGCGAGGCGCACGAGGAGGCCGGGCTCGTCCTCGACGTCGAGAGCTTCGTGCCGATCTCGCGCTGGATCACGCCGGAGATCTCGCCGAAGCGCTTCGACACCTGGTTCTTCCTGGCGCCGCTGCGCGTCAGCGCTTCGGTGCGCGTGGACGGGGGCGAGATCCAGGGACACCGCTGGCTGTCGCCGCGCGAGGCGCTGGCGCTCCACGAGCAGAAGGTGCTGCGGCTCGCGCCGCCCACCTACGTCACCGTCACGACGCTCTCGGCCTACGAGGGAGTCGAGCCGGCGGTGCGCGGCTGCGCGGCGTGCGAGCTGACGACCTTCCGGCCGCGCATCGTCCGCGTCGGCGAGGGCGCGGTGATGCTCTACCCCGGCGACGCCGGCTACGAGCCCGTCGACGCCGACCGCCCCGGGGCGCGCCACCGCCTCTGGGCGCTGGCGGATGGCTGGCGTTACGAGCGTTCGCTCGCGGGAGTCCGCTGATGGCGCAGGACCTCGCCGCACTGCTCGCGCCCGCGCACACGGCGCTCGTCACGCAGGAATGTCAGGAGGGCGTGATCGGGAAGTCGTCCGCGCTGCCCGGGCTCGCCGAGGGGGTCGCGAAGGTCGGCATGCTCGAGAACGCCGCACGTCTCGTGCGCGCAGCGCGTGCAGCCGGGGTGCGCGTGATCCACTGCACGGCCGAGCGGCGCGCCGACGGCCTCGGCGCCAACCGCAACGCGCGCCTGTTCTCCTACATGGCCCGTGCCGAGAACCCCCTGCTGCCGGGCTCGCACGCGGCCCGCCTCGTCCCCGAGCTCGGCCCCGAGCCGGGCGATCTCGTGCTCGCGCGCCTGCACGGCCTCTCGCCCTTCCAGGGCACCGAGCTCGACTCCGTGCTGCGGAACGAAGGCGTCACCACCATCGTCGGCGTCGGCGTCTCGGTGAACGTCGCCATCCAGAACTTCGCCTTCGACGCCGTCAACGCTGCCTATCAGATGGTGATCCCGCGCGACGCCGTGGCCGGCTTCCCGCAGGAGTACGTCGAGATGGTCTTCGCCAACACGCTCGGCGCTATCTCGACCGTGACGACGACGGACGCCGTGCTCGCGGCCTGGCGGCGCTAACGGTCCACTGCACGACGCGAAGCGGAGTGCGTCGGCTCATCGGATCGCCTCCCCTTGTATTTGCGCAGGATAGTGTGAGACGATCCGCCACAGCGGTGGTGGGCCGCTGCGAAGGTCGCTCTCGATGCTGCCGCTCCGTCCACCGCGCCCCGCTCTTGCCGCGATCGCACTCTGGCTCTCCCTCGCTGCCCCGGCCCTCGCGCAGGACGCCGACGGCGACGCGATCCCGAGCCGCTGCGACAACTGCCTCGCCGCCGCCAACCCATTCCAGCGGGACGTCGACGGCGACGGCATCGGCGATCTCTGCGAC
>DASUFZ010000095.1:0-4520 GCA_036274295.1 Myxococcota bacterium
CGCCAAGCAGCCGCTCGGAGACGATGCCTTCGCGCTCCTCAACTTCGCCGTCTCCACGGACGGCGAGCCCGGCAAGCCGGGCGACACGTCCTCGCCCGACGAGCGCTTCGTCGAGCTCACGTTCACCCTGCCGATCTCGGGTCCGGCGGTCGCGCTCTGGCAGCGCGCCGCGCAGCGAAACGAGCTGGCGAAGGCGTCGATCGTCGCGATCGATCCTGCGACCGGCTCGACCCGCTACCGCGTGGACCTCGAAGGCGTCGTGGTGCGCTCGATGTCGTTCCAGCGGGTCGGCCAGCGCGACGCCGCGGTCGGCTCGCTCACGTACCAGCGCATCCGCATCAGCTCGGGCGAGAAGGGGCCGAGCGCGGGCTGGGACCGCGCGAAGAACGCGCCCTGGAAGTAGCAGCTACGCGGCCTCGAACAGAGAAGCGAAGCCCTGGCCGCCGCCCACGCACATGGTGACGATGCCGTAGCGCTTCTTGTCGCGGCGCAGCTCGCGCAGCAGCACGCCCGTCATGCGCGAGCCGGTCATGCCGAAGGGATGGCCGATCGAGATCGAGCCGCCCGACGGGTTGAGCTTCTCGTTCGGGATGCGGAGCTGGCGCTGGCAGTAGAGCAGCTGCGAGGCGAAGGCCTCGTTCAGCTCGACGATGTCGATCTGGTCCATCGAGAGCCCGTGGCGCTTCAGCAGCTTCGGCACCGCGAAGACCGGGCCGATGCCCATCTCCTCGGGGCCGCAGCCCGCCACGGCCGAGCCGCGGTAGACGCCGAGCGGCTGGATGCCGAGCTGCTTCGCGCGCTCGGACGACATCAGCAGGGTGGCCGAGGCGCCGTCGGAGAGCTGCGACGAGTTGCCCGCCGTGACGCTCCCGCCCTCCTCCGCCTTCTTGAAGACGGGCGCCAGCCCGGCCAGGCCCTCGAGCGTGGTGTCGGGGCGGTTGCACTCGTCGCGGTCGACGACGGCGTCCTCCTCGTACGGGTCCGCGCCCTTCTTCTGCACCTTGCGGCGCACCTTCATGGGCGCGATCTCCTCGGAGATCCAGCCCTTCTGCACCGCGTTCGCGTAGCGCTGCTGGCTCTGCAGCGAGTACTTGTCCTGGTCCTCGCGCGAGATCTTGTAGCGCTCGGCGACGATCTCGGCGGTGACGCCCATCGGGAAGTACAGGCCGGGGAAGCGGTCGCGCGCGGTCTTGTTCACCATGCGCGTCGTGTTCGAGGTGCCGTCCTGCATCATCGTGATCGTCTCGACGCCCGCGCCGATCGCGACGTCCGCGCCCTCGTGGATGATCTGGTGCGCGGCCATCATGACGGCCTGCGAGCCCGACGAGCAGAAGCGCGTGATCGTCGTCGCCGCGACCTCCTTCGGGAAGCCCGCCGCCATCGCCGCGATGCGGCCCATGTTCATGCCCTGGCAGCCTTCCGGGATGCCGCAGCCGAGGATCACGTCGTAGATCTCCGCCGGGTCGAGCTTCGGCACCTTCGCCACCACCTCGCGCAGCACGTGCGCGGTGTAGTCGACGGGCTCGGTCATGTTGAACGAGCCGCGGTGGGCCTTGGTGAGTCCCGTGCGGACGCTCTCGACGATCACGGCTTCGCGGGCCATGGGGGTTCCTCCGGTGGCTGGATGAGATGAAGGGCGGAGCCTAACGCGCTCTGCTTGCATCTGCCGCGGCGATTTCCCGCCTGCGAGGCCTCGTGAACCTGCTCCGCTCCGCGCGTCCCGCATTCCGGCTGGCCTGCGCCGTCGCGCTGGTCTTCGCGGCCTGGCGCGCGCTCGCGCTGCGCTGGACGACCGACGACGCCTTCATCTCGTTTCGCTATGCGCAGAACTGGCTCGACGGTCTGGGCCTCGTCTTCAACGCGGGCGAACGCGTCGAGGGCTACACGAACTTCCTCTGGACGGTGTGGAGCGCGCTCGGACTCGCGCTCCGCTTCGACGCCGCGGCGTGGGCGAACGCGTGGGGCATCGCCTGCTACCTCGCCAGCGTCGCGCTGCTCGCGACGACGGGACTCGCGCTCGCGCGCCGCCGCGACGGCGCCGCGCCGTGGCTGCCGCTCGCGGCGCTCGGCGCCGCGCTGAATCCCGACTGGTCGATCTTCGCGACGGGCGGGCTCGAGACCTCGGCCTTCACGTTCCTGCTGCTGCTCGGCTACGCGCTCGCGCTGTACGGCGTGCGCGCGCGGCCGGCATGGCTCGTGGCGTCGGGGCTCGTCTTCGGCGCGGCGGCGCTGACGCGGCCCGACGGCGCGCTCCCCGCGGCCGTCACGGGCGCGTGGCTGCTCGTCGTCGCGCGGCCGCGCTGGAAGAGCGCGGCGCTCTACGGCGCGGCGGTCGCGCTCGTGGTCGCGCCCTTCCTCGCCTGGCGCGTCCTCTACTACGGCGATCTCTTCCCCAACACCTACTACGCGAAGTCGGCCTATCTCGCGTGGTACGCGCAGGGCGCGCACTATCTGCGCCTCTACTTCGAGCGGAACTGGGCGCTCGCGCTAGGTCCCCTCTTCGTCGTGGCGGCGCTCGTGCGCACGCGCCTGCGCGGACGCCGTCTCACCGAGCTCGATCCGGACGGCGCGCTCGCGCTCGCCGCCGCGCTCGCGGCCACCTACGCCTTCTACGTCGTGCGCGTCGGCGGCGACTTCATGTTCGCGCGCCTGCTGGTGCCGGTGACGCCCTTCCTGCTGCTGCTGCTCGAGCAGGGGACGTTCGTCCTCTTCGGCGCCGCGCGGCCGGCCGGCTACGCGATCGCGCTCGCGGCGCTCGTCGGCAGCTTCCTCACGCCGGCACCCGTCACGGACGAAGTGTGGAGCCGCGGCGTCGCCGACGAGTGGAAGTACTACTCCAGGGAGCGCGTCGCGAAGAGCGACCACACCGCCGCAGTGCTGCGGCGCTACTTCGACGGCCTGCCCGTGCGCGTGGCCTTCTACGGCGACGAGGCGCGCATCGTCTACGAGGCGCGCATCCCCGTCGCGATCGAGGCGCACGCCGGGCTGACCGACCGCTTCGTCGCGCACCAGGAGCTCGCCGCGCGCGGGCGCATCGGCCACGAGAAGTCGGCGCCGCTCGACTACCTGATCGCGACGCGCAAGGCGCACTTCACCTTCTCGGGCGAGCCGCAGCAGCGCCTCCTGGAACTCATCCCGCCCGTCTACGTCACCTTCGACGAGGGCGTGCACGGGCAGGTGCTCCACTGGGATCCCGCGCTGATGCAGGAGCTCGCGCGCCGCGGCGCGACGGTGCCGGACTTCCCGGGCATGCTCGACGCGTACCTGCGTCAGGCCGAGCGGCTCCCGCGCGAGAGCGTGCAGCGCGAGTACGCGAAGGTGCAGCGCTTCTACTTCGCGAACGTCGACGACCCCGCGCGCGAGGCCGCGTTCCGGCGGCTGCTCGGCGAGGGCTAGTAGCGTCCGCCGAGACGGCGGTGATCCCAGCTGACGATCTTCTCCGCCTTCACGACGACGGCGGTGCGCTTCTGGCTCATGATCTTCGCGGCGGCGTTCTGCTGCTCGTCGGTGAGCCCCGGGTTGTTCTTGCGCGTCACCGCGAGCGCGTAGCGGAACACGTCCTCGGGCTTGTCGTAGAGCTCGGCGCGCCCGTTGATCGCGACGCCGCGCAGCTCGTTGTAGACGTCGCCGTCCTCGACGAGCACGGCGATGCGCGGGTCGCGCTTCAGGTTCACGATCTTCTGCGACTTCGTGAACGTCTCGAACACGATGTCGCCGTCGAGGATCCCGAACCAGAGCGTCGTCAGATGCGGCGAGCCGTCGCGATTCAAGGTCGCGACCTGCAGGCTCTTGCGCGAATCGATGAACTTCCAGATCTCGTCGTCGGACATGCGGATCTGATCGCGGCGGCTCGGCATGCTGGTCTGCTCCCTGTGATCGACGGAGTGTGCGAGAGTAGTGCCACTGGCACCGCAGCCCAAGGAGACGTGATGGACGAGGACAAGGTCAAGGCCATCGTCAGCGCGATGACCTTCGACAACGGCAAGTGGGAGATGGGGATCGATGCGATCGCGCTGGTCCAGCCGGGCCTCGCGCGCATCATGCCGGAGATCGGCGCGCGGACCTGGAAGCTCTACTACGCCGGGAAGGCGAAGAACTGGGAGCTCGCGCTGTTCCAGTGGAAGGAGACCAAGGCCCTCTTCGAGCTCGGCGCCTTCATGCGCCCGAAGCACGCCGCCGGCATCGAGGAGTACCTGCGCGACAGCTGGCCGCCGCTCGAGAAGGCGATCAAGGCCGAGGATCTCGACGCGTTCCTCGCGGCCTTCGACCGCGCCATCGACGACGCGAACGCCTGGCACGAGAAGAAGGAGAAGCCCTACATCCGCTGGAAGGTGCCGGACCACGCGCCGCCGGACTTGGATTTCGAACCCCGCCGCCGGAGGTAGCCCGATGAGGCGATTCATCCACCACTCGGAGCTCGCACGCGATTCGCGCTTCGTGCGCCAGGACAACATCGCGTCCACGGTGCTCTCGACCCTGCCCGACGACGTCGACGCCGTGGTCGACGTCTTCTCGAAGCT
>DASUFZ010000096.1:0-7408 GCA_036274295.1 Myxococcota bacterium
GCGCGAGTTCGAGGCCGCGTTCGCCGAAGCGCAGGCGATCCTGGCGGCGAGCCCCGGCTACCAGCGCCACGAGCTGCGCCGCTGCGTCGAGGCGGAAGATCGCTACCTGCTGCTGGTATGGTGGCGGGATCTCGCGAGCCATACCGAGGGCTTCCGCGGCTCGCCGGCCTATCCACGCTGGAAGGCGCTGCTGCATCACTTCTACGACCCGTTTCCGACCGTCGAGCACTACACGTTGCTCGACGCAGAAAGGCACTCATGACGACCCTGCGTCTCGCTTCGCTCTCGCTCATTGCGCTCGCTGGACTCGCGGCCGCGCCGGCGCACGCCGACGCGGTGCGCGACGCGGTGGAGGCGGGCAACCGCGCGTTCGCCGCCGCCTTCCTGAAGGGCGACGCGGCCGCGGTCGCGCAGCTCTACACCGCGGATGCGAAGGTGATCGCGCCGGGAGCGCCGGTGGCGACGGGCCGCGCGGCGATCGCGGCGTTCTGGCAGAAGTCGATCGACTCGGGCATCCAGGACGTGAAGCTCGAGACCGGTGAGGTCGAGTCCGCGGGCGATCTCGCGTACGAGACGGGCACCGTCAGACTCGTCGCGAAGGACGGCGCGGTCAGCGGCGCGCGCTACCTCGTCGTGTGGAAGCGCAGCGACGGCAAGTGGCACCTGCATCGCGACATCTGGAACGCCGAGTGAGCGCGAGCCGGCCGTGAGCGAGGCGGTCGCCGTCTTCTGCAGCGGCCTCTTCTTCGGCGTCGCGTTCAGCATCAGCCTGGTGCAGCAGCCCGCCTCGCTCGAGCTCGGGCCGGCATTCGCCGCGCGCGCCTTCGCGCCGATGTACCGGCGTGCGGCGCCGATCCAGATCGCGCTCGCGTTCCTCGGCTCGCTCGCCGCGCTCTGGACCTGGTGGACGGGGGAGGGCGGCGCCTGGCTCGTCGGCGCGCTGCTGCTCTTCGCCGTCGTGCCGTTCACCCTGATCGCCATCCTGCCGACCAATCAACGGCTGCTGGCCGACGCCGGCACGCACGACGCCGCCGCCACCGAAGCGTTGCTGCAGCGCTGGGGCCTGCTGCATGCCGTCCGCACCGCGCTCTCCGGCGCCGCCTTCGCGCTCCAGGTGGTGGCTCTGGTGCTCGGCTAGCTCGGCTCGCGCTGCGCCGTGCGCAGCCCCGGCAGGCCGTCGAGACTCCTGGCGTTGATCTGCGCGCGCGCGGCCTCGATCTTCTCCGGGCCGAGCTGCTCGGCGAAGCGCACGAGCTGATCGCGCTGACCTTCGAAGCTGTAGCGCGGGACTCCCCAGCCGCAGGAATCCGCGATGCGCCGGACGTCGACGCGGATGATCGCGCGCTCGCCGGGGATCTCGGGGAAGCTTGGGCGCAGCTTCTCCCAGCCGGCGTCGCCCGGCTCGAACGCCTCGCCGCGGCCGTGCAGGCGCAGGATGCGCGGGCGCCCCTCGAAGGCGCAGAACATGAAGCAGACGCGCCCGTTCTCGCGCAGGTGCGCCAGGGTCTCGATGCCGCTGCCCGTGAGATCGAGGTACGCGACCTCGCGCGGCCCGAGGATGCGGAAGGTGTCGAGCCCCTTCGGCGAGAGGTTCACCAGGCCGTCGCCGTCGAGCGGCGCCGTCGCCACGAAGAAGAGCTTCTGCGCTTCGATGAAGCTCACGAGATCGGCGTCGAGAGACTCGAAGATCTTTCCCATGCGGCGCAAGGTAGCTTCAGTTCGCCGGGAAGCGCGGAACCTGTGGCCGCGGAGTGTCAGCAGGCTCGTCGCAGGCGCCCTCGCGGACGACCTTGGCGCGCGCTCGTTCGGCCTCGCAGCGGTTCGGCCAGGTCTTGCCGTTCTCGTCACAGACCGGCGCGTAGATCTGAATGCACATCTCGGGCACGGGCTCCTCGGCCGGCGGCGTCTCCGCCTGCGCCTGCGCGCCGCTGTTGCCGACGACGATGCGCGGGCTCGCCCACCAGGAGAGATTGCGCTTGCCGGTCGGGATCTCGGGCACCGCCGCGAGCCGCAGCACGATCTCCTTGCCCGCGAAGCGCGAGAGATCCACCGACATGTCGGTCCAGCGGCGCCCTTCCATGCGCGCGTCGCTCACCTTCTGGTCGGCCAGGGTCTCGAAGACGCCGCCCTCGCCGACCTGCACCACCATGTGCGTCCGCTGCGGATGCTCGTGCAGGTCGTCGAGCGAGATCATGCCGCGGTAGCCGACGCCCGCCTCGAAGTGCGCGTTCGGCGGGACGGTGAAGCTGTAGTCGATGCCGCCGCCCCAGGCGCCGAGGCGCATCGGCAGCGCGCGCCGGTTGTGGCGCGAGACGAGCCGCGGCGGCGGCTTCTCGACGGGATGCACCTGGTGCTCTTCGTCGAGCGTCCAGGCGTGCGCGCTCTCGGCGGTGTCGATCAGGTCGAGCCAGCTCTCGCCGAGGTCTTCGCCGCGCTCGAGCACGAGGATCCAGCTGGCGTCGTCGCGCGGATACGAGCGCGGGATGCGGAAATGCTGCTCCAGGTACTTCTGCACGCGCGGCAGCTCCTGCGCGTAGTACGCCCACATGGGCTGGTCGATGTCGCTCATCACCACGAAGCGCACCTTCGGCAGCGCGGCGAGGATCGCCTCCTCCTGCTCGCCCTGGACCGCCTGGAGCACGCCGCCGTACGGTGTCGGGTTCGTCGTGTCGGTCGCGAAGTAGAGCAGCGGTTCGGCGCGCGCGACGAAGATGGGATCGCCCGGGTGGACGCGGTCGCGGATGTAGCGGACCACGCGCGGCACCGTCACCAGCTTGTAGATGAGGGAGACCGGCCGCAGCGGCACGTTCGGCCCCCAGTTCGCCGGGCCGGACTCGTCGTGCAGCCAGGCGCGGTTGTGGTTGCCGTAGTAGACGAAGACCAGCACGGTCGCGACGGCGACGCCGGTGCGCAGCCAGGGCACGCGCCGCAGCGGCGCCGACGCGAGCAGCAGCACCTGGAGGCCCGCGGCGGGCAGCGCGAACACGAGGTGGCCCCAGTCGGCGCGCGGGAAGACGTTGGTGGTCATCGCCGCGAGCTGCGCCGCGTTGATCCACACCGCCGGGTGCAGCGGGCCGCCGAGACGCGCCACGAGGGTCAGCAGCAGCGCCGCGAAGGGCAGCGCGTAGAGGATCTGCGTGGTCAGCACGATGCTGAACTTCATGGGCACGTAGATCCCGTACTTCAGGAAGAAGAGGTTCGGGAGGTACATGACCTTGTGCGGCTCGAGCTCGGCGGCGAGCTGCCCGGGCGGCCACAGGTTCATGTAGCGAGACGAGAACTGCTCTCCGAGCGAGAGCGGCACGGTGACGAGCGAGCGCCACAGCACGGCGAGATCGCCGCGCAGGCCGTAGAAGGCGAGCGTCGCGACGGTCACCGCGACGCCGCCGAGGACGAGCGCGCGCGCGCGTGCCATGCGCGTCGCAGCCGGCGTGCAGGCGAGGAGCGCGAGCAGAAGGCCGATCGCGAGCACGCCGCCGAGCGTCTGCTTGCAGAGCGCGACGGCGGCGGCGCACAGGCCCGCGGCGAACGCGAAGCGCGTCGAGTCGACGCCGCGCAACGTCGCGTAGGCGGCCCACAGCGAGAGGCTCATCGCCAGCGGCGTGTAGTAGAACATCGAGAAGAACGGGAAGAGCACGAGCGGCAGCGCCGCGATGCCGGCCGCGGCGGCGTGCGCGAGCGGGCCGGCGCCGGCGCGGCGCAGCAGCGCGAAGGCCACGGCGGTGTTGACGCCCTGGATCGCCACCTGCGTCCAGCGGCCCACCATGATCGCCTCGCCGAACACGCGGAAGAGCGCGCCGAGCAGCTCGAAGGCCAGCGGACCCGAGAAGAAGACGAGGTCGCGATAGAGGTGCTCGCCGCGCGCAAGCCGCTGGGCGAAGTGCACGACCAGCCCTTCCTCGACCATGTTCGGCTCGAGGATGATGATGCTCGTGCAGGCGATGGCGCCGACGAGCGCCCAGCCGAGGGTCGCCGCGATCTCTCGCTTCGGAATCGCGGCGCCGGGCACGGGCCGGAGCATCGCCAACGGGTTCCCGCTCGGCCACGCCAGGACATAGAATGGGCGCCCCGATCAGGAGGAGCGCCGTGCAGCAGGTCCAGGTCCAGCGACATTTCTCCGCGAGCCCGCAGGCCGTCTTCGACGCCTACACGGACCACGTCTCCTGGGCGCAGTGGGCGGGCCTCGGTCCGGCGCGCCTCGCGCGCGAGGGCGTGCCGGCGCCGAACGGCGTCGGCTGCATCCGCGTGCTCGGGCCCGCGATCTCGGCCGCGCACGAGGAGATCCTCTCCTTCGAGCCGCCGAAGCGCATGACCTACACGATCGTGAAGGGCTTCCCGGTGATCCGCGATCACTTCGGCGAGGTCGATTTCGAGCCCGAGGGCGACGGCACGCGCGTCACCTGGCGCTGCCGCTTCGAGTCGCGCGTGCCGTTCATCGGCGGCCTGATCCGCGGCGCGCTTACGCGCGCCTTCTCGAAGGCGCTCGACGGCCTCGCCGCGTACCGGTTCCCGGATCGCTAGGCCGGCTTTGCCTGCTCCGCGTCCATCGCGCGCCAGACCTCGTCGAGCACGCGCGAGCCGGAGGCCGAAACGGGCCAGCCGGCGTAGTGCGCGACGTGGATCAGCACCTCCTCGAGCTTCGCGCGGGGGATGCCGAGATTGCGCGCGCCGCGGAAGTGGATCTTCTGCTCGGCCTCGCGCCCGAGCGCGATCAACACGGTGCAGGTGAGCAGCGAGCGCTCCTCGACCGTGAGCCCGGGCCGCTGCCAGACGTCGCCGAAGAGATGCTCGACCGTCATCTGCGCGAAGGCGGGCGCCATGCTGGAGCCGCGCACCCCCGTGCCGAAGAGCTTCTGGAGCGTCGCCGCTCCCTTCTCCGCCTTGGACTCGGCCATGCGTTCCTCCTAATCCACCACCCACGTCACCGGCACGCACGCATTCTCGCCGAACCACGAGGCGAAGCGCTCGACCCAGCCCGGCTCGTGCGTGGCGCGCTCGATGATGTAGGCGTGGATGACGCGCGCGTCCTCGCTCGTGAGCTGGTCGGCGAAGCTCGCCATGCCCTGCGCGGCGCGCGTGCCGCCGAGCACGATCTCGTCCCAGCTCGCGTGCACCTCGCGGCTCGAGAAGCGCAGGTCCGGGATCATGCCGCTGCTCTTCGCGCTGATGCCGTGGCAGCGCAGACAATGCGTGGCGTAGAGATCGCGCCCGCGCGCGACGTCCTCGGGCGTCGCATCGAGCGGCGGCGTCGCGACGACGCCCGCCGGCAGCGGATGCACCGGCGGCAGCGGCGCCTTGCCGTCGAGCTTCCAGGCGAGCACGCGGCCCTCGTTCACGACGACGTGTCGCTTCGCGTCCATCGCGAGCGAGCCGCCGATGCCGGCCACCACGGCCACGTACTGCTCGCCGCCGAGCGCGTAGGAGATCGGCGGCGCCATGATCCCGACGCCCGTCTGCTTCTCCCACACGCGCTCGCCGGTCTTCGCGTCGAAGGCGGCGAAGACGCCGTCGCTCAGGCCCTGGAAGACGAGTCCGCCCGCCGTCGAGAGGATTCCGCCCGGAAGCAGAGACTGGCTCTCGACCCGCCACACCTGGCGCTGCGCGACGGGATCCCACGCGGTGATGTGGCTCGGCGCGCACAGGCGGAAGGCGTCCTCGAAGCCCTCGATGCTGCGCGCCAGCTGCGGATAGCTCTCCGCGGTGTTGGTGCGTCCCGGCGTGTAGTGGAAGTCCGGGTCGGCGACGAAGGGATACGCCGACGTGATCGACGGGATGTAGACGAGCCCCGTCTGCGGCGAGAAGCTCATCGGGTGCCAGTTGTGACCGCCGATGATGCTCGGCGTGATCATGCGCGTCTCGCGGCTCCAGTCCGCCTGCTGGCGCTCGACAGGCCGGCCGGTGGCGAGATCGACGTGGCTGGCCCACGAGACGTCGACGTAGTTGCGCGCCGAGAGCAGCTCGCCGGTGATCCGGTCGAGCACGTAGAAGAAGCCGTTCTTCGGCGCCTGCATCAGCACCTTGCGCGGCTTGCCGTCGATCTCGAGATCGGCCAGCACGATGTGCTGCGTGGCGGTGTAGTCCCAGGCGTCGCCGGGCGTCGTCTGGTAGTGCCAGACCATGCGGCCCGTGTCGGGGCGCAGCGCCAGGATCGACGAGACGAAGAGGTTGTCGCCGCCGCCGGGGCTGCGTTTGGCGCGGTCGTAGACCGAGGCATTGCCGGTGCCGACGTAGAGCAGGTCGAGCTCCGGGTCGTAGGCCGTCGAGTCCCAGACCGTGCCGCCGAGCCCCGATTCCCAGAGCGAGTCGGCGGGCCAGGTCTTCGCGGCCAGCGCGAGCTCCGGGTGCTCGAACGGGCCCTGCTTGCTCGCGGGCACGGTGTAGAAGCGCCAGACGAGCGCGCCGGTCTTCGCGTCGTACGCGCCGACGTAGCCGCGCACGCCGAGCTCGGCGCCGCCGTTCCCGATGATGACGAGGCCCTTCACGACGCGCGGCGCGCCCGTGATGGTGTAGGGCCGCGAGGTGTCCGTCGTCTGCACCTGCCAGACGGGCTTCCCCGTGCGGGCGTCGAGCGCGATCAGGCGCCCGTCGAGCGCACCGATGTAGACGCGGCCGTCGTAGAGCGCGACGCCCCGGTTCACGACGTCGCAGCAGGCGTCGCGTCCCTTGGCCTTCGGCACCTGCGGGTCGTAGGTCCAGAGCTCGCGGCCCGTCGCGGCGTCGAGCGCGTAGACGAGGCTCCAGCTCGACGTGCCATAGAGCACGCCGTCCACGACGAGCGGCGTCGCCTCCATGCCGCGTCGCGCGCCGGTGTCGTACGACCAGGCGAGCCCGAGGCGCGAGACGCTTCCGCGATCGATCGAGGTGAGCGGGCTGAAGCGCTGCTCGTCCGGTGTGCGGCCGTGGAGCGGCCACTCGCCGTCCTGCGGTGCCGCGAGCGCGGGCAGCGCGCCGAGCGCGACCGCGAGCCAGACCAGCAGCCTCACCACAGCGGGAAGCCGACCTCGAGGAACATCATCTCGGCCCCGGGGTTGCGATTGGCCGTGTCCGCGTTCGACATGTGGTACCAGGTGACGCCGACGCGCCAGTCGTTGTCGAAGCGCCAGGCGATCCCGCCGCCGATGCGGAACTCCAAGGTGCCGACGAGGTCCTTGCCGTTGCTGCCGTTGTCGTAGGCGCCGACCGAGCCGCTCGGCACCACGCGCAGGTGGTCGCCGAGCGGGAGGTCGAGATGAATGCCGCCATAGCCGTAGACCATGCCGTCCGTCGTGCCCTGGAAGCCGACGTGCGGGTGGAAGTGCCAGAGGCCCGGCCGCATGCGCAGCTCGAGCGCGTACGCGGGCTCGATGTCCTCGTCGTCGGTCGGCAGCGGCAGATCGAATGCGCCCGCGCCGACCACGCCGAGCCAGCG
>DASUFZ010000097.1:0-31979 GCA_036274295.1 Myxococcota bacterium
GCTCGAGCAGCACGCCGTCGGAGCTGAGCGGACACAGGGTGAAGGCGCTGTCGCCGAAGACGACGAGCGCGACGCGGTCGCCCTCGGCGGCGCGGCGCGCGGCGAAGCGCGCGACCACCTCGCGCGCGAGATCGATGCGACTCCTCCAGGTGTCGCCCGAGCGCGTGTCGAGCGCGCGCATGCTGCCGGACGCGTCGAGCACGAGCGTGAGGTCGAGCCCGAAGCCCGGCTCCGGCGGCGCGCGGTGCACGCCGACCGGCCCGGCGAAGAGCGCCGCGAGCGCGAGCAGCGCGCCGAGGCGCAGCGCGCGCGACGCGAAGCGCACGAGGTCGCGCGGGCGCGCGCCGGCGCGGCGCGCCTCCGCGAGCGCGGGCCACTCGAAGACCGCCGGCCCCGTGCGCAGCGCCGCCAGCAGCGCGCCGAGCGCGAGCGCCGCGCAGAGCCAGAAGGCCCACGGGCGCAAGAGGGCGTCGATGCCGAGCCAGCCGGGGAGGCTCACCGGCGCGCCTCCTGCGGCGTCGTCTCGTCGACGAAAGCGCGCGCGGTGCGCAGCAGCGCGGCGGCGCGCGCGGCGCGCTCCGCGTCCGCGTGCGGGGCGAAGCGCGCGACGTCGAGCGCGCCGAGCAGATCGACGAAGGCGCTCCAGCGGGTCGTCATCAGGTAGGGCGGCTCGCTGCCGCGGAGCTCCTCGAGGCTGCGCGGCGGGAC
The DNA here is from genome assembly GCA_036274295.1 of Myxococcota bacterium. Lineage (GTDB taxonomy): Bacteria > Myxococcota_A > UBA9160 > UBA9160 > SMWR01 > DASUFZ01. The sequence continues at coordinate 709 of DASUFZ010000097.1, forward strand.
GTCCGCTCCGAAGCGCGCCGCGGCGTAGCGGCGCAGCGCGCGCGAGGTGTCGTCGAGCGCGGCGCGCGGGTCGGCGCCCTGCTCCGCCTCGGCCGCGTCGAGCGCCGCGCGCGCGACCTCCCAGGCCGGCGTCTCCGTCACCGGGGCGGGCGCGGGACGCGCGCGCCGCTCGGCCCGCTTCCGCCGCACGAGCGCAACGACGCCGACACCGCCGAGCGCCACGGCGAATCCGGTGGCGAAGGCCAGCGCGGCGCCCGGGCCGCCGACCCGCCCGGGCGGCAGCCGTCGCAGCCCGAACGGCGAGCGCCGCTCGGGCCCCTCTCCGATGCTCGACGCCACCTCGAGCGGGAGCGCCGCATACGGGATCTCGAGCGCCGCGCCCTCTGCGCTCTGGCCGCGCACCGTGCCGCCCGGGAACTCGAAGCGCCCGACGTCGATCGCGCGCACGCGCAGGCGCGTGCGGTGCAGCCAGCGCGACGGCTCCTTCTCGACGTCCTGCGCCTCGCGCTCGACCAGCTGGAAGCCGGGGACCGCGCCGGGCGCGTCGGGCGGCGAGACGCTCACGCCCGGCCGCGTGACCACCGTCAGCACGACGTCCGCGACGTCGCCGAGCGCGACCGTCGGCGGCTCCAGCACCAGCGCGGCGCGCTCCTGCGCCGGCGCGTTGTAGTGCAGCTCTTCGCCCCGCGAGCAGGTGAGCGCCGCGGCGGCCGCGATGACCGCCGCGCGCGCGAGCCGGCGCCCCCCGCTCATCGCGACACGCGCTGGCGTCGCGCCGCGCGCTCCTGGAAGAAGCGCCCGAGCGCATGCAGCGGGCTGCGATCCGTGCGCATCCAGAAGAGCTCCGCGCCGGCCTTGCGCATCAGCAAGGTGAGCCGCTCGCGCCGCGCGGCGCAGGCGGCGAGCCAGGACTCGCGCACCCGGCGCTTGCCCGTGTGGAGGATCCAGGTGCCGCCCGGGCGCTCGGGATCGGCCAGGCGGATCGGTCCGACCGCCGGCAGCGCCAGCTCGAGCGGGTCGAGCACGGCGCCCGCCACCACGTCGTGGCGCCAGCCGAGCTCCGCCAGCGCCTCGCGCAACGGCGCCGGGCTCCCCGAATCGGGCAGCAGGCGCTCGTCGAGGAAGTCCGAGAGCAGAACGAGCACGCTGCTGCGCTTCGACTCGGGCCGCAGCGCGGTGAGTCCCGCGGCGATCCGCGTGGTGCCGTCCGCCGACGCCGCGCAGGCGAGCGCCGTATCCACCAGGCGCCGCCCGTGCGCGACGCCGCGCGCGGGCGGGATCAGCGCGCGCAGGCGGTCGTCGAAGGCGACGAGCCCGATCTTGTCGCCCGCGCGTCCCGCGGCGGCGGCGATCAGCGCGAGCGCGTGCGCGGCCGTGCCCGCCTTCGACTGCGTCGCGCTGCCGAAGCGCATCGAGGCCGAGCAGTCGAGCGCGAAGAGCACCGTCTGGTCGCGCTCCTCGCGGAAGCGCTTCACGTAGGTCTCGCCGTGGCGCGCGGTCGCGTTCCAGTCGATGGTACGGACGTCGTCGCCCGGCACGTAGGGCCGCGACTCCTCGAACTCGAGCCCGCTGCCGCGGAAGGCGCTGGCGTAGTTGCCGGCGAAGAGGCCCGTCGCCTCGCGCCGGCTGCGCACCACGAGCAGGCGCGCCGCGCGCGCGAGGTCTTCGGTGCGCGGAGCCTCGGCGCGGGCGCTGCGGGCCACGCGGACCTACGCCGTCTCGACCGCCGCGAGCACGCCGCGCACCACGCTCTCGGCCGTCACGCCGGCGGCCTCCGCTTCGTAGCTCGGCACCACGCGGTGGCGCAGGACGTCGGGCGCGACGCGCTTCAGGTCGTGCGGGGTGGCGTAGTCGCGGCCGTCGAGCAGCGCGCGCGCGCGCGCCGCGCGCACCAGGTAGATGGATCCGCGCGGCGAGGCGCCGAGCGCGACGCAGCGCTCGGGCGCCGGCGCGCCCGTGGCGTCGGTGATGCGCGCGCCCGCCGCCGCCGGATCGCGCGTGGCGCGCGCCAGGCGCACCGCGTAGTCGACGAGCGCGGGCGCCACGTGCACGGCGCCGGCCGCCTGGCGCAAGGCCGCGAGCTCGGCGAGATCGGCGACCTGCCCCACCTGCACGGGCCCCTGCGCGTCGCGCGCGACGATCTGCACCTCCTCGTCGGCCTCCGGATAGGGCACGACGAGCTTCACCAGGAAGCGGTCGATCTGCGCCTCGGGCAGCGGATACGTGCCCTCGAGCTCGACCGGGTTCTGTGTCGCCATCACGAAGAAGGGATCGGGCAGCGGGTGGGTCTCGTCGCCGATCGAGACCTGGCGCTCCTCCATCGCCTCGAGCAGCGCCGATTGCACCTTGGCCGGCGCGCGGTTGATCTCGTCGGCCAGCAGCACCGGCGCGAAGATCGGGCCGCGGCGCACGACGAAAGTGCCGCGCGCGGGCTCGTAGATGGGCGTGCCGAGCAGGTCGCCCGGCAGGAGGTCCGGCGTGAACTGGATGCGCCCGAAGCCGAGGCCGAGCACCTGCGCGAGCGTGCGGATCGCCGTGGTCTTCGCGAGCCCGGGGACGCCCTCGACGAGCGCGTGTCCGCCGGAGAGCAGCGCGACCAGCAGGCCCTCGACGAGCGGGCGCTGCCCGACGACGACGCGGCCCATCTCGTCGGCGAGCCGCTGGGCGGTCTTCACGGGCTCGGGCATGGCGACGGCGGCCTCCATCGGATCAGCCGCGCCGGATGCGCTCGACGAGTGCCGTCGTGCGCGAGCCGGGCACGACCGGAATGCGCACGACGCGACCGCCCCAGCTCTCGACTTCCGCGCGCCCCACGATCTCCTCGAGCCGCCAGTCGCCGCCCTTCGCGAGCACGTCCGGACGCAGGCTGCGGATCAGCGCGAGCGGCGTGTCCTCGCCGAAGACTACCACCCAGTCGACGCATTCGAGCGCCGCGATCACCTCGGCGCGCCGGCGCGCCGGCACGACCGGCCGGCCGCATCCCTTCTGGCGGCGCACCGATGCGTCGCTGTTGACGGCCACCACGAGGCGATCGCCCTGGCGGCGCGCGCGCTCGAGGCTGCGCACGTGTCCCACGTGGAGCAGGTCGAAGCAGCCGTTGGTGAAGACCACGGTCTCGCCGGCGCGACGCGCGCGGGTCGTGGCGGCGCGCGCGGCGCGGCGCGAGAGCAGCTTGCTGCGCGCGCTGCGCGGAGCTCCGCTCACGATCCCGCCGGCGCCCCGGCGGCGGTATCTGGCGCCGGCGCGGGTGCGCCCGCCGACGGCTGCGCAGGCAGCAGCAGCCCGCCGATCGCCTTCACGCCCTGGATCACCACGCGCGGGATGCCCTCGAGAATGTCGCCTCCGGCGGTGTCCTTCATGGTGAGCAGCGGCTGCGGCTGCGCGATCGGCTCCTGCCAGGTTCCCATGAGCTTGAAGTACGCCGCAACCAGGTTCTTGTTCTCGCCGAGCAGCAGCTCGTTGAGGATCGGGATCTTCACCAGCGCCCAGTCGAGCTGGCGGAAGAGGAAGAGCGCGAGCTCCGCGCGCAGCGGATTGGGCTTGTCCTGCAGGCCGATCTCGCCGGCCGCGAACAGGCGCAGGTCGGGCCCCTCGACCTCGAGCCCCTGCGTCGAGACGGTGCCGGCCTCGAACTTCAGATCGGCGTCGATGCGGTTGTAACGGATCCGCTCGCGCGACGAGAACGGGTTCAGCGAGTCGCTCGCCAGCGCCAGCGCGAGCACCGGCGGCACCGTCTTCGGGATGGTGCCGTCGCGCAGCGCGAGCTTCATCGCGCCCGTCGCGTCGTGGAGCTGCGCGCGTCCCGGAACCAGGGTGCCCGCGAGCTTGCCGCCGAGGTCGAGCGTGCCCGCCATCGGCTCGCCCTGCGCGCCGCGCTGCGCGAGCAAGGCCGCCAGATCGCCGGACGCGAGCTTCGCATCGAGCGAGTACGGCACCGCGTCGGGGCGCGAGAGGTCGAGCTCGAGCGCGCCCGCGATCTCGCCGGAGGGATCGAGCTCCGAGCGCACGTCGTCGAAGCGGACGCGCGCGCCTTCCGCGCGCAGGCGCGCCCCCGTGCGGTACTGGCGGAAGCTGCCCTGCGTCGTCGGGCCGAGCACGATGCGCCCGACCGCCCAGGCGGCGTCGTCCTCGGCGACGCGCGGCGCGGGCTCGGACGGCATGACCGGCACCGGCGAGTCGAGGCTCAGCGCGACCGGCTGCTCCTCGGGCGCCTCGAGGCGGACGTCGAGGTGGCGCTCCGGTTTCGGCGTCCAGTCGAGCTCGCCTTCGATCGGAACGCCGGCCCAACGCGCGCTCTGGATGGCGACGTGCAGGCCGTTCTCGCGCGGCACCACGTCCGCGAGCACGCGCCGCAATGGCCAGAGGAGCGCCCGGTGGTGGAGGTGATCGAGATCGAGCGCGATCGACGGCGGCGGCGCCGACGGCTTGTCCGGCGGCGACTTGAACGCCTCGAAGAGCGGCGTGACACCCGGCAGCGCCACCGCCGTGGAGCGCATCGTGCGGTCCTCCGGCTTCGAGGCGAGCAGCCGCGCGAAGCCGCGGAAGCGCAGGTCGAGGACCGGCAGCGGCTGGCCGTCGAGCAGCGCGCGGGCGCCCTTCACCTCGAGCAGACCGTCGCTCCAGGCCAGCCCGGCCGACGCATTCTCGAGTCGGCTCGCCTCGTTCAGCGCGATGTGCAGGCCCTCGAGATCGGCGTGGAGCGAGAGCGACGGCAGCATGGCGTCGACGTGTCCGCCGAACGCGGCCTGCCACTGCTCGAGCGGCGCCTCGGCCTCGAGCTCGCCGTGCAGCAGGCGCCCGTCGCGCACGCGGCCGACCAGATCGCGCATGGGCTGGCGCACGGAGTCCGGCAGCCAGCCGACGAGCTTGCGCGCGACGTCCGGATCGAGCCCGAGGTTCTCGATGGCGACGCGCCCGTGCGTCGTCGCCTTCGGATCGAACGGGCGCGCCATCGAGGCGTCGAGCGAGAGGTTCCACTCCCCGCTCTCGACGCGGACGTCGGAGAGCGCGACCTCGTCCGGGTCGACGGCGAGGCGCGCGTTGGCGGACAGCCGCGGCACCGCCAGCCACTCCGCGTCGTCGCCCTCGCCGGAGCGCGCCTCGAGATCGCGCGCGGTGAGCGCCACCACGAAGCGGTCGCGGTCGGGCGCGACGCCTTCGAAATCGGCCACGCCGTCGAGGCGCCCGCGTAGCGCCAGGCCCGGCACGAGCCCGCGCAGCTCCGTGGCGAGAGGAGACAGGGCGAGGTGCTTCGCGTTCATCTGCAGCGCGACGCGGCCGGTCGGCGTGCGGCTGCCCGTCCAGGTGAGCGCGCCGCGCTCGGTCTTGCCGTCGACCCAGCGTCCCTGGAGCTCGAGGCTCGCCGTTCCGAGCAGCCGGCTGTGGGAGAGCTCACCGGCGAGGTCGGCGAGCCGGATCACGCCGGCCCCGCGCCGCGACGGCTTCACCGAGAGGCGGCCATCCACGACGACCACGGTGTCGGCGATCACCGGGCGGCTCAGCAGGAAGCGCCCGAGGCCGCCGATCCCGCGGAACAGCTCCAGCGACTTCTCGTTCCCGGGATGGGGCGGGCCCGGCTTCCCGAGGTGGGGCAGCCAGGAGCCGTCCTTCGCCTGTGTGAAGCGCAGCTCGGCGCCGTCGAGCTCCAGGCGCGAGAGGTGGGGATGCCCCCGCAGCAGCGAGATCAGGTCGATGCGGGCGCGCGCCATCTCCACGGTCAGGGCGCCGTCGTAGAGAGTGAGGGCGGCGCCGTGGAGCTCGAGGGGGAGCCCCCAGACGAGCTGGAGCGCCCCGATCTCCACGGGTCCGTGGGTCTCGTGGGCCAGCAACCCCTCGACCTCGGCCCGCAGGCGGGCCGGCGCCAGCGCCCGGACGCGCTCGTAGGCCACCCAGCCCAGCCCGCCGAGCACGGCGAGCACGAGGAGAACCACCGCGATTCTGCGCATTCGCTTCGGCGCCGAACCCTTCTTACTCACTGCGGACGTCCCGCGGGAATGCTCCTGCATCCCCACGCTGCTGACTCCCGATCCCTACGTTGGGTTCATTCATATCGCCCGCACGTGCACCCGAGGGGGGGATGTCCGGGCCGCGGCAGCGCTTCCTGGTTCGGGGCTCACTCACCCCGTCAAGCCGCCAAGCTCTCATTTTCCCTAAAGAAATCCTGCCTGCGGTCGAAACGGCACTCCAGGCCGAGGGGTGCCGCATGGCGGCGTCTGGCGTGGTCAGGGAGTGCGACGGAATGGATCATAATCGATCGACCTCGATTCGCAGGAATCGCGTGCGCGAGCTGCGCGAGAACCGACTCATGACGCAGGCTCAACTCGCGCGAAAGGCCAAGGTCGCGCTCCGCACGATTCACAGTGTCGAGAAGGGCATGAACTGCCGCATGGATACCAAGCGCAAGATCCTTCTCGCGCTCGGCATGCGCTTCGAAGACAAGGATCACGTGTTCCCGCCGGCCGCGGCGTTCGATCTCGGCCACGGTCACGGACACGGCCAGGGCGGAGAGCACTCGCCCGTCTTCTGAGCCCAGCGCTCGCCGTCGGAGAACGCGGTCCGCGATTCGTTAGAATCGTTCGCGTTCCGCAACGGCCCACGCGCTGCTCGGCCGAGTCATGCGGCTCGTGACGCCGGGCTCGTGACACCTGAGGTCCGACCATTCCGGATCGGGTCAGCCTCCTCGCCGACGTCGCCGAGGTCGTTGCGCGTTCGCACGACCTCGACGAGACCTTGCAGAACGTCGTCGAGCTCGTCGCCAAGCGGCTCGACACGGACGTGTGTTCGGTCTACCTGATCGAGGCGGACCTCACGCGGCTGACGCTCTCCGCGACCATCGGCCTCTACCGCGAGGCGGTCGGGCGCGTGCAGCTCCCCGTCGGCGAGGGCCTCGTCGGGCTGGCCGCCGAACGCCGCGAGCCGGTGGTGGTGGAACGGGCGGAGAGCCATCCCCGCTACAAGTACTTCCCCGAGACCGGCGAGGAGCGCTTCTCCTCGCTGATGGCGGCCCCGCTGATCGTGCGCGGCGTGACCATCGGCGTGCTGGTGGTGCAGACCCGCGAGCCGCGCCAGTTCGACGCCCACGAGATCTCGATGTTCCAGACCTGCGCGCAGCTGATTGCGCCGGTCGTCATCAACGCGCGCCTGCTCTCGCTCGTCGGCGAGACCGAGGAGGACATCGCGCGCACGTCCGCCGAGCTCGCGCTGCACGGGATCCGGGTCAAGTCTGCGCAGGGGGCGCGCCAGCGTTCGGTCGCGCTGCGCGGACTCGGCACGTCGCGGGGCATCGCGATCGGCAAGATCCACCGGCTCGAGAACCCGCTCGACCTCGCGGAGCTCGACTACCAGCCGAATCCCGACGGCGCGCGCGAGGAGCAGGACCTGATGCGCGCGCTCCAGGACGCGCGGCGCGCGCTCGACGCGACGAGCGAAGAGGTCGGCGACCAGTTCGGGCCGGACTTCTCGGCGGTCTTCCACACGCACATCCAGATCCTCGAGGACAAGGGCTTCGTCGCGAAGCTGCGCGACGAGGTGCGCGAGACGGCGAACGCGCACGTGGCGCTGCGCAACGTGCTCGACGCCTACCGCCGCACCTTCGCGCGCATCGAGGATCCGTACTTCCGCGATCGCATCGCCGACGTCGAAGACGTGGGCCGCCGCGTGATGGAGCAGCTGCTCGGCGAGCGGCACCACGCCGCGCCGCTCGTCGAGGGCGCGATCGTCGTCACCGACAACATCCTGCCGAGCCACTTCGCGCGGCTGGAGCTCGACAAGGTGGCGGCGATCGTGTCGGAGCACGGCGGGCCGACGTCGCACGGCGCCATCCTCGCACGCACGCTCGAAATCCCCGCCGTCATGGGCGTCGCGCGCCTGCTCGACACGGTGCAGCCGGGCGAGACGGCGATCGTCGACGGCGGCGAGGGCAGCGTGTTCCTGGCGCCGGACGAGCGCCTGATCGCGGAGTACGAGCGCGCGCGGCAGCGCCACGTCAGCGCGACGTCGCATCTCGACGCGCTGCGCGACCGCCCCGCCGAGACGCGCGACGGCCGCCGCATCGCGCTCTCCGCCAACTGCGGCCTGATCAGCGACCTCAAGCTCGTCGAGCAGCACGGCGCCGACGGCATCGGCCTGTTCCGCACCGAGATGCTCGCGTTCGCGCACCGCGGCTTCCCGGAAGAGGAGGAGCAGGAGCAGCTCTACGAGCGCGTGGCCGCGTTCCTGGCTCCGCGCCCGGTCACCTTCCGCACGCTCGACCTCGGCGGCGACAAGGAGATGCCGGGCCTCGGCGCCTCGCAGGAGGAGAACCCGCAGCTCGGCTGCCGCTCGATCCGGCTCTCGCTGCTGCACCTCGACGCGTTCCGCGCGCAGCTGCGCGCGGTGCTGCGCGCGAGCGCCAAGGGCAATGTGCGCCTGCTGCTGCCGATGATCTCGTCGCTCGACGAGGTCCGCCGCGCGCGCGAGCTGATCGAGGAGGCGAAGCAGGAGCTGCGCACGGCCGGCACGCCCTTCGACGACGGCATCCCCGTCGGCGTGATGATCGAGGTGCCGGCGGCGGCGCTGACGGCCGATTCGCTCGCGCGCGAGTGCGACTTCTTCAGCATCGGGACCAACGACCTCACGCAGTACACGCTCGCGGTGGACCGCGGCAACGAGCGCGTCGCGCATCTCTACGACCCGCTGCACCCGGCCGTCCTCACCCTGATCGACCGCAGCGTGCGCGCGGCTGCGCGCGAGGGCATCCCGGTGACCTTGTGCGGCGAGCTGGCCAGCAATCCGCTCGCCGTCCCCATCCTGATCGGGCTCGGCATCCAGGAGCTCTCGAGCGCGCCCTCGGCGGTCCCGATCGTGAAGGAGATCGTGCACGGCCTCGACTACGGCGAGTCCGAGGCGGACGCGCGCGCCGCGCGCGCCGCGGCCACGCCCGAAGAGGTGCACGCGATCGGCGCCGCGCGCTTGCAGCGGACCGGCCTGCTCGAGCACCCGGACATCGGGCAGTGGCTCAAGCAGATGGTGGAGCGGAACGGGCGGCGTTGACGGAAAGCCCGCGCGGGCGTCAGCTCGACGCGGCGATCAGCGCGACGCCGAGCACCGTCGCGAACGCGCCGGTGACGCGCTCCGAGCCCGGGCGCTCGCCGAGGAACCAGGCCGAGATCGCGACCGCGAAGAGCACGCTCGTCTGCCGCACGGCGACGGCGTAGCTCACGTTCGCCGTCGCCAGCGCCTGGAGCACGAGCGTGTAGCTCATCACGCTGATGAGCGACGCGACGGTCGCCGCCGGGAAGCTCACGCCCGCGGCGCGCCGCAGCGCGCGTGCGCCGCGCTTCCACAGCACGAGCGGCACGAAGATCAGGCCGTAGGAGAACGAGAGCAGCGCGAAGTAGAAGAGCGCGGCGGGAAAGGGCGCGCTCCAGCGCGCGTGCCCGAGCTCGGCCATGGCCGCCTTGTCGACCAGCGAGTACGCGACCGTCGCCCCGAGGGTCAGGAAGGCGAAGCGCGCGGCCGGCTGCGCGAGCTCGCGCAGGGTCCAGCGATTCGCGCCGTGCACCAGCCAGATCCCGGAGACCACCACGGCGATGCCGAGGGCGCCGCCCCACGAGATGCGCTCGCCGAGCAGCGGGACGGCGAGGAAGGGCAGGAAGGCGGGCGTCGAGCGCGCGATCGGGTAGACGAGCGAGAGGTCGCCGTGCTCGAAGGCCCGGCACATCCAGTAGACGTAGGCGGCATGCGCGATCGCCGTCGCGGGGATCAGCGCCCAGACCAGCGGGGGCACCTCGGCGAACGAGACGTAGGGCAGGAGCGCCGCCAGCAGCACGAGGACGAGCGGGAGCTGGAGGACGTTGAAGAGCAGCGGGTCGCCGCTCTGCTTGATCGACGCGCTCCACACCGCGTGCAGCAGTGCCGACGCGAGGACCAGCGCGAGCTCGTAGTGCGTCAAGCCGGGGCAGAGTACCCCGGCGCGCGCAGCGAGCCGCTGGCGAGCGGAGTCACGGGCTGGTACCCATTCGCGCGTCCGCCGACCAGCGGCGCGCTCTCCCGAGCGCACGGGCCGACGCCTCGAGCCGAGGTCCGACCGCCCCGTCGGCAATCCCCAAACAAGAGCTACGGTGCCCCGGCACCGCAGCAGTGAGCGAGGTCGAGCTTGGCGCGAGCGGCCGCAGCAGCGCTTCGGACCTACGCGGACCTCACGAAGCCGCGCCTGCTCCCGATGGTGCTCTTCACGGGGCTGCCGGTCTTCGGGCTCGCCGCGGGCGGCTGGCCCGGCACGGGCTTCGCCCTGCTGACCCTGCTCGGCATCGCGCTGGCGGCCGCGTCCGCCAACACGCTCAACGCCTACATCGAGCGCGACGTCGATGCGCGCATGGAGCGCACGCGCACGCGCCCGCTCCCGATGGGTCTCGTCTCGCCGCGCGCGGCGCTGCGCTTCGGGCTGGCGCTCGGCGTCGCCTCGACGGGCCTGCTCTGGTGGGTCGGCGGAAACGCCGCCGCGGCTCTCGGCGTCGCGTCCATCCTCTTCTACGTCTTCGTCTACACGGTCTGGCTGAAGCCGCGCTCCGCCTGGAACGCGGTGATCGGCGGGGCAGCCGGCGCCGCCGCGCCGATCATCGCCGACGCTGCGGTCAACGGATCCGTCGGCGTGGCCGGGCTCGCGCTCTTCGCGATCGTGTTCTTCTGGCAGCCGCCGCACGTCTGGGCGATCGCGCTCTATCGCAAGCGCGATTACGAAGCCGCCGGCATCCCCATGCTGCCGTCGGTGATCGGCGACCAGCCGACCCGCTGGCGCATGCTCTGGTACACGCTCGGACTCGTGCCGGTGACGCTCGCGCCCGTCGCGTTCGGGCTGCTCGGCAATCTCTATCTCGCCGTGGCGCTCGGCATGAACGCCTGGTTCGTCGTCTCCGTGGTGCGGCTGCTGCGCGAGCAGAGCGACGCCGCAGCGCGACGCGTCTTCCACGTCTCGCTCGCGTATCTGTTCTCGCTCTTCCTCGCCATGAACGTGGAGCTGCTCCTCCGCACCTCCCGCTGATGACCGCGACGCCGCGCGCCGGTCTGCCCGTCGTCCTCGGGGTCGTCGTCGTCGACCTGATCGGCTTCGGCATCGTGATGCCGATCCTGCCCTTCATGGTCGAGGCGCAGGTCGCGAGCGATCAGGTCGGGATCTGGGTGGGCCTGCTGCTCTCGGGCTATGCGGCCGCGCAGTTCGTGTTCGCGCCGCTCTGGGGCCGGCTCTCGGATCGCATCGGGAGACGGCCCGTCATGCTCGCCACGATCGCGGGCACCGCGTTCTCGCTCTTCCTGTTCGCGTGGGGCGGCTCGCTCGGCTGGCTGCTTGCGACGCGCGTCCTGGCGGGCGCCTTCGCGGCGAACGTGAGCGTCGCGTCGGCCTTCGTCGCCGACGCGACCGACGAGTCGGAGCGCACGCGCTGGATGGGGCTGATCGGCGCGGCCTTCGGCATCGGCTTCCTGCTCGGACCGGCGCTCGCGGGCGGGCTCTCACCGCTCGGCAATCGCGTGCCGCTGTTCGCGGCCGCGGGACTCGCCGCGCTGAACTGGGTGCACGCCCTGGTGAGGCTGCCGGAGACGCAGCGCCACGAGAGCCGCGTCGTCCGCTCGCGACGCAGCGTGCTGGCGGATCCGTCGGTGCGCTGGCTCTGCCTCGCGAATCTCGTCTTCGCCCTCTCGGTGACGCAGCTCGAGACCGTCTTCCAGATCTTCCTGATCCAGCGCTTCCACTACGCCGCCTGGCAGGTCGCGCTGTTGATGGTCGCGATGGCCGCGGTGATGGCGACCGTCCAGGGCGGCGGCATGAAGGCGCTCGCGGCGCGCTTCCCGGAGCGGCGGCTCGTGTGGGTCGGCGCGCTGGCGATGGCCGCGTGCTTCGCCGCGGTGCCCGCGATCCACGCGATCGCGCCGCTGCTCGCCGTGCTCGCGATCTCGGCGGTCGGGCGCGCGGTGATCCAGCCGTCGCTGTTGAGCCTGACCTCGTTCAGCGCGGATCCCGCCGATCGGGGCGCGGTGATGGGCGCCTTCCAGTCGGCCGCTTCGCTGGCGCGCGTGTTCGGACCCTTCGCCGCCGGCTGGCTCTACGACCACGCGGTCGCCACGCCGTTCTGGCTGGCCGGGATGCTGGCCGTGGCGCTCTCCCTGCTCGCCAGCAGCCTGCCGGCGCGCGCGACGGCCACGACGGTCTCCGCCGCGCCATCCGCCGGAAGCTGAGCCGTGGACCTCTCGGCGCTCCCCGCCGTGAACGCGTCGCTCAACGCCGTCGCGGCGGTGCTGCTCGTGCGCGGTCGGGCGCTCGTCCGGCGCGGCCAGATCGACGCCCACCGGCGCACCATGCTGACGGCCTTCGCCGTCTCGACGCTCTTCCTGGCCCTCTACCTGCTCCACAAGGCCTCGCGCGGGTTCGAGAACACGACCTTCCACGTCCAGGGCGCCGCGAAGCTCGCCTATCTCCTGCTGCTCTTCTCCCACGTCGCGCTGGCCGCGACCGTCCCGGTGTTCGCGATCGCCCTCGTCACGCTCGGGCTGCGCGGCCGGATCGCGCGCCACCGGCGTCTCGCGCGGATCGCCTGGCCGATCTGGATGTACGTCTCGGTCACCGGCGTCGTCATCTACGTGCTGCTCTACCAGCTCAACCCCGCGGCGAGCTGAGCATCGGAATTTCCTTGCGCTGTCGCGCGGATCGACGCGAATTCGCGCGCGCCAACCGCTTGTGGATCTCGTGTGACTTCGCTAACACCCCGCCGGCCACCTCGCGGGCTGCTCTGCCAGGTCCGCCACCGCAACTCCAACCCCACCCGCAGAGCTCGCTGCGCGGCAGTCCGTCGTCGCGGCGCCCCATCCCAGTCAAATCCAGACCGCACGGCGCGAGCCGCAATCAGGGACCGGAATGTCCAGAACGAGTCTTCGTGGAGTCTCCTCCCTCGCGACCTTGCTGATCCTCTGCGGCGTCGCCGCAGCGGCGTCGGCGGAGGAGCAGCGCGCCGCCGAGCTCTTCCGCAACTGCCAGCAGTGCCACGGCGAAGCGGGTCACGGCGATCACCTCGCGCTCGCGCCCGCGATCGCAGGGCTCGACACCTGGTACGTCGAGGCCCAGCTGAATCTCTTCCGCACTGGCGGGCGCGGTGACAACCCGCAGGATGTGCCGGGCCTGCGCATGCGCCCGATGTCGCGCTCGCTCCACTCCGACGAGGACATCAAGCTCGTCGCCGCCTACATCGCGGGCTTGCCGGCGGTGAAGGCCGCGTCCGTCGTCGAGGGCGGCGACGCGCAGCGCGGCTCCGCGACCTATCAAGCGCTCTGCGCGCAGTGCCACGGCCCGGACGGCAAGGGCAACCAGGCCATGAACGCGCCGCCGCTGCGCAGCCTGAACGACTGGTATCTCGTGTCGGCGCTCGAGCGCTACAAGGCCGGCATCCGCGGCACGGATCCGCAGAACCCGAACGGCGCGCTCATGCGCGGCATGGCGATGGCACTCGCCGACGACCAGGCGATCAAGGACGTCGTCGCTTACATCGGCACCCTGAACCAGCAGTAGGAGACGCATCAGCGATGGCGAAAGAGTGGTCGGCGGACGACCTGGCCTGGCGAACCTTCGTGATCTCGATGGGCGGCATCGCGGCTTTCATCGCCGCCGTCTTCTTCTTCGTCATCCTCTGAGGGTCAACCCACATGTCGTGGCCTCTTCTGCTCGAGCGATTGGTACCCCAGGCATCCACCTACGCGCGCCAGCTCGACTGGCTCTTCGAGGGGATCTTCTGGGTGGTCGGCTTCTGGTTCGTGCTGACCGTCCTCATGTTCTTCTGGCTGATCTTCCGCTTCCGCAAGCGCGAGGGCGTCGCCGCCGAGTACTACGACGGCAGCGAGTGGAAGCTCAAGCGCTGGGTCACGATCCCGCACCTGCTCGTCCTCGTCTGCGACATCTTCATCATCGTCGGCGCGGTCAAGGTCTGGTACGAGATCAAGCAGTTCCTGCCCCCGGCCCAGCAGACGGTGCGCGTGATCTCGCAGCAGTGGGCGTGGACCTTCGTCCACCCCGGCGCCGACGGGCAGATCGACACCGCGGACGACATCGCCAGCGTCGACGAGCTGCACGTGCAGATGGGCACGACGTACCACTTCAAGCTCGAGTCGCGCGACGTCCTGCACAGCTTCTCGATCCCGGTCTTCCGGCTCAAGCAGGACGCCGTCCCCGGCCGCGTCATCACCGGCTGGTTCGAGCCGACGAAGACGGGCACCTACGACCTCCAGTGCACCGAGATCTGCGGCATCGGCCACGGGCTGATGGGCGCGAAGATCGTCATCGAAACCCCCGAGGCCCACGCCGCGTGGGTCGCACAGCATTCGCAGGTCGCGATCGCCGCCACGACGGGCGCCCGCGGATCGGAGAAGTAGGCCATGGCCGAGCACGTCGCTCCGCATCATCACGAAGAGCACGCCCATCACGAAGAGGGCTTCGTCCGCAAGTACTTCTTCTCGACCGACCACAAGATCATCGCCATGCAGTACATGTTCACGGGCATGGCGATGGGCCTGATCGGGGCCTTCTTCGCCTACGCCTTCAACATGCAGCTGGCGTTCCCGGGCATCGAAGTGCCGGGCTACGGCATGGTGTCGGCCGCCCGCTACAACGCGCTCGTCACCAACCACGGCACCATCATGATCTTCTGGGTCGCGATGCCGGTGCTGCTCGCCGCCTTCGGCAACTACCTGATCCCGCTGATGCTCGGCTGCGACGACATGGTGTTCCCGAAGATCAACCGGCTCTCGTACCAGATCTTCCTGCTGTCGGCGCTCGTGCTGATCGCGTCGTTCTTCGTGCCGGGCGGCGGCTTCGCCGGCGCCTGGACCGCGTACCCGCCGCTCTCCGCGAAGCCCGAGTACAACCTGACGCCACTCGGCGCTTCCTTCTGGATCGTCGCGGTCGGCCTCGAGTTCGTCGCGTTCCTGCTCGGCGGCATCAACTTCATCACCACGGCGATGAACTCGCGCGCGCCGGGCATGAAGCTCTACGACGTCCCGATGGTGATCTGGATGCTGGTGATCGCGAGCATCCTGTTCATGTGCTCGGTCGGCCCGCTGCTGGCGGGCGCGATCATGCTCTTCATGGACCAGAACGTCGGCACCGCCTTCTTCGATCCGGACCGTGGCGGCGACCCGATCCTCTGGCAGCACCTCTTCTGGTTCTTCGGGCACCCCGAGGTGTACGTCGTGCTGCTGCCGACGGTCGGCATCGTCGCGGAGATCATCACGGTCTTCGCGCGCAAGAAGCTCTTCGCCTACCGCACGGTGCTCTACACGGTCTTCGGCACCGGCGTGCTCTCGTTCACCGTCTGGGCGCACCACCAGTTCATCGCCGGCATCGACCCGCGCATGGCGCACATCTTCACGGTCACGACCCTGCTCATCTCGATCCCGATCGCGGAGATGATGTTCATCTACATCGCCACGCTCTACGGCGGCTCGATCACGTTCTCGGTGCCGATGCTCTGGGCGCTGGCCTTCATCGGCGAGTTCCTGATCGGCGGCGTGACCGGCATCTTCCTGGGCGCGTCGGGCGCGGACATCTACTTCCACGACACCTACTTCGTGCTCGCCCACTTCCACTACACGTTCTTCCCGATCACGATCATCGGGTTCTACGCGGGCTTCACCTTCTGGTTCCCGAAGATGTTCGGAAAGATGATGGACGAGCGGCTCGGCAAGATTCACTTCTGGGGGACGATCATCCCCTTCAACCTGATCTTCATCCCGCTCTTCGTGCTCGGCGCCGCCGGCCAGCACCGGCGCATCTACGACTACCGGAACTTCCCGGACCTCTCGCAGCCCTGGATGTGGAACACGCGGCACCTCATCGCCGCGGCGGTCGTCACCATGCTGGCCTTCCAGGTGGTCTTCTTCATCAACCTGTTCAAGAGCCTGGCGTCCGGCCGCAAGGCGCCGAAGAACCCCTGGCACGCCAACACGCTCGAGTGGACGGCCGAGTCGCCGCCGCCGCACGGCAACTGGGCCGAGCTGCCGCGCGTCTATCGCGGTCCGTACGAGTACAGCGTGCCGGGCCGCAAGCAGGATTACTGGCCGCAGAACGAGCCCGCCTGACGCGCCGACGGCGCGCCTTCGAGGAGTCCGATGTCTGCTTCCGCACGTCCCATCGCCAACACCCGCTCCGCGGCCGGCATACCGACCGGGAAGCTGGCCGTCTGGTGGGTGGTCGCCTCCGAGATCGTGATCTTCGGCGGTCTGCTCGCCGCGTACGTCATGCACCGCCTGGCGCACGACGCCTGGTCGGTGCAGGCCGCGCACACCAACACCTGGATCGGCGCCTTCAACACCATGGTGCTGCTGACGTCGAGCCTCTCGGCGGTGCTGGCCCACCAGGCCGCGGAGCGCGGCGACGGCCCCAAGGCCGCGCGCCTGCTCGGCGCCACGATGATCGGCGCGCTCACCTTCCTCGCCGTGAAGGCCTTCGAGTGGACCGAGGAGATCTCGCACGGCTTCACGATCACCTCGAGCACCTTCTGGTCCTTCTACTACACGGCGGCGGGCCTGCATGCGTCGCACGTGATCGCTGGCGCCATCCTGATGGCGTGGGTCGCGAAGGACGCCGCGAAGAACCTGGAGCTCCACCGGGTCGAGCTGATCGGGATCTACTGGCACTTCGTCGACATCGTCTGGATCTTCCTCTTCCCCCTCCTCTACATCGCGAAGTAGGCACCCATGTCCGATCACGCCGCACATCACCCGATCAACTACGTCCGCATCTGGTTCATCCTGGTCGCGCTGCTGATCGTCAGCGTCGCCGGTCCGATGCTCGGCCACCCGATCATCACCTTGATCACGGCCTTCGGCATCGCGTGCGTGAAGGCGGTGATGGTCGCCAGGAACTTCATGCACATCAATCTCGAGCAGCGCTACATCTCCTACGTGATCATCACGGTGCTCGTGTTCGTCTTCCTATTCTTCGCAGGCACCTCGCCCGACGTCATGAAGGCGGAGGGCTCGGGCTGGGTGAAGCCCTCGTGGCAGGCGGCCGCTTCCGCCGCGAACGCCTCCGAGGGAGGCGCGGCGCACCACTAGCCGGAGGTTCCCCCGCTTGCCCCCCCGCAGCGCACGCACAGCCGGTCGGCTGCGCCTCGCCTCCGAATCCCGAAGCACGCAGCTCGTCCCGAGCAGCGTGCTCGGCATGCTGATCTTCGTCGCCGCCGAGGTGATGTTCTTCGCGGGGCTGATCAGCGCCTTCACGATCATCCGCGCCGAGGCGCCGATCTGGCCGCCGGCGAATCAGCCGCGCCTGCCGATCGAGCGCACCGCGATCAATACGATCGCCCTGCTCTTCTCGGGCGTCGCGCTCGCGATCGCGCAGCGCGCCTTCACGCGCGATCGCCGCGCGGCGCGCACGCCGATGCTCGTCGCCATGCTGCTCGGCGGCTTCTTCGTGCTCTTCCAGGGCGCCGAGTGGTGGGCCCTGATCCGCCAGGGGCTGACGCTCACCTCGAGCTCGCTCGGCTCGTTCTTCTACCTGATCGTCGGGCTGCACGCGCTGCACGCCGTCATCGCGATCGGCCTGCTGGCCGCCGCCTGGTGGCGTCTCCAGCGCGGCTGGCTGGCGCAGAGCCAGCTCGTGACGGCGGCGGTCTTCTGGTACTTCGTGGTCGGGCTGTGGCCCGTCCTCTACGGAGTGGTCTATCTATGAGCCTCGTGCGCACTCTCTTCGCCGCCCTCGTCTGCTTCACGGGCCTCGCCGCGCCGCGCCTCGCGCTTGCCTGCTCCGTCTGCAGCGCGTACCGCGAGGACGCGGCGAACCGCGCCTTCGTGCTCACCACCATCTTCCTCTCGGTGACGCCGCTGCTGATGTTCGGGGGCTTCGGCGCCTGGCTGTATCTGCGCCACAAGAAGCGCGAGCGCGCCCTGGCCGTCGCCGTGACGCCGACACCGGCGCGCGAGCCCGTGACCGCGCCGCGGCGCTCGCTGCCCGAGCTGTCCTAGCCCGGCAGCAGCTCGCCGGCGATCCGGCGCACCAGGTTGCCGTCGACGTCGGCCTTGTGCGCCTTCATCACGGCGCCCATCACCTTGCCGAGATCGCGCGCGCCCGACGCGCCGGTATCGGCGATCGCCTGCTGGACCCACGCGCGCGTCGTCGCTTCGTCGGCCAGGCTCGGCAGGAAGGCGTCTATGACCGCCTTCTCGGCGCGCTCGGCGTCGGCGCGGTCGTCGCGGCCCGCTTTCGCGAAGGCCTCGATGCTCTCCTCGCGCTGCTTGCCGAGACGCCGCAGCACACCCTGCGCGGTCGCGTCGTCGAGGGTCGTGGCCCCGTCCTTCTTCATCTCGAGCAGGAAGGCCGCGCGGATGTTGCGCAGTGCCGCCAGGCGCGCGGCGTCCTTGGCCTTCTGCGCATGCTTCATCTGCTCCGCCACCTGCTCGACGAGTCCCATGGCGTCTCCCTACTCGAGGACGGCGAAGAGCCGCGTGACGGTGAGGAACACGGCGACGCCGGCGCCGGCGAAGGCGCCGCCGAAGATGCGGCGCGCGCTCGACCACTCGGCCGGCATGTAGATTGCGCCGAGCGTCGCGCCGAGTCCGATGCAGATCACGAAGGTCGCGATCAGGTACGGGTGCCGGCGCAAGGTCTCGCCGATCCCCTGGCGCTCTTCCGTGTTCTTCTCGACCATGCGGCGCAGCCTACCGTAGCGGCGCGCCCCGCAGGAGGCCCCGATGGGACTCGCGGTCTGCGCAGCGCTCCTCGCGCTCGGCGCGCTCCTCCTCTTCGTTCCCGTCGGCGCGACGGCTGTGCGGCGCGTGACGTCCGCACCGCGCGCGCCCGAGGAGCGGCCCGACGGCGCCCTCCGCACGGTCGCGTTCCCCGCGCGGGACGGCACGCGTCTCGAGGGCTGGCTCTTCACGCCGCGACGCGACTGCCGCGCGCCGCTCGTCGTGATGGCGCCGGGGCTCACCGGCACCAAGGAGGGTCCGCTCGAGCGCTTCGCCTGGCGCTTCGCGCGCGAGGGGCTGGCCGTGCTCGCGATCGACTTCCGCAGCTTCGGCGGCTCGGACGGCGAGCCGCGCCACCACGTCGACCCGTTCCGCCAGCAGGAGGACTACGCGGCCGCGCTCGACTTCGCGCGCGCGAGCCTGCGCGACGATCCCCGCGTCGACGTCTCGCGCATCGCGCTGTGGGGCTCGAGCTTCTCGGGCGGCGTCGCGATCTCGCTGGCCGCCGCGCGCGACGACGTCGCCGCAATCGTGGCGCAGGCGCCCTATCTGGCGACCTCGGCGTCGCAGCAGCCGGGCGCGCTGCGCATGCCGATCTACGTCGCCGCGACCGTGCTCGACCTGCTGCGAGCCCGCGTGTCCGCGCTGCTGCGGATCGCGCTCCCGCCGGTCTACCTGCCGGCCTTCGGCGTCCCCGGCGAGTTCGCCTTCGCGACCAGCCGCGAGAACCCTTCGCGGCACGACGCGTCGGTGCGCGGCGCGGCCTTCTGGCGCGAGCTGCCGTCTCCGCTGCGCGGCGGCTGGGGCAATGCGCTGCTGGCGCGCTTCCTCGCGGACTTCGACCGCTTCCAGCCGCTCGCGGCGATCGAACAGGTGCGCTGCCCGGTGCTATTGGTCGCCGCCGCGCGCGACGACCTGGTGCCGCTCGCGCAGGTGGAAGAGGCCTTCGCGCGCGTGCGCCACGGCGCGCGCGCGCTCCAGGTCCACGACTGCGGCCACTTCGAGGTCTACACCGATCCGCGCTTCGATGAGAACGCCGCCGCGCAGGCGCGCTTTCTCCGCGATGCGCTCGCAGCGGGCAAGGCCTAGCGAGCCGAAGGCGAGCGGAGATCAGAGCTAGTCCGAGCCCGTCGGCTTCGGCTTGACGCCGGGCCGCGCGCGGCGCGGCGGCTTGGACGCCGGCGCCGACTCCCCGTTCTCCAGCCGGAAGGGCGCGTAGACGGGGACGTCCACCGCCACCTTCGTGCCGTCGGGACGCACCAGGGTGCGCCGCACCGTGCCGATCGGCTGCGGCTTCGGACGCGCGGGGGCGTCCTCGCCGGTCTCCGGAGCGGCATCCTCGGGCTTGGCCATGCGGACCTCCAATGGGGGACGTATCGACCGACCGGCGCCTCGGCGTGAGGTGCG
This sequence comes from Myxococcota bacterium, assembly GCA_036274295.1. GTDB lineage: Bacteria > Myxococcota_A > UBA9160 > UBA9160 > SMWR01 > DASUFZ01. The sequence continues at coordinate 20,821 of DASUFZ010000097.1, forward strand.
GCGCCGGCCTCGCGCTGTGACAACCTGTCGAGCATGTCGGGCGAGACGTCCTCCCTCCTCGCGTTCGAGCCGGCGATCCGGCTGGCGGCCTTCGTCGTCGTGCTGGCTTCGATGGCCGCGTGGGAGGTCCTGGCACCGCGGCGTTTGCTGACGATCGGACGCCGGCGCCGCTGGCCGAGCAACCTCGGCATCGTTGCGCTCGACACCGCCGTCGTTCGCGTGCTCTTCCCGACCACCGCCGTCGGAGCTGCGCTCTTCGTCGAGGCGCGCGGATGGGGGCTTCTCCCGATGCTCGGAATCTCGGGCTGGCCTCTCGTCGTCGCCTCGATCGTCGCGCTCGATCTCGCGATCTACCTGCAACACGTGGTCTTCCATGCCGTGCCCGCGCTCTGGCGGCTCCATCGGATGCACCATGCCGACCTCGACTTCGACGTCACCACGGGCAATCGCTTCCACCCGTTCGAGATCGTGGTGTCGATGGCGTGGAAGCTCGCCGTCGTGACGGCGCTCGGTGCGCCTGCCGCGGCGGTGGTCGCATTCGAAGTGCTGCTGAATGCCACCTCGATGTTCAACCACGGGAACGTCCGCCTGCCCGATCGCGTGGACCGCTGGCTGCGCTCGCTCGTCGTCACTCCCGACATGCACCGCGTGCATCATTCGATCGTTCCCGCGGAGACGAACAGCAACTACGGGTTCAACGTTCCCTGGTGGGATCGACTGTTCGGCACCTACCGCCGCGCGCCGGCGGCCGGCCACGAACGCATGACGATCGGGCTCGAACTGTTCCGCGACCCGGGCGAGCTCCGCCTCGACCGGATGCTGCTCCAGCCCTTCATCTCCCAGCGGGCGGGGGCGGCAGACGAGGCCATCGAACCTGCGGCAGCGATCTCTCCCGAGTCGAGGACACGCCGATCGCGTACCAAGGCGCGATGACGCGCACACCCGCGACGGCCCCGCATCACGACCTCCGGCGCTCGACCACGGCGTAGAGCACGGGCAGCACGACGAGCGTGAGCGCGGTCGACGAGAGGATGCCGCCGATCACGACGGTCGCGAGCGGCCGCTGCACCTCCGCGCCGGCCCCCGTGGAGAGCGCCATCGGGACGAAGCCGAGCGACGCGACGAGCGCGGTCATCAACACGGGCCGCAGGCGCGTGAGGGCACCCTCGCGCACCGCCGCGTCCACGGAATGGCCGCCGCGCCGCAGCTCGTTGATGAACGAGATCATCACCACGCCGTTCAGCACCGCGACACCGGACAGCGCGATGAAACCGACCCCTGCGGAGATCGAGAGCGGGATGTCGCGCAGGAGCAGGGTGAGGATCCCGCCCGTCCACGCGAGCGGCACGCCGCTGAAGATCAACGCCGCGTACCGGACGGACCCGAAGACCGCCGTCAGGATCCCGAAGATCAGCACGAGGGCCAGCGGCACGACCAGCTGGAGGCGGCGCGTCGCGGACTCGAGCTGCTCGAACTGCCCGCCCCAGGTGATCCAGTAGCCGGACGGGATCTTCACGGCGGTGCGGATGCGATCCTGTGCGTCTGCGACGAAGGACCCGATGTCGCGGCCGCGCACGTTCGCGGTGACGACCACACGCCGCTTGCCGTTCTCGCGGCTGATCTGGTTCGGCCCGACTCCCATCTCGAGCTTCGCCACCGCGCCGAGCGGGATGAAGGCCGTCGCCGGGAGCGGCGCGCGGTGTGGCGAGCGCACCGGGGCCACCTCACCGAGGTGCTCGGGCAGGAGCAGGGGCAGCCGCTCGATCGCCTTCGGGTCGGTGCGCAGCAGCTCGGGCAGCCGCACGACGACGTCGAAGCGGCGATCGCCCTCGAAGAGCTGGCCGGCGACCGAGCCGCCGATCGCCGTGCGCACGACATCCTGCACCTCGTCCTGCGAGAGCCCGTAGCGGGCGAGAGCCCGGCGGTCCATGTCGACCTCGAGCATGGGCAGTCCGCTCACCTGCTCGGTCTTCACGTCGGCCGCGCCGGGAATGCGCTCGAGAACTTCGGCGATGCTCTGTCCCGTCGCGAGCAGGACGTCCAGATCGTCGCCGAAGACCTTGACCGCGACGTCGCTGCGCACGCCTGCGATCAGCTCGTTGAAGCGCATCTGGATCGGCTGCGTGAACTCGTAGTTGTTGCCGGGCACGCGGGCGACGGCCGCCTCCAGCTCGCCCACGACCTCCGCCTTCGGCTTGCGCGGCTGCGGCCAGTCCCGTCGCGGCTTCAGGATCACGAAGCCGTCCGCCACGTTCGGCGGCATCGGGTCGTTCGCAACCTCGGCCGTGCCGATCTTCGCGAAGGTCGTCTCCACCTCCGGCACGGAGCGCAGCGCCCGCTCGAGCGCCGCCTGCATGGAGACGGCCTGGGTCAGGCTCGTGCCCGGAATGCGCAGCGCATGCAACGCCACGTCGCCCTCGTCGAGGCTCGGGATGAACTCGCGGCCCATGCGGGAGGCGAGCGCGAGCGAGAGGAGCAGGAGCAGGCCCGCGCTCGCGAACGTCACCACGGGTCGCCGCAGCGCGCGTTCGAGCACGCGCGCATACAGGCCCTTCGCTCCCCGCATGATCCGGCTCTCGTGCTCGCCGATGCGCCCGCCGAGGAAGATCGCGACGCCCGCCGGCACGAAGGTCACCGAGAGCACCAGCGCGGCGAGCAGCGCCAGGATCACCGTCACCGCCATGGGGCGGAACATCTTCCCCTCGACGCCGGTCAGCGCGAGGATCGGCACGTAGACGATCAGGATGATGCTCACGCCGAAGACGCTCGGCCGGACCACCTGGCACGTCGCATCCGCGACGACTTCGAGCCGCTCGCGCAACGCGAGCGCGCCGCCGCGCGCGCGCACCTCTTCCGAGAGCCGCCGGATGCAGTTCTCGACGATGATCACCGCGCCGTCGACGATCAGGCCGAAGTCGAGCGCCCCGAGGCTCATCAGGTTGCCGCTGATCTTCGCGCGGGCCATGCCGCCGAACGTGAGCAGCATCGAGAGCGGGATCACGAGCGCCGTGAGCAGCGCCGCGCGCACATTGCCGAGCAAGGCGAAGAGCACGGCGATCACGAGCACGGCTCCCTCGACGAGATTTCGCTGCACCGTCGCGATGGTGCGGTCGACGAGGCGCGTGCGGTCGTAGAGCGTCTTCGCGCGGACGCCGTCCGGGAGGCTCTGATTGATCGCCTCGAGCCTGGCGCTGGTGCGCTGAGCCACCGTGCGGCTGTTCTCGCCGATCAGCATGAACACCGTGCCGAGCACCACCTCGCGGCCGTCCTCGGTCGCGGCGCCCGTGCGCAGCTCGCTCCCGAGCCCCACCTCCGCGACGTCGCCCACGCGGATCGGCACGCCGCCCGCGTGACCCACCACGATCGCGCGGACATCTTCGAGCTCGCGCACGTGGCCCGGCGCCCGCACCAGGTACTGCTCGCCGTTGCGCTCGATGTAGCCGGCTCCGGTGCTGGTGCTGTTGCGCGCGATCGCCTCGAGCACGTCCCGGAACGAGAGGCCCTGCGCGACCAGTCGCTCCGGCAACGGCGTGACGTGCACCTCCTTCACGAAGCCGCCGACCGTGTTGACCTCGGTCACACCCGGCACCGTGCGGAGCTGCGGCTTGATCACCCAGTCCTGCAGGGTGCGCAGCGAGGTGGGATCCCAGGGCTGCCCGTGCTCGTCGCGGGCGCCGGCATCCGCCTCGAGCGTGAACATGAAGATCTCGCCGAGGCCCGTCGCGATCGGGCCGAGCTCCGGCTCGATCCCCTGCGGCAGGCGCGACATCGCCTCGCGCACGCGCTCGTTCACGAGCTGGCGCGCGAAGTAGATGTCGGTGCCGTCCTGGAAGACGACCGTCACCTGCGACAGCCCGTAGCGCGACAGCGATCGCGTGTACTCGAGGCGCGGCAGCCCGGCGAGCGCCGTCTCGATCGGGAAGGTGATGCGCTGCTCCGCCTCGAGCGGCGAGTAGCCCGGCGCCTCCGTGTTGATCTGCACCTGGACGTTCGTGATGTCGGGAACCGCGTCGATCGGCAGCCCCGCGAAGGCGAAGGCTCCGGCCGTCGCGGCGAGCGCGGTCGTGCCGAGCACGAGCCAGCGGCGCGCGATCGAGAATCGGACGATGGCTTCGAGCATCGCGATCTCCTAGTGATCGTGTGCCGCGCCGGACTTTCCGATCTCGGCCTTGATCACGAAGCTGCCCGCGCCGACGTAGCGCTGCCCGGCGAAGAGCCCGGAGACGATCTCGACGTGCGCGTCGTCGCGGCGGCCGAGCTCGACGGGCTGCGCCTCGAACGCGGTGCCGTCGGAGGCGAAGACCACGTCGAGGCCGCCGAGCCGTTGGATCGCGGCGGGGACGACGGCCACCGGCACGTCGGAGGCACCCACCTCCACCTGCGCCGTCACGAAGAGACCCGGCCGCCACGAGCCGTCCGGATTCGACAGCAGCGCGCGCGCGAGCAACGTCTGTGTGTTCACGGAGCCGATCGGCGAGAGGTAGGCGAGCCGCGTCTCGCCGGGCGGCGAGCCGTCCCCCGCGTCGATGCGCACGGGCTGCCCCACGCGCAGCCTCCCGAAATCGCGCCGGTAGGCGTCGAGATCCGCCCACACGGTGGAGAGATCGGCGATCGCGAACAGCTCGCGCTCCGGCGAGGCGTTCTCACCGGGCGAGACGTCCTTCGCGATCACGCGCCCACCCGTCCGCGAGCGCAGCTCGTACGGATGCAGGCTCTCGTTGCTCTCGATCACCGCGAGCAGATCGCCCGGAGCCACGGGATCGCCCAGCCGCTTGTGGACCGAGCGCACCAGACCCGGGAAGCGCGGCATCACGTGTGCGAGCGCATCCTCGTTCGGGGCGATGCGTCCGTTCAGGACGACGCGCTCGCGGATCGTGGCCGGGGCCGCGATCTCGAGCGCGATGCCGGCGGCTTCCAGCTGATCCGCGTCGAGGGTCACGCGATTCTCGTAGGACGCGTAGCCGAAGCGATGCTCGCTCTCGCCCTCGCGCGCGATCACCTCGACTTCGAAGGAATGCGGCTCCTCGATGGGCGGAACGCCGGCGAGATGGTCGCCGCGCGGCTCGAAGGCGATGCGCTCGGTGCGTCCGCCGAGCCGGCGCAAGGTGGCTTCCAGCGAGATGCGCGCGGGCTCGATCGGCTGCTCGTCCTCGAAGGCATATGCGCGGAGCTCGGGCGGATCGCCCGCCTCCACGAGCAGGAGCTCGAGCGCGAAGGCGCCGTCCTCGAGCAGGCGGCCGCCGTGCGGCCCCTTCTCGAACGACGCCTCGGCGCGCTCGGCCTGTCCCTCGTCGTCGCGGGAGCACGCGAGCGGAGCCGCACACAAGAGCAGCGCCGCGAATCCGAGGATCGGATGGCGTCTCACGGTCGGACCTCCAACGCGACGCCCGTCAGGCGTTCGATCTCCTGGGCGCTGTGATGCGCCTCGGTCAAGGCGCGCACGTACTGCTCGCGCGCGTCGATGCGCGCGCGTTCCGCGTCGAGCACTTCGACCTGTGCGAAGCGGCCCGATTCGTATCCACGGCGCACGATCTCGAGTGCGCGCTCGACCCCGGGAAGGACGCGCGTGCGCAAGAGAGCCGCCTCCTCGGCGGACGCGTGCAGCGCGACGCGCGCGGTCGCGAGCTCGGTCACCGCGCGCACCTTCGCGCCGCGCGCTTCGGCTGCACTCCGAGACAGCTCCAGCTCGGCCTCGTCGATCGCGGCGCGGTGGCGGTTCCAGAGCGGCAGCGGGACCTGCACGCCGGCGACGAGCGAGGCGTCGTCCGGTCCCGCGAGGTAGCGCGGGCCCAGGGTGAAGGTCGGGTCGGGTACGCGATCGCTCCGGGCGCGGTCGCGCAGCGCCTCGCGCCGTGCGAGCTCCGCCTGCCAGCGCGCGACACTCGGACTCGACTCGAGCCGCGCCGCGAGCACCTCCTCCGTGGGCACGACGGGCAGGGACGTGAGGTCTCCCTCCGCGCGCTCGAAGCGGGGCCTCTCGCCCGCCCACGTGGCGGCGAGCAGCTGGCGCGCCGTCGCGAGCTCGTGCTCGGTGTGCTCGCGCTCGACCTCGGCGACGTCGACGAGCACCTGGGAGCGGACCTCCTCCGCGGGCGACGCGAGCCCGGCGCGCAGGCGCAGGCCGGCCACGCGCTGCACGGAGCGCGCGAGCTCGAGCGACTCGTCCGCCAGACGCCTGCGCTCCTGGGCCGCGAGCACGTCGACGAACGCGGCCGCCGCCTGCGCGAGCACTTCGATGCGCCGCATCTCGTAGTCCCACGCCGCGAGATCGCCCTCCGCAGCGGCGATCCCGTGGCGCGCGGCGCGCTTGCCGCCGAGCTCGACGAGCTGCCCGAGCAGCAGGGTGGTCTGGCTCTGGCCCACGCCCTCGTAGTCACCCGATCCCGCGAAGTCCTCGAGCTCGAGCGATGCGGTGGGATTCGGGAACGCGCGCGCCCGGAGCCGTGCGGCGTCGCGCGCGCGCACCTCGTAGGCGTCGGCCATCAGCGCGGGATTGCGGAGCAGCGCCGCCGCGAGGGCGTCGCGCAGGCGGAGCACGCCCTCGGGCTCGGCCATGTCGGGTGTCGGTGCGGAGGTGGCGGAGCCTCCCGCCTCGAATGCAGGCAGGTCGGCACCGAGCGGATAGGGAGCCGGTGCCTGGGCGTGGCCGCAGAGCGGAATGCTCAGCCATGCGGCCACGAGCCCAGCGCACCGCGACGACGCGATGCAACGCATGGAACTCGTCCTCGGATGTGAAGCACGAGATCAGGCCGCCACGCGCGGGCGCGCAGCGGCGACGCCGAGGGAATCAGCTGGCGTGCTTCTCAGGCGCGGAGGACGACCGTGCGGAGATGCTCGGTGACACCGGGCACGGGCGGGAGCCAGGCGATCGGCGCGAGTGCTACCACCGGGCACGCGAGCGCCGTCGGCGCGCGCTGGAGCGCGCTCAGGCCCGCCTTCGAGGTCTCCCGGGCAGCCGGGTCCACTCCGAGGTGCACGATGTGATCGGCGGCGCGACAGCACTCGAGGCGAAGGCGACTGGCCCGCTCGGTGCTCGAGACGACCTCGCTGCGCCCGCAATCGTCGAGGTGCGCGTGCGACACGACGAGATCGAGGTGGCCTGCATCTGCCGCGAGAGCGAGCGAATGCTCGAGGCCATCCTCATGGGCGCCGAGCGACCAGAAGCCGGCCAGCAGCGGGGAACGGGTCGCGGGCTGGGAAATCGCCCACGCCACTGCGATCAGCGCTGCCAGCTTCTGGCTACGGGATCTCGACATGCTCGCGCCGCTCCGGGTCGACTCGCGGGTGCCAATCCTCGCAGACGCATTCGACTGCGCAACTCCCCGCTGGAGCCGTCTTCGCGCGCCGATGACGACTACTGCTTCGGCGCCGTGTATCCCGGACAGCCTTCGGGACGCATGCCGCAGCTCTGGTCGTGCATCATCTGCCAGTGATTCTGCATCTGCATCATGTGGCCCATCATGGGACCCTGCGGCGGGGCGTTCTGCCGCTGGAGCTCGGCGCGCATCGCGTCCATCTCTTTCTTCATGGCCGCGAGCTGGTCCTGGAGCTCCTTGACCTGCGCCGCCGTCGGCGCGGCAGGCTCTGCGGCGAGCGCCAGAGCGGGCGTGAGCCCCAGAGCCGAGGCCAGCAGGAGCGACACGAGCGGGCGTCTTGTCCTCATCACGAGTACCTCCGCAACGAGACCTAGCAACACCCGTGCCAGAGCCCGCACGGCTACCCGACGATGTTGACGAGCCGCCCCGGCACCACGATCACCTTCTTCGGCGCGCGGCCGTCGAGGTGGCGCTGCACGGACTCCAGCGCGAGCGCCGCCTCGCGCACCGACGCCTCGGAGGCGTCGGCCGCGACCCGGATCTCGTCGCGCTTCTTCCCGTTCACCTGCACGACGAGGAGGACGGTCTCGTCGACGAGCAGCGCCGGGTCGGCCGTCGGCCACGGCTCGTAGGCCAGGGTCTTCGCGTGGCCGAGCCGCTGCCACAGCTCCTCGGCGAGATGCGGCGCCATCGGCGAGACCAGCAGCACCAGCACCTCGGCGGCGCGGCGCGGGAGCGGCGCGTCGCGCACGACGTCGCGCGTGTAGACCATCAGCTTCGAGATGGCCGTGTTGAAGCGCATCGCCTCCAGATCTTCGGTCACGCCGGCGATCGCACGCGCCGTGAGGCGCGCCTGCTCCGGCGTGCCCTCGCCCGGCGCGAGCGCGCGCAGCGGCTCGCCCGGCGCGTCCTCGTCGAGCACGGTGCGCCACACGCGCTCGAGGAAGCGGCGCACGCCCTGGATGCCCTCGGTCGACCACGGGGCGTCCTTGTCGAGCGGGCCGATGAACATCTCGTAGAGGCGCATCGAGTCGGCGCCGTACTCAGCGATCACCTCGTCCGGGCTGATCACGTTGCCGCGGCTCTTCGACATCTTCTCGACGACTTCCTCGAGCTCGAGGCCCTCGAGCGACGGGTGGTAGACCCGGCCGTCGCGGCGGCGCACCGCGGAGAGCGCCACCCAGCGCGCCTTGAGCTCGCGGCCGTCGTCGGCGGCGCGCGTGCGCTCGCCGTCCACCACGACCTCGCGGAAGGAGTAGATGCGCGGCGAAGCATCGGGATCGTCGGCCAGGTTGTCGTCGAAGTAGCGGTAGCTGTAGCCGAGGATCATCCCCTGGTTGACGAGCCTCTGGAACGGCTCCTTCGTGTGTACGACGCCGAGGTCGTACATCACCTTGTGCCAGAAGCGCGCGTAGAGGAGATGCAGCACCGCGTGCTCGGCGCCGCCGACGTAGAGATCGACGGGCATCCAGTAGCGCTCGGCCTCCGGCGAGATCGCGGCGCGGTCGTTGTGCGGATCGCAGAAGCGCAGGTAGTACCAGCAGCTGCCGGCCCACTGCGGCATGGTGTTGCGATCGCGGCGCGCGGGGCGCCCCGTCTCCGGGTCGACGGTCTCGATCCAGTCGCGCGCGCGTTCGAGCGGCGTGTCGTTCTGTCCGCTCGGACGGAAGTCGTCGAGCTCCGGCAGCTCGAGCGGCAGCGCGCTCTCCGGGACGAGCTTCACGCCGGTGTCGGTGTGGATCAGCGGAAAGGGCTCGCCCCAGTAGCGCTGACGCGAGAAGAGCCAGTCGCGCAGCTTGTAGGTGACGGCGCGCGCGCCGGCGCGCGTCGCCTCGAGGTGCTCGTTCATGCGGCGCTTCGCGTCGGGCGTGCGCAGGCCGTCGAGGAAGCCCGAGTTCACGGCGACGCCGTCGCCGGTGAAGGCGGAGCTGGAGACGTCGCCGCCCTTCACGACCTCGACGATCGGCAGGCCGAAGCGCTGCGCGAAGGCGTGGTCGCGCTCGTCGTGGCCGGGGACGGCCATGATCGCGCCGGTGCCGTAGGAGGCGAGCACGTAGTCGGCGATCCAGATGGGGATCTCCGCGCCGTTCGCGGGATTGCGCGCGAAGGCGCCCGTTGCGACGCCCGTCTTCTCGCGCGCGTCGGCCATGCGCGTGCGCTCGCTGCGCCGTCGCGCGGCTTCGACGTAGGCCTCCACCTCGCTGCGCTGCTCCGGCGTCGTGATCTGCGACACCAGCTCGTGCTCGGGCGCCAGCACCATGTAGGTCGCGCCGAAGAGCGTGTCGGGGCGCGTCGTGAAGACCTCGATCTCGAGGCGCGAATGCCCGACGACCCCGAAGCGCACGCGCGCGCCCTCGCTCCGCCCGATCCAGTCGCGCTGCATCTTCTTGATCGGCTCGGGCCAGTCGAGCTCTTCCAGATCTTCGAGCAGGCGATCCGCGTAGGCGGTGATGCGCAGCATCCACTGGCGCATCGGCACGCGCTCGACGGGGTGGCCGCCGCGCTCGCTCTTGCCGTCGATCACCTCTTCGTTCGCGAGCACGGTGCCGAGGGCCGGGCACCAGTTCACCGGCGCCTCGGCCTCGTACGCGAGGCCGCGCCGGTAGAGCTGCTGGAAGATCCACTGCGTCCAGCGGAAGTAGCGCGGATCCGTGGTGTCGATCTCGCGCGACCAGTCGTAGCTCATGCCGAGCGATTCGATCTGGCGGCGGAAGTTCTCGATGTTGCGGTGCGTGGTCTCGCGCGGGTGGACGCCGCGCTCGATCGCGTACTGCTCGGCGGGCAGCCCGAAGGCGTCCCAGCCCATCGGGTGGAGCACGTTGAAGCCGCGCATGCGCTTGTAGCGCGCCAGGATGTCGGTGGCCGTGTAGCCCTCCGGATGGCCGACGTGCAGGCCGTCGCCGGAGGGGTACGGGAACATGTCGAGCACGTAGTACTTCGGCCGGCTCGGATCGAGCTCGGCGCGGAAGGTCTTCTCGCGCTTCCAGTGGGCCTGCCACTTCGGCTCGATGGCCTTCGGGTCGTACGACATGGCCGCGGAAAGTGCAGGCCTTCGGTGCAGATTTCAACGACGGGGTTTACTGTGGCCGCCGTGTCCGAGTCCGAGCCCAGGCCGCGGCCCCTCTTCATCGTGTCGGATGGCACCGGCGAGACGGCCGCGGCCGTGGCGCGCGCCGCGCTCGCGCAGTTCCAGGTCGATTTCACGCTCCGCCGCTTCGGCGGCATCCGCAACGAGGCGCTCGCCCGCCGCGTCGCCGCCGAGGCCGAGAAGCAGGGCGCGCTCGTCGTCTTCACCCTGGTCGACCGCCGGGTCGCGCGCGCGCTGCTCGAGGAGACGCAGAAGCGCGGGCTCCCGACCATCGACGTGCTCGGCGGCGTCATCTCGAAGGTGGCCGAGCACCTGCACGCGGAGCCGCGCGCGGAGCCCGGCCTGCTGCACGGCTTCTCCGACGACTACTTCAAGCGCATCGAGGCGGTCGAGTTCGCCGTGCAGCACGACGACGGCGCGAACCTCCACACCCTCTTCCGCGCCGACCTGGTGCTGACGGGCGTCTCGCGCACCTCGAAGACGCCGCTCTCGATGTACCTGGCGCAGCGCGGCTACAAGACCGGCAACGTGCCGATCGTGCCGGGCATCGACCCGCCGAAGGCGCTGCTCGACCTCGACCCGCGCAAGGTCTTCGCCCTGGCCGTCGATCCCTCGAACCTGCTGACCGTGCGCCAGGCGCGCGTGCGCGTCCTCGGCGCGACGCCCTACGCCACCTACGCCGATCCCGAGGCGCTGCTCGACGAGATCCGGCTCGCGCGCCGCATCTTCCGCGAGCGCGGCTGGCGCGTCATCGA
>DASUFZ010000098.1:0-4616 GCA_036274295.1 Myxococcota bacterium
GGGCTCGCCGTAGGAGGCGAGCGCCATGACCTTGTACTCATCCGACGAGTGCAGGAAGCCGAGGTAGGTGGTGACCTGCTCGTAGAGCAGCCCGAGCGAATGCGGCATGCGCACCTCGCCGAGGCGCTCGAACTTCGCGCCGTCGAAGCGCCCGTAGGTCGTGGTGGCGAGCTCGCCGCGCCCGTCGAGCGTCATGACCGCGCATTCCTCGAAAGGCGCGGCGAGGAAGGCGCTCGCCTCGTGCGCGAGATGGTGCTCGACGTAGTGCCACTTCCAGCGGCGCGCGGCCTTCGCGCTGCGGAAGCGGCGCGAGACGTGGTGCGGCGCGCCGTCGACGAGCTGGCGCTCGGCGTGCGAGACGTAGAGGAGCGACAGCGGCTCCCAGGGCGAGGCCCAGGCGAGGTCCTTCTCGCGGCGCAGGGTCTCGGGGTCGAACGAGTAGGCGACGTGGTCGAGGTCCGAGGCCTCGGCGCCCGCTTCGGCGAGGCAATAGTCGATCGCGTGGTGCGGCAGCTCCCACGTCGTGAAGGGCAGCGGCCGCTTGCCGTGCTTGATGCGCGTGAAGCGCTCCTCCTCGGCGGCCGCGAGCACGCGCCCGTCCTGTACGAGGCAGGCCGCGGAGTCGTGGAAGACGGCGTTAATGCCGAGCGTCAGCACGCGGTCTCCAGCAGCTCGCGGCCCGCGGCGGCCACGCGCTCGGGCGCGACGCGGCGCAGGCAGTCGTGGTGGCCTTTCGGGCAGATGCTCTTGTAGCAGTTGCGGCAGGGCACGTCGTGGTACAGCACCCGGCTGCGCACCTGCCAGGGCGTGTGCTGCGGGTTGGTGAGCGCGTAGAGGTCGACGACCGGCGTTCCGAGCGCGGCGGCGACATGCGCGGGGCCGGTGTTGTTGCAGACCAGGAGGTCCGCCGCCTCGATGAGCGCGCCCAGCTCGCCGAGATCCAGGCGCCCCGCACAGGAGCGCGCCGGCGAGAGCATCGCGGCGCGGATCTGCTCGACGAGCGGCCGCTCGTGCGCTTCGCCGGTGAAGACGATCTCCCGGCCGGTCTGCGTCGCGAGCAGGTCCATGGCGCAGGCGAACTGCTCGGGCGGATAGCGCCGCGAGGGCGCGCTCGCCCCGGGATGCACGACGATGTACCCGCGGCGCAGGCGCAGCGCGCCGACGCGGCGCCGGGCCGCGTCGGGCACGGCGAACGACAGTCCTTCGCCCGAGGCGCGGCAACCCACGCATGCGGCGAGCGCGAGCTGGCGCTGCACTTCGTGGCGCACGAGGCGCTCGGGTTCCGGCTCGGGCTGCCAGTCGGTGAGGAGCTGGTAGGGATTCTCGCGGCAGTGCGCGAGGCGGCGCGGGATTCCGGCGAGCAGGCAGAGATACGCCGCCGGCAGCGGGTTCTGGCTGTAGACGGTGAAGATCACCGCCGCGTCGAACGCTCGCGCGCGCAGCGATTCGATCAGCGCGGCGTCGGCGGTCGGCGCGGCGCCGGCGGCCTTCATCCACGGCGCGAGGAAGGCGAGCGTGTCGTCGACTTCGGGCACATGGCGCGCGGCTCCGGCGCCGGAGGGCGAGGTGAGCAGCGTCATGCGGCAGCCGAGCGTCTCCTTGAACGCGCGCAGCGCGGGCGTTGTCATCAGCACGTCGCCGAGGCTGTCCAGCCTCACCGCCAGCAGGTTGCGCACGCCGCTCCAGCCGCTCGCGCTCATGGCAGCTCCAGCCCGGCGAGGATCACGGCGGCCGCCTGGCGCAGGTCCGAGACGACGTGGTCGGGCCGGCGCGCCTCGGAGAGCTGCCACTCGGTCTCGTTGCCGTTGTCGACGAGCAGCGTGCGGCAGCCCGCGCGCCGCCCGGCTTCGACGTCGTCCAGGATGTCGCCCACCATCCACGAGCGCTCGAGGGTCAGCCCGTGCTCGCGCGCCGCGCGCAGCAGGAGTCCCGGGCTCGGCTTGCGGCAGCGGCAGCCGGAGTCCGGCCGGTGCGTGCAGTAGTAGAAGCCGCTGAGCGCGCCGCCGAGCAGCTCCTGCAGGCGCAGCTCGACGCCCGCGAGCGACGCCTCGGCGAAGAAGCCGAGCGCCGCTCCGGGCTGGTTCGAGACGACGAAGATCGGCAGCCCGCGCCCGCGCAACGTCTCGAGCGCCTGCGCTGCGCCGGCCGTAAGCCGCACGCGCGCGGGGTCGACGTTGTGCGGCACGTTCTCCACGAGCGTGCCGTCCTTGTCGACGAATACCGCGGCCGAGCCGCTCACGGCCACGAGGTCTCGCGCATCGGAATGACCATCACTTCCGGCATCACGCTTTCGTCGGGGAGCGAGAGCGCGAAGCGGATCGTCGCGGCGACGTTCGCCGGGTCCTGCAGCACGCCCGGATCGATGTCGGGGAAGCGATCGAGCAGGAACGGCGTGCGCATGCCGCCCGCGACGATCGCCATCACCTTGATGCGGAACGGCCGCAGCTCCGCGTGCAGCGCGTGCGACAGGCCGAGCAGGCCCCACTTGCTCGCGTGGTAGGCGCTGGCATTCGGCCAGGCGCGCTTCGCCGCGGTCGACGCGATGTTCACGATCTGCCCGCCGCCCTGCGCCTTCATGCGCTTCGCCGCGAGCTGCGCCATCAGGAACGCGCCGCGCAGGTTGACGCGCAGCACCGAGTCGAATTGCGCGAGACTGAGCTCGTCGATCGGCAGCGTGAAATCGACGGCCGCGTTGTTGACGAGCACGTCGAGCCGGCCGAAAGCCTGCACGGCGCGCTCGCACGCGGCAGCGGCGCTCCCGGGGTCGCCGACGTCGAGCGCGATGTCGGCGGCGCGGGCGCCCGCGTCTTGCAGCGACTTGGCCACCGCGCGCGCGTTGTCGGCGTCCAGGTCCGCGACGAGCACCGCTGCGCCGGCGCGCGCGAGCTCGCGGCAGGTCGCGGCGCCGAGGCCGCGCCCGCCGCCGGTGACCAGCGCGCAGCGGCCCTCGAGCGAGGCCATGTTCATGCCGCCGCGGCCACGGGACGCAGCCGCGGGCGCGCCGCCGGGGCCATCAGCTCGTCGTACCAGCAGCCGACCGAGCGCGCCACTTTCTGCCAGGTGAAGTGCGAGTGCACGCGCTTGATTCCGTTGCGCCCGAGCTCCTTCAGGCGCTCGGGGTCGCGGTAGAGCTCGGCGAGGCGCTCGGCGAGCGCCTCGGGATCGTTCGGCGGCACGAGGCGGCCCGTCATGCCGTCGACGACGCTGAAGCGGATGCCGCCGACGTCCGCGCCGAGCACCGGCGTGCCGCAGGCCATGGCCTCGAGCGGCGTGATGCCGAAGGGCTCGTACCAGGGCGTGGTGACGAAGACGTCCGCGGCGCTGTAGTAGAGCTTGAGGAACTCGCGGCTGCGCCGCCCGGTGAAGACGACGCGATCCTCGATGCCTTCGGCGCGCGCGAGCGCGTGCAGGCGCCCGATCTCCGGCGTGAGCGCCGGATCGGGCAGGTCGGAGTTGCCGCCGACCACCACCAGCTTGGCGTCCATGCCGAAGCGGCGCGTGAGCTGCCCGAGGCCGCGGATCGCGTTGTCGATGCCTTTGCGCGGCACGAGCCTTCCTATATTGAGGACGATGCGCTCGTCGGGCCGGTAGCCGAGCGTGCGCCGGGCGAGCGTGCGCGTGATCGGCCAGAATTCGCCCTTGTCGAAGCCGCACGGGATGATGCGGATGCGCTCAGGGTTCCCCGGGTAGAGCGTGGTGAGGTCGGTCTTGTCCTGCGGGCATTCGGCGATCACGCCGTCCGCGTGCGCGATCACGGCGTCCTCGATGTCGAGGCGCGCTTCGGGGAACTGGTCCGCGTCGCGCTGGTGCAGGCGCCGCACGCGGCCCAGCGCGTGGAACGTCACGACGAACGGAATTCCGAGCGTGCGCTTGAGCTCGAGCGCGGCGAGGCCGGACATGAAGAAGTTCGCGTGCGCCGCTCCGTAAGGAGCGCCCTGGATGTCGGCGCGGCGCGCGAAGTCGCGCACGAAGGCGCAGAACTCGCCCATGAGCGGAAGGAGGTCTTCCTTGCGCACGTACTCCGCCGGGCCGGCAGGAACGTGCACCACGCGCACGCCGGGGCGCCATTCCAGTACTTCGGGGAGGTCCGGGGCGTCGCGCCGGGTGAAGACATCTATGGAATAGCCCAGGCGCGCGAGCTGGCGCGCGACCTGCGCGACGTAAATGTTCTGCCCGCCGCTGTCGATGCCGCCGGCCGCCGCGAGCGGCGAAGCGTGCTCGCTGATCATCGCGATGCGTCTCAATTTCAAGTGGGACCTCCGTGTCCGGCGAAGCAGAGCAAGGCCCGTTCCGCTTTTCCCGTCTTTCTTCGAAGCGCTGCCCGACAGCGTCCCGCTCGCGCGCCGCGGCGGAACTTGTTACGCTCGCCTGCACCGCCTTACAAGACCGAGAGGATTTCATGACGCCAGCTTCCGCTTTCAGACTAGGCGCGCCGTGATCAAGGCGCTCGCGTTCGACGTGTTCGGCACCGTGGTCGACTGGCGCTCGTCGATCGCGCGCGAGGGCGAGATCCTCGGCGCGCGCAAGGGCATCAAGGCGGACTGGAGCGCTTTCGCGGATGCGTGGCGCGCCGGCTACCAGCCGGCGATGCAGCGCGTGCGCTCGGGCGAGCTGAA
>DASUFZ010000099.1:0-14231 GCA_036274295.1 Myxococcota bacterium
GTGCGCAACGCCGTCAACATGCCGTCGATCTCGCGCGAGGCCGCCGCGCAGATCCGCCCCTACCTCGTGCTCGGCGAGAAGCTCGGGCGCTTCCAGGGACAGCTCTGCACCGGCTCGATCGAGCAGATCGAGATCGAGTACTCGGGCGAGGCGGCGCGCCTCGACGTCGCGCCGATCACCGTCGCGGTGCTGAAGGGACTGCTCGAGTCGGTCACCGACCAGGTGAACATGGTGAACGCGCCGGTGATCGCGCAGGAGCGCGGCATCAAGGTGATCGAGTCGAAGGCCAGCCGCAGCGCCGATTTCACCACGGCGATCAGCACGCGCGTCAGCGGCTGCGACGACCGCCTGATCGTCGGCGCGGTCTTCCAGGGCACGCAGCCGCGCATCGTGCGCCTCGACGACTTCATGCTCGAGGCGATTCCGGAGGGTCCGACGCTGTTCATCCTGAACCGCGACCAGCCGGGCGTCGTCGGCACGGTCGGCACGATCCTCGGAAATGCGGGCGTCAACATCTCGCGCATGCAGCTCGCGCTCCAGCGCGAGCGCGGCGAGGCCGCGATGCTCTTCAACGTGGATGCGGCGCCGCCCGACTCCGTGCTCGAGACCCTGCGCAGGCTGCCGAACGTGATCTCGGCGCGCCTGCTGGAGCTCGGTCCGTGACGACGCTCGTCGCGGTCGGCGCGCAGTGGGGCGACGAGGGCAAGGGCAAGCTGGTCGACTGGCTGGCGCCCGCAGCCGACCTGGTCGTGCGCTTCCACGGCGGCAACAACGCCGGGCACACCCTGGTGGTGGAGGGCCAGAAGACCGTCCTCCACGTCGTGCCGGCGGGCGTGCTGAACCCCGACACGCAGAACCTGATCGGCCCGGGCGTGGTCGTGGACCCCGAGATCCTGCTCGGCGAGCTCGACGTGCTGCAGGCGCGCGGCGTGCTGCGCGATCCGTCGCGCGTGCGCGTGTCGGGGCGCGCGCACGTGATCCTCGACTGGCACACCGCGCTCGACAAGGCGCGCGAGGAGCGCGCCCAGGGCCGCGCGATCGGCACGACGGGCCGCGGCATCGGGCCGACCTACGAGGACAAGGTCGGCCGGCGCGGGATCCGCGTGGCCGACCTGCTCGATCCCGTCGGGCTGCGCCTGCTGATCTCGCGGCTGGCGGAGCAGAAGAACTTCGAGCTGGTGGAGTACTACCGCTGGGAGCCGGTCGACGAGCAGGCGCTCTACGCCAAGGCGGTCGAGTGGGGGCGCCGGCTCGAGCCCTACGTCGACCACACGGGCCGCATCCTCGAGCGCGCGCTGCGCGAGGGCAAGACGGTGCTCTTCGAGGGCGCGCAGGGGACCTTCCTCGACATCGACCACGGCACCTATCCGTACGTGACCTCGTCGAACTGCGTCGCCGGCGCCGTCTGCGCGGGCGCGGGCATCGGCCCGACGCGCATCGACCGCGTCCTCGGCATCACCAAGGCCTACACCACGCGCGTCGGCGGCGGGCCCTTCCCGACGGAGCTCGACGACGCGCAGGGCGAGGAGCTGCGGCGCCTCGGCGCGGAGTTCGGCGCCACGACGGGGCGCCCGCGCCGCTGCGGCTGGCTCGACGCCGTCATGCTGCGCGAGGCCTGCGCGGTCAACGGCTTCACGTCGCTCGCCGTGAACAAGCTCGACGTGCTCTCGGGCATCGCGAAGGTGCAGATCGCGACGGCGTACCGCATCGACGGCAAGCGCACCGAGGAGTTCCCGATGACCCTCGGCGAGCTCGAGCGCGCGGAGCCGGAGTACGAGAGCCACGCCGGCTGGACCGAGGATCTGCGCGAGCTGCGGCGCTTCGAAGATCTGCCGCGCAACGCGCGCGACTACGTCGCGCGCATCGAGGCGCTCGTCGGCGTGCCCGTGGAGCTGATCTCGGTCGGCCCCGAGCGCGACGAGACGATCGTGCGCAGGGATCCATTTGGGAACTAGCTCCGCGCGGCTTCGCCGCGCTGCGCGCGCCTTCGGCGCTTGCGGCGCGCTTCGCGCGCCATGTTTTCCCGAGCTTCGGTCGCCGTGCCCCGCGCGCTCGCCTTACGGCCGCTCGATAAGGGATTCCTCTTAGGGCTGCTCTTCAGCCTCGTCTCGAAGAGCCCGCCGCACGATCTCCCAGCGGACGCCGCCCCCGCACTCCTGCGGCTGCGGCGCCTGGCTCGCCCCGTGCCCCGGCGTGCGCACCGGAGAGGTGGGGCAGGCCGGGAGATCGCGCGACGGGTTCGAACGGAGGGTCACGGCGGCGCAGCCTAGGCGAATCAAAAGCGAAAGTCAACACGGCCTCGCCCGTAGCCTCGCCGGCCGCGGATGCGGCCCTCCCACCCGGGTGGTACTCCTGCCGCGGGCCGTTAGCTCAGTCGGTAGAGCACCGGACTTTTAATCCGAGGGTCCAGGGTTCGATTCCCTGACGGCCCACCCGGCTCTCGAGCGCCATCGCGATCCATCGCCCGGTGCGCCATCACGCGTTCGGCGACCTCGACGGCGACGCGAGCATCCTCTTCGACCCGGATCTTCGCGTCGGTTCGATCGGGCAGGCGCTTCTACCCGCACGGCCTCGGCTCGCACGGCGCGCGGCGACGCCAGCCTGCGTCTCGGCATGGTGTAGGCGCGGCCAGGCCGCGACCGCCGCGGCGATCCGCGCGCGCCTGCCCGCGCTGCGCGCAGCTCCCGCGCCCCGCTGACGTGTCGCTCCCGGGCAAGCGCTGGTAGAGTGCGCGCCGTCTCGAGCGGCGGGGAGGAGTGGTGGCGCGCTTTCGCTGGCGATTGATTCCGCGCGACGAGCGTTTCTTCGACGACTTCGTCGCGATCTCCGAGCAGCTCTGCCGCGGCGCGAAGCTGCTCGAGGAGATGCTGCGCCCGGATCCGCCGATCTTCGAGAAGGCCGTGGAGATCAAGGCTGTGGAGCACCGCTGCGACGAGCTCGCTCACGACAGCCTGCAGCGCCTGAACCGCACCTTCGTCACGCCGATCGACCGGGAGGACATCCACGCGCTGCTCCGCGCGCTCGACGACGTGATCGACGACATCGACGCGTCGGCCGACATGCTGCGGCTCTACCGCATCGCGCAGGTGCGGCCGGCCGCGCGCGAGCTCGCGCGTCACATCACCGCCGGCACCCAGGCGATCCATCGGGGGCTCGGGGCGCTCGAGGCGCGCCAGGGCGTGCTGGAGGCGGTGCAGGAGGTGTCGCGCATCGAGAGCGACGCCGACGCGATCTACACCTCCGCCGTCGGCGATCTCTTCGACGGCGAGAAGGACGCCGTCGCGATCCTCAAGTGGAAGGAGATCCTCGACATGCTCGAGGGCGCCACCGACCGCTGCAAGGACGTGGCGACCGTGCTCGAAGGCATCTTCGTCAAGCACGCCTGAGCGAGCCGTGAACGCAGACCTCGCCCTCCTCGTCGCCCTGATCGCGCTCGCGCTCGTCTTCGATTTCATCAACGGCTTCCACGATGCGGCCAACTCGATCGCCACCGTCGTCTCGACGCGCGTGCTCTCGCCCGGGCGCGCCGTCGCGTTCGCGGCCTTCTTCAACTTCGTGGCCGCCTTCACCTTCGGCACCGCCGTCGCGAAGACGGTCGGCTCCGGCATGATCGACCTCGGCCAGGTGACCTATCTCGTGATCGCCGGCGGCCTGCTCGGGGCGATCATCTGGGACCTCATCACCTGGTACTTCGGGCTCCCGACGAGCTCGTCGCACGCCCTCTTCGGCGGCTACGCCGGCGCGGCGCTCGTGAAGGCGGGGCCCTCGGCCATCATCGTCTCCGGCTGGAGCAAGACCTTGATCTTCATCGTCGTCGCGCCGGCCATCGGGCTCGCCGTCGGCCTGCTGACGATGACGGCGCTCTACTGGATCTTCCGCGGCACGCCGCCCGCGCACGTCGACGGCTGGTTCCGGCGCCTCCAGCTCCTCTCCGCAGGCGCCTACAGCCTGATGCACGGCGCCAACGACGCGCAGAAGACCATGGGCATCATCACCGGCGTGCTCGTGACGGGCGGCTACCTCGCGACCTTCGAGGTGCCGATCTGGGTGATCCTCTCCGCGCACGCGGCGATCGGGCTCGGCACGCTCTCGGGCGGCTGGCGGATCATCCACACGATGGGCAACCGCATCACCCGCCTCCAGCCGGTGTCGGGCTTCGCGGCCGAGACGGGTGCGGCCGTCGCGATCTACGTGGCCACGGCGCTCGGCGTCGGCATCAGCACGACGCACACGATCACGGGCGCGATCGTCGGCGTCGGCGCGACGCGGCGCTGGACCGCGGTGCGCTGGGGTGTCGCCGCGCAGATCGTGTGGGCGTGGCTGCTGACGATCCCGGCATCCGCGGCGCTCGGCGCGTTCGCGTACTGGCTGATCGCCGCTGTCGCCCGAGGTCGCTAGGCTGCACGACATGCACGGATCCGACGCCGCGCTGCTCTCGCGGCTGGTGCGCTGGCGGCGCCCGGTCGGCGTCGCGCTGGCCGCGCTGACCGTCGTCTACGCGTGGGCGGTCGGCTCCGCGCCGATCGACAGCGTGCAGGGCGTGATCCAGAAGATCCTCTACGTGCACCCGCCGCTGGCCTACGGCGCCTATCTCGGCTTCGTGCTGACGGCGTTCGGCGGCGCGCTCTATCTGTGGCGCGGTCGCGAGGCGTGGGATGCGCTCGCCGTCGCGGGCGCCGAGGTCGGCGTCGTCTTCTGCACGCTCATGATGGTGACGGGCCCGATCTGGGCGAAGGGCACCTGGGGCCACTGGTGGTCGTGGGACCCGCGTCTCACGTTGACCCTGCTCCTCTGGTTCGTGTATGCCAGCTACCTGCTGCTGCGCGGCTTCACGGAAGGGGTCGCTCGCACGGCGCGCTTCGCCGCCATCTACGGGATCCTCGGGACCCTCCTCATCCCCCTCAACTACTTCGTGATCGAGCTCTTCCAGGGACGCGCCGTCCACCCGGACAACCTCCAGCGCGGCAGCCTCGGCTCGGGCATGGGCTGGCCCTTCCTGCTCGGCAACCTGACGCTCTTCGCGGCGTTCGTGTACTGCGTGCTGCTCCGCTGGGAGGTGGAGATGCGGCGCACGCGCATCGCGCTGCGTGCCGACGCGCTGGCCGCGGAGCCTTCGCGATGAGCTACGCGATCGCGGCCTACGGGATCACCGGGCTGACTCTGGGGATCTACCTGTTCCTGCTCCACCGCGAGCGCAAACGTCTCGCCGCAGCGGATCGCTGAGCGCCCTTCTCTCGGGGACGCGCCGCTCGGCCGATACGAGCGCGCATGCCCGGACCGGTCCCCGGCCCCCTCGACGCCAGCGCAGCCGCCCTGCGCCAGCTCGAGATCCAGCAGCGGATCGTCCGGCTGGCGCAGACGCTTCTCTCGCTGACCGCGGAGGAGCTCGACCAGGGCATTCGCGAGCAGCTCGCCGTCGCGGCGGAGCTGGCCGGCGTCGAGCGCACGCGCCTGATCGTGGCGAGTCCGCACACCGGCCGCGTGGCCGCCGCCTACGACTGGTGGTCGGCCGCGGAACGCAACGTGCCCCCGATCGAAGAGAACTTCTTCGAGCACTTCGCGTGGGCGCGCGACCAGATCAAGCGCGGCGACGTCGTGCAGATGAGCCCCGACTCGCTGCCTCGCGAGGCGACGGCCGAGCGGGATCGGGTGAAGTCGCAAGGCGTGCGCGCGGTTCTGGTGATCCCCGTCCGCTTCGAGAAGGCGATCGTCGGCGGCCACATCTTCGTGAGCCGCAAGCAGGCGCGCATCTGGTCCGAGCAGGAGATCGCGAATCTCCGCATCGTCACCGAGATCTTCGCGAGCGCGGTGCGGCGCCGGCAGGCCGAGCACGCGCTGCGCGAGAGCGAGCAGCGCTTCCGCGCGATCGCCGAGCACGCGACCGAGCTCGTCTCCGAGTTCGACAACGAGGGCCGCTACCACTACGCGAGCCCGAGCTTCGCGCGGCACCTCGACTACGAGCCGGCCGACCTGCTCGGCAAGCACGCCAGCGTGCTCGTCCACCCCGAGGATCTCGCGAACTCGACGCGCGCCGTCGCGAAGGGCGTCCAGCGCGGCGTCGAGGTGCGGGTCACGCACCGCATGCGACACCGCGACGGCAGCTGGCGCTGGTTCGAGAGCAGCGGCGGTGTCTACGTGACCCCGAACGGCTCGCCGCGTTTCGTCTGCATCGGCCGCCACGTGACCGAGCGGGTCGCCATGGAGGCGGCGATCGCGCGCCAGGCCGAGGCGGAGAAGCACGTCGCGGGGCTCTCGCGGCGCTTCCTCGCGGTGTCGGCGCAGCAGCTCGATGCCGCCATCCGCGACGCGCTGGCGGAGGCCGGCCTCCTCGGCGGCGCCGAGCGCGTGGTGCTCTATTCGGCGTCGCTCGCGCCGGATGCGCCGCTGCACTTCTTCTACGAGTGGTGCGCGCCGGGCATCGCCTCGTCGCGCGGGCCGCGCTGTCTCTGGTCGGAGGCGCGCCTGGCGGAGGGCCGCGTCCTCCACTTCGGCTCCATCGCCGAGCTGCCGCCCGAGGCGACGCAGGAGCGCGCGAGCTGGGAGCGTCGCGGTGTGCGCTCGATGCTCGTGATCCCCGTCCATCTCGAGGGTGGCATGGCGGGGCTGATCGGATTCGAGACGCAGACGCACGAGCGGCGCTGGAGCGAGCAGGAGATCGGCCTGCTCGGACTCGTCGGCGAGATCGTGATGAGCGCGAGCCGTCGCTGCCAGATCGAGGAGGCGCTGCGCGAGAGCCAGGCGCGCCTGCTCCACGCGCAGAAGCTCGAGGCCGTCGGGCGCCTGGCGGGCGGCGTCGCGCACGACTTCAACAACCTGCTGTCGGTGATCCTCGGCTTCGCGCGCCCGCTGCTGCGCGAGCTGCCGGACGACAGCCCCGTGCGCGACGACCTGCACGAGATCCACGCCGCGGCCGAGCGGGGCGCCGCGCTGACCCGTCAGCTCCTCACCTTTGGGCGCCGGCAGGAGAGCCCGCGCCAGCCGGTCGACCTGAACGCGGTGCTGCGCGGCATCGAGCCGCTGCTCGAGCGCCTGCTCGGCGACGACGTCGACCTCGTGTTCGATCTCGGCCACGGGCTCGCGCCGGTCTTCGGAGATCCGCAGCAGTTCGAGCAGCTCGCGATCAACCTCGCCGTCAACGCGCGCGATGCCATGCCGGACGGCGGGACGTTCAAAATGGAGACGCGTCCCTTCGAGCTGCGCGAGGACGAGCCGCCGCGCCACCGCCTCGCGCCGGGCCGCTACGTGCGGCTGGCGGCGAGCGACACCGGTCTCGGCATGGACGACGAGACGCGCGCCCGCATCTTCGAGCCGTTCTTCACGACCAAGGAGCCCGGCAAGGGCACGGGGCTCGGCCTCTCGATCGTGTACAGCGTGGTCGAAGCTGCCGGCGGCGCGATCGGTGTGGACGCCGCGCCCGGCAAGGGCACCGCCTTCGAGATCCTGCTCCCGGAAGCCCGCTAGCGATCGGGCAGGGGCCGCTCCTCGAGCGGTCCGTCCGGCAGGCTGCCATCCACGTCGCGGAATCCGCACGCGAGCGCGAGCTCGCGTGCAGGTAGCGCCTTGCCCGTGTGTCGAAGCGGATCGGCGTCCGTCGCGAGCGCAACGACGGCGCGGCCGGTGAAGCGCGGCGACTCGCCGCGCACGTGCGCGAGAGCGGGCATGCGCTCGCGCACGCGGGCGACCCGCTCGGTCAGCACGAGGCCGGGCCAGAGCGACACCACGGCGACACCGTGCGGCGCCAGCTCGTGCGCGGTGTCGGCGGTGAGGCGGTCGAGCGCCGCCTTGCCGACGCCGTAGCAGACGTGCCACGCGTACTTCTTCGCGCCGGACGAGGAGATGTTCGCGATCAGTCCGCGCCGCGCCGGCACCATGGCGCGCGCCGCGAACGCCGAGGCGACGAACGCGGAGCGCGTGCCGACGTCGAGCATGTCGTCCCAGTTCGAGAGCGGCACCTCCCAGAACTTCTTGCCGGAGGTCAGCTCGGGCGGGATCAGGAAGGCGTTGTTGACCAGCACGTCGAGGCGGCCCTGCTCGGCTGCGACGCGCGCGAAGAGCGCCTCCACCGCGGCGTCGTCGCGGTGGTCGCAGGCGACGGCGATGCCGCGCCCGCCGGCCTCGTCGACGGCCGCCGCCGCCGACTCGATGCTGCCGGGCAGCGGCGCGTCGCCCTCGTGCAGGGTGCGCCCCGTCAGATACACGGTCGCGCCGGCGGCGCCGAGCTCGATCGCGCAGCCGCGTCCGATGCCGCGCGATCCGCCGGTCACCACCGCGACCTTCCGTGCGAGCGGCTTCATCGCGGGTGCTCCGCGACCAGGCGCGCGGCCTCCGCCTCGATGGCGGTGCCGCGGAAGAACTGCGGGTTGGCGCTGGTGTAGAAGCGCACCGGGTTGCCGAAGCTGAAGTCGCGGAAGTCCTCGGCCGAGAGCAGCTGCTCCTCCACGAGCTCGAAGGCCTCCTCGACGATCCCCTCCATGTCCGGCACGTCCCAGTGTCCCATGTCGGAGCTGAACATGGCGCGCAGGCGCACGCCGAGCGGGTTGAGCCGGGTGTCGAAGGCCTGCGCGACGCTGCGGTCGTCGGCCTCGCAGCCGAAGTAGAAGCGCGGCGCGAAGAGCAGGGCGACGTCCTCGGGCTTCTCGATGGCGCAGGCGGCCCACTCGTCGAGCGTCGGCGGCTCGGGCTCGAGGCGCGTGAACGACTCGCGCAGGCCTTCGAGATCCGCGCGGAAGCGCGCGTCGCCGTACTCGGCGAACAGGCGCATCAGCAGATCGGTGTCGATGCGCGCGGGGTCGAGGTGCGAGATCGACTTCGCGTTGCGCTTCTCCCAGTGCGAGAGCAGATCGGCGTAGAGCGCGCACGCCCAGCCGACGCCGCCCTCCAGCAGGCCGAAGCAGAGGCTCGGGAAGCGCCGCGTGACGCCGCCGAGGAAGAGCGACTTGCAGAGCGCCTCCATGCTCGCGCCGAAGGAGCCGATGTGGTTGTAGACGTAGGAGGAGATCGAGCGCCGGCTGCCCCAGCCCATGCCCGGCGTGTGCGACGCCGGCGCCACGCCGAGCTCGACGCAGCGGCGCCACACCGGGTCGTAGTCGTGGGCGCTGTCGAGGCCGAGCGTGTCGAGGCGCTCGTTCGAGCCGGAGCCCCAGTTCGGCACCTTGGGGTCGGCGCTCTGCGCGGCGCCGCCGACCGGGCGGTGCACCAGGCCGTTGATCATGATGGCCTTGAATCCGAGCCCCGCGACGGCGTGGTCGAGCTCGGCGATCGCCTCGTCGGGCGTGTGCATGGGGATCTGCGCGACCGGCGTCATGCGCTCGCGGTACGGGAAGTACACCTCCGCGTGGAACGCGTTCAGCGCGCGGCAGGCGATCTGGCGCAGCTCGGCCTCGCGGATCGAGAGGGTCGTGAGACCGCGCGACGGGTAGAGCACGGCGAAGTCGATGCCGAGATCGGGGAGCCGCTCGTAGAGCAGGCGCGGCAGGTGCGCGGTGGCGCGGTCGAGCGTGTTCGCGGCCGGCAGGCTCCACCACGAGGGCCGCGTCGTCCACAGCTCGCGGCGACGCTCGGGCGTGAGCGCGCTCCACGGGCGCAGCACCATGTCGTCGAAATCGATGCCGCCCGCCGCCTCGAAGCGCGCGGCCAGATCGCCTCCGCCCAGGTCCTTCACGTAGTCGAGGAAGAAGCTGCGAAAGACGGGGAGCGTCTCGATGAAGTGGCCGTCCGCGTCGACGATCGGGTGACCGAGGCTCGCGCGGATGCGCGCCGAGCGGCTCGTGCGGCTGCCGATCTTCACCGCTACGCCTTCGCGCTGGGCGCGTGCGCGTCGGGCGCCCTGCGCGCGCGGTAGGCGGCCTCGGCGACCTGCGGCAGCACGTCCGCGATGCGGCGCGCGTCGAGCTGCTTCGCGATGTGCGCCGCGCCGGCGCGCGCGAGCATCTCCGGCAGGCGCGTGCGCAGCCGCTCGAGCGCCCACGCGAGCGGGTCGCCCTCGGCGATCGCGTCGATGTGGAGCATCTCGTTGCTGCGCGCGCTCCACGACACGTAGTGGTAGTGGGGGTCCTCCTCGAAGCAGTCGAAGCGCAGGTACTCGAGCGCGCCCTGCGCGTCGCGTCCCTCGACGTGGATCGAGACGCCGCGGTCGTCGAAGCTCGCCGGATCCGCGCGGTCCGTTCCGGTCGCGGCCTCGACCTCCGCGGCGGCGGCGATGGCGTCGGTCAGCAGGCGGTACTCGACGCCGAAGCGCACGGCGCCGGCGTCGAACCACTGCGTGTGCGCCTCGATCGGCGGGATCGGCATGAGGTCGTAGCGCGTGATGTGGCTCGCCACTCTCGGGACCTCTACTCGCCGGCGCCGATCCGCCGCGCGATGTCGGCGCGCAGCGCGCCCTTGGCGATCTTGCCTCCCGACGAGCGCGGCAGCGCGTCGACGACGACGAGGCGCTCCGGGAGGTACTCCACCGACACCCCCCGCGCCAGCAGATGCGCGACGAGCTCGGCGAGCTCGAGCGAGGTCCCCGGCAAGAGCTCCGCGTAGACACAGACGCGCTCGCCGAAGATCGGGTCGGGCATGGCGACGGCGGCCGCGAGCGCGACGGCCTCGTGCGTGGCGACGGCCTCCTCGACGGCGGCGGCGCTCACGTTCTTGCCGCCGCGGATGATGAAGTCGGCCTTGCGGCCGACGACGCGCAGCACGCCGTCTGCGTCGATCTCGACGACGTCGCCGGTCAGCATCCAGCCGTCGCGCGTGAAGAGCTCGCGATTCGCCGCCTCGTCGCCGTAGTAGCCCGCGCTCGTGAGCGCGCCCTTGCAGCCGGGCTGCCCGCGTCCCGAGCTGGTGACGTCGCGCCCGTCGTCGTCGAAGAGCCGCACCTGCATCGAGTCGATCACGCGGCCCGCGGTGCGCAGGCGCACGTCGCGCGAGTCGCGCAAGGTCGTGCGCGAGAGCGCGCCCGTCTCGTTCGAGCCGTAGAACTGGAGCACGCGCGCGCCGGTGCGCTCCTCGAAGGCGGCCGCGCGCGCATACGGCACCGCCTCGCCGCCCGTGAAGAGGACGCGCAGGTGTGTGAGAGCGGTGGCGGCGAGCGCCTTCGTCTCGAGCATGAGGATGAACTGCGTGCTGACCGCGGCGAGCACGCTGACCCGCCACCTGGCGAGCTCGCGCACGAGCGCCTCGGCGTCGAAGCGCGGCAGCAGCACGCAGGGGGCGCCGAGGAGCGCCGGCGTCACGTGCGCCGTCCAGATGCCGAAGCCGAAGGGCGTCGGCAGCGCGGAGCAGAAGACGTCGCGCGAGGACAGATCGGCGGCCTCGACGGCGAGCGCGTGGAACGCGAACCAGCGCTGCTGATCGTGCATGACGCACTTAGGGAGACCCGTGGTGCCGGAGGTCGAGTTGAGCAGGAAGAGGTCGGCGGGCCCGAGCGGCTTTGCTTGCGCCGGCACCGCGGCCGGTGTGCTGCCGCCGTCGCGCGCGAGCCGCGAGGCGTCGAGCAGCTCGCCCTCCACCAGGAAGTGATGCTCGAGCGGGAGGCCCTCGGCGCGCAGCCCTGCGACGAGCGCGCGCAGGTCGTGCTCGCGATGCGCGGCGGCTGAGAGCAGGGCGCTCGCCTGCGTGCGCGTGAGCAGGTGGCGGATCTCGTCGGCGCCGGCGCGCGGCCCGATGCCGACGACGGTGAGCCCTGCCTTCTCGGCGGCGACATAGGCGAGGTGGACGCCGGGGCCGTCCGGCAGCAGCACGCCGACGCGCTCACCCGCGCGCAGTCCCGCGCGCAGCAGCTGCTCGGCGACGCGGTCGGAGCCCTCCGCGTAGCCTCGCCACGTGAGGCGCGCGTCGCCCGCGACGAAGGCGAGGCGTTCCGGCGTGCGCCGCGCGTGGCGATCGATGACCTGTGCCAGCGATTCCACGCGGCCTCTCCATGGCGACGGCGTCGCAGCCCACGCCGGGGTCGCGTAGGATGAGCCGCGCGCATGCCGGTTGTCGAGACGCCGCAGGGAAGACTCGAGGGCGCTCGCGCGGACGGCCGCGGCGTCAGCGCCTTCCTCGGCATTCCGTACGCGGCGCCGCCCATCGGGGTGCTGCGCCTGTGTCCGCCGCAGCCGGCGCCGTCGTGGCGCGGCACACGGGATGCCACGCGCTTCGGCGCCGCGCAGCCGCAGCGCGAGGATCCGCTCGTCGGCGCGCTCGGCCTCCTCCACGGCGCGCACTGCGGCGAGGACTGCCTCAGCCTGAACGTCTTCACGCCCGGCTGCGACGCGGCCGCGCGGCCGGTGCTCGTGTGGCTCCACGGCGGCGCCTTCATCGGCGGCACGGCCTGCGTGCCGCTCTACGACGGCCGGCGTCTGGCGGCGCGCGGCGAGGTCGTCGTCGTGACGCTCAACTACCGGGTCGGCGCGCTCGGCTTCAGCTTCGCGCCGGCGCCCGGCGACGCGCACGTCGCGAACGTCGGCCTCCAAGACCAGATCGCGGCGCTGCGCTGGGTGCGCGCATCGATCGCGGCCTTCGGCGGCGATCCCGCACGCGTGACCGTCTTCGGCGAGTCGGCCGGCGCCGGCAGCCTGTGCGCGCTGGCGGGCATGCCCGAGGCGGAGGGTCTCTTCGCGGGCGCGATCGTGCAGAGCGCGGCGCCGCGCGGGATGTTGACGCCGCAGGAAGCCGAAGCGCGCACCCACAGGGTGCTCGCGAAGCTCGGCGCGCCGGGCGGAGACGCGAAGTGCCTGCGCGAGGCGCCGCTCGCCGCGCTGCTCGAAGCGCAGTACGCGTGCGCGGCCGCGGGTCCCCACCGCACGGGCATGTTCTACACGCCGGTGCCGGACGGCCGCACTCTCGTCGACGAGCCGGGAGACGCCTTCGCGCGCGGCTTCGCGGCGAAGCTGCCGCTGCTGATCGGCACCACCCGCGACGAGATGCGCCTCTACGTCGGCATGCCGTTCGACTCGGAGGATCTGGTCGCGCTCGTCGTCGCCGCGCAGCTCCCGTGGCTGGCGGAGGCGGCGCGCGCCGAGGCCAGCCGCGAGCTGATCGCCGTGCATCGCGCCGAGCGCACGGCGCGGGGCGAGCCGTGCGCGCCCGCCGATCTCTTCCTGTCGATCCAGACGGATCTGTCGCTCCGCTTCCACAGCGCGCGACTCGCCGCGCTGCGGGCGCCTTCGCGCAACAGCTGGATGTACCAGTTCACCTGGACCTCTCCCGCGCGCGGCGGCATCCATGGGGCCTGCCACGCGCTGGATCTGCCCTTCAGCTTCGGCACGCTCGACGCGCCGGGCATGGCGGAATTCGCGGGCGGCGGCGAGGCGGCCGAACGCCTCTCCGAGGCGATGATGGACGCCTGGTGCGCCTTCGCGCGCGGCGGCGACCCGTCCTGCGAGGCGCTCGGGAGCTGGCCGGTCTACACCCCGGAGCGGCGGGCCACGATGGAGCTCGGCGCGCGGCGCGGCGTGCTGGATGCGCCGCAGGAGCCCGAGCGGCGCGCGCTCGAGCGGATCGGCTGCGACTAACTAGCGCGCGAGCATCAGGCGAGGGTCGAAGCGGAAGGGAACCGGGCGCCCCACCTGGATGGCGGCGAAATCCGGATGCGTCGGATCGAGCAGGAAGTTGTGCTCCGACGGCATGACGGCGGAGGGGACCGCGAGCACCGCATGGCGTCCGGAACGCAGCCAGCGCGTTCCGAAGAGGCGGCTCGCCGACTTGGGCGGCCGCGCGTTCCACTCGCGCGGGAGCCGCGAGCCGCGCGTCAGCGACACGTGGTCGGGGATGTACGCCGGGATGCAGACGTACCGCGTCGAGTTCCTGCCCTTGCCATGGACGAGCGCCTCGAGCGCGGCGAGCGGCAGGGAGCCCGACGTATAGACCACGGCATCCCCCGGCTCGCTCCAGCGCCCGCCGTTCTCGAGCGCATCCTCGCCGGTGAAGGCCGTGTCGGCTCTCCCGGCCTCGACGATGCGGTACACGATGATCTCGCCGCGCACGAATCCCATGAAGATCGCAGCGAGTGTGCAACCCATGTGCCGCGACGACGCGATCCGCACGGCTCGCGCGTGCACTCTTCCGCTCGTTTGTAGAAATCGAGCGCCCGCGCTCCGCGGGACGTCGCCCGGCCGCGGCACGTCCCTTGCTCCACGACGCCGTGGAGGACTTCCCCATGACGGCATTCGGATACGCGCTCTCTTCCGAGGAGCAGCCGCCCGAGGAGCTCGTGCGGCTCGCGAGGCGCGCGGAGGAAGTCGGCTTCGACTTCGCGATGA
>DASUFZ010000100.1:0-6830 GCA_036274295.1 Myxococcota bacterium
CGCGGTGCTCTCGGTCCTGCTCGGCTGGTTCACCGTGCACACGATCGCGGCGTTCCGCTACGCGCATCTCTACTACACGCCGGACGAGTCGGCGAAGTCCGGCTACACCGCGGGGCTCGACTTCCCCGGCGGCGACGAGCCGGACATGGCGGACTTCCTCTACTACTCGTTCGTGGTCGGCATGACGTCGCAGGTCTCGGACGTCCAGACGCAGTCGCAGCGCCTGCGCCGCACGACGCTCGCCCACAGCATCATCTCGTTCTTCTTCAACACCGTGATCCTCGCGCTGGCGGTGAACATCGCCGCGGGGTTCGCGCGCTAGGACTTCGCGAGCGCCGCCACGAACGAGACCATGCGCTCGACGTAGCCGCTCAGGAACTTGCGCGTGCTCTCGTTGGGGATGTTGTCGTCGGCGTCGATCAGCTTCTCGTCCCAGCGGATGTAGCACTCGGGCTGGCCGAGCACGCCGCCGGTGATCGTCAGCAGGATGCTCTTCAGGTGCGTCTGCGCGATCGCGGCGCTGATCAACCCCTGCGCAGTGCCCGCGACGGCGCACGGCTTGCCGGCGAGCACGCTCGTGCCGTAGGGACGCGTGCACCAATCGATCGCGTTCTTCAGCGCTGCCGGGACCGAGCGGTTGTGCTCGGGCGTCACGAACAGGATGCCGTCCGCGGAGGCGATCTCGTTCTTCATGCGCGTGACCGCGGGCGTCGGCGCCTTCTCGTCGTCCTGACTGAAGAGCGGCAGATCGTCGATGCGCACCCAGATCGGCTCGAACTTCCCCTCGCCGAGCTTCACGAGCGCCTGCGCGAGCTTCCGGTTGATGGAGTCGCGGCGGATGCTGCCGACGAGGACGGCGATCTTCGGCATGGGTTCACTCCTGTGGGAGGCCGGGACACTCTGTCGCGGAGGCCGCGGCGGCGCAACGCCGGCCGAGCGAGACGTACGCGGCCGCGAGGATCGCGACGTGCACCGCCGCCGAGACGCGCGAGCGCGAGACGAGCAGGCCCGCCTCGATCGCGAGCACACTCAGGAAGGCCGAGGCGAAGATCGCCAGTGCGCCGCGCATCACCGGCAGGCGCCCGAGGCGCAGACGCCCGAGCCCCGTGAGCGCGACCCACGCCGTCCCTCCGACGAGGGTCGCGCGCACGAGGTCCACCTGGGGATGCAGGACGCGATAGAGCTGGTCGATCGCGGTCAGCAGGAGCGCGAGCGCCGCGATCTCGAGGAGCGTGCGCTTCATCGCACGACCTCCTCGACGCGCGGCGCACCGGTCTGCGCGAGCGACCCGGCGCCGGCCATCGCGGGCGGCTCGATCGCGATGCGCCGGCCGACCGGCGGATCCTCGATCACGAGCGTGCGGCCGTCCGGCCACGAGACCACGAGGCGCTCGGCATGCTCGAATGCCCCGAGGCCGAACACGAGGTCGGCGCTCTGATCGCTGCCGAGGCCCGACGACGACGCGATCTCACGCGTGTAGTGGGCGCCCCGCCCTTCGAGGCGCACCTGCGCGCCGAGCGACGACGGCGCATCGGGCATGCCGACCACCACGGCGCGGCCCTCACTGCGGTTCAGGTACGCGCGGCTCGGACCGTCGTTGTTGAGCCAGAAGAGATCGGGGCGCGCGTCGCCGTCGAGATCGGCGACCACCGGCGAGTTGCTGTAGGCGCGATTCTCGGCCACGTCGGCCGCGCGGAACTCCGGTCCGGCGCCCGTCTGGAGCAGCACCTTGCCCGGGAACTTGAAGAAGCGATACACGGGCCACTTGACGTAGTTCTGCGACGCCAGCAGGTCGAGGCGGCCGTCGAAGTTGACGTCCTCGAACACGATGCCCCACGCGAAGCCCATGCCGTCGAGGCCGGCCTCGTGCGTGATGTCCGTGAAGCGGAAGCCGCCGTCGTTGCGCCAGAGCCGCCAGCCCCCCGCGTAGGGCTGGTCGTCGTGGCGGTCGCCCTTCACCGCGAACGCCGGAAACGCGTCGCCGACGTTCGTGAAGGCGAGGTCCTGATCGCCGTCGCCGTCGACGTCGCCGGCGGCGACGCCCATCCAGAAGCCGTAGCCCGACTCGAACGGCACGGCCGCGAAGCCGCCGTCGTGCAGGTTGCGCAGGATCTCGACCTGGCCGGTGTTCTGCGCGACCACGAGGTCCTGGTAGCGGTCGCCGTCGAGGTCGACGAAGAGCGA
Organism: Myxococcota bacterium; assembly: GCA_036274295.1. Taxonomy (GTDB): domain Bacteria; phylum Myxococcota_A; class UBA9160; order UBA9160; family SMWR01; genus DASUFZ01. The sequence continues at coordinate 2,185 of DASUFZ010000100.1, forward strand.
CGTGAAGGTGTTCTGCTTCGAGGCCGTGACGGACGTCGTGACGTCCGTGAAGTGGAGGTCGCCGTCGTTGCGCAGCAGTCGATTGGCCTTCGCGTGCGCCGGCACGTTGAAGGTGGCCGGCACGAAGTGCGGGAAGTCGACGAACACGGAGACGTAGAGGTCGACGTCGCCGTCGTGCTCGATGTCGGCCGCGGCGACGGCGAGCGGCACCGAGTTCTCGGGGAGATCGACGGCGAGCGGCTGCGCGCGGAAGCGCCCGCCCTCGTTCAGGTAGAGCGTGAGGCCGTCGTTGCGCGCGACGACGAGGTCCACGTCGGCATCGCCGTCGAGATCGATGGCGCAGGAGCCGTAGGTCGCCGCGAGCGACGAGAGGCCCGTGCCCTCGATGCGGTCGACCAGACGTCCGTCCTCCAGCGCGAGCAACGCGTCGGGCTGTCCCGCGCCGCCGCCGGCGAAGACCTCCTGGCGGCCGTCGCCGTCGACGTCGAGCACCGCAGCGCCGGTCAGGTGGTGGGACGTCGCGTGGTCCCAGCGGTGCGCGAAGTCGACGGGCACCTCCTCGAAGCGCGGCAGCGCGACCTCGGACGGCACGGGTCGCAGCGGCTCGGTCGGGTGGATCCAGGCGCAGGCCGAGCCGAGGCTCGCGAGCGCGCAGGCGAGAAGGCGAAGGGCGTCGCGGTGCATGGCGGATCTCCGGCGAGACGGCGCCTCCCCCGCCGCGCGGGCGGGGGAGGCGCTCGTCGTGTGAGGTGGCGCGCTACTGGCGGATGAAGGTCACGCTGCCGACCGGCACGCGCTTCCCGTTCATCTGGAAGTAGGGCAGCTCGTTCAGCATGATCGGCGTGCGCGGCTGCGTGTCGTCGTCGAGCGCGCGGTAGCTCTTCGCCGAGTCGGTGCCGACGTCCCACGCCTCGAGCGAGAGCGTCTTCTTCGCCACCCACTGGCCGTTCTCGAGCAGGTTCACGTCGGCCGCGATCGCGCACCAGTCGGGGCTCGGCGCGATCATCGCCGCGATCGACACCATCGGGTGCGCGGAGTCGATCTCGAAGGTCGCCATCGCCTGCTGCGGCACGTTGCGCAGCGGGTCCGACGTCTCGATCAGCGCGCCGGCCTCGCCCTTGGCGACGGCGTTGCGGATCTCGCCGTCGAGCGGCTGGTGCTTGCCCTCCTCGCACAGGTGCTCGAGGCCCGGCGTCGCCGTCGCGCCCGCGCGGAACGGCTCGTAGCTGCCGTCGTGCGTCACGCCGATCACCGGCGAGAAGTGCGCGAGCAGCGGGAAGTCCGCCGGGTGCGTCTCCGAGCTCCAGGTGCGCTCGAAGACGACCTGGTAGCGGACGGGCGCCATGGCCGAGTTGGCGGACGCGGCCGAGGCGGCGGCGAAGGCGCAGAGGGAAGCGGTCGCGGTCGTGAGGATCGATCGGGTCTTCATCGTCGTGTCTCCTTGCGCAACCCGTTGCGGGTGCGCGGTGGCGATCGGTTGCGCATCCGATGCCAGGGGACACGAGGAAGTTACGAGCGTCGCCTCGCAGCCAGGATCGCGTCGACGAGCTCGGCGGGGACGTCGTCCGGGATGGAGCCGTCCGCGAAAGCGGCCTGGCCCAGGCGGACCGACTCGCGATAGCCGTGCAGGTAGTCGACGCAGTGCGGGCACACGGCGAGGTGCGCGTCGAAGCGCGTGCGCTCGTCGGCCGCGAGCTCGCCCTCGACGTAGTCGGCGAGGAACTCGATCAGCTCCTTGCAGGTCAGCATGCGCGGCTTCATGCGGCCTCGCCCGAGAAGTGCGGCTCCAATAGCGCGCGCAGCGCCTGGCGGGCGCGGTGCAGGCGCACCTTCACCGTGTCGGCCTTGACGTCCAGCAGGCGGGCCGTCTCCTCCGTGTCGAGCCCTTCGATGTCGCGCAGCAGCAGGACGTTACGGAAGATCTCGGGCAGCCGATCGATGGCCCCCCGGACCAGGGTCGCGACCTCGCGCTGCTCCACGGGGTCCACCCCTTCGGACCGCCAGGGCGGGCCCGGGTCGATGCGGTGGCCGTCCTCGTAGAAGCGCGGCAGCAGCTCCTCGATCGGCTGCTCCGGCTTGCGGCTGCGGGTGCGCAGGCGCATCAGGCAGGCGTTGACCACGATCCGGTGCAGCCAGGTCGAGAGCCGCGCGCCGCCCTCGAAGCGCTCGATGCCCTTGAAGGCCTGGAGGAACGCCTCCTGGAGGGCATCCCGCGCATCCTCTTCGACGCGCAGCATGCGGCGTGCGACCGCGAGCAGGCGCCCCGCGTGCGTGCGGACGAGCACGTCGTAGGCCGCGTCGTCGCCCCCGCGCAGGCGCCGGACCAGATCCTGCTCATCGTCGTCGCGATCCATGCGGTTCACGCGGGCGCAGAATACCAGCAGAAGCGGGCGCGGCGGTCACCTCGCGCGAGGTCGCGGTCACCCCCTGGAGATGCCGCCTCGCTTCGCGCTCCGACCCGTTCTGCTCTTCTTGCTGCTCTTCTGCGCAGGCGCCGACGCACGCGCCGCCACCCTGCCGCCCGGCTTCCAGGAGACGATCGCCATCCAGGGGCGGGTGAATCCGACCGCGATCCGCTTCGGGCCGGCCGGCCAGATCTTCGTGGCGGAGAAATCCGGCCTCGTCTTCTTCTACGACAGCTTCGACGACCCGACACCCACGCAGGTCGTCGACCTGCGCGCTTCGGTCCACAACTTCTGGGACCGCGGCCTGCTCGGCCTGGCCGTGCACCCGAACTTCCCGGCGACGCCCTATCTCTACGTGCTCTACGCGCACGACACCTGGCCGCCGGGCGATCCGCGCTTCGGCGATCCGTCGCAGCCGCGCTGGGGCACGGGCACGCCCTCCCCTTCGACGGGCGATCCCTGTCCGACGCCGCCCGGCCCGACCGGCGACGGCTGCGTCGTCTTCGGGCGCCTGTCGCGCATCTCGGTGAACCCGGCGACGATGGTCGGCACCGAGCAGGTGATGCTCCAGGGCAACTGGTGCCAGCAGTATCCCTCGCACTCGACCGGCGATCTCGTCTTCGGCGGCGACGGCTACCTCTACGTGAGCGCGGGCGACGGCGCGAGCTTCAACTTCGCGGACTGGGGCCAGGACGGCGATCCCGTCAACCCGTGCGGCGACCCCGTCGACCCGATCGGCGACCCGACCCTCGTCGACGCGCAGGGCGGCGCGTTGCGCGCGCAGGACATCCTGACACCGGCGACGGCCAGCGACCCCACTTCGTATGGCGGCTCGCTCCTCCGCCTCGACGTCAGCACGCAGCCGCCGACGGCGCCCGCGACGAATCCGCTCGTCGGCAACGGCATCGCCGGCGACGACTTCATCGCCGCGATCGGCCTGCGCAACCCGTTCCGCATCAACAAGCGCCCGGGCACGAACGAGATCTGGATCACCGACGTCGGCTGGAACACGTGGGAGGAGATCGAGCGCGTCCAGGATCCCGCCGGCACGGTCGAGAACTTCGGCTGGCCCTGCTACGAGGGCGACAACGCGGGCAGCGCGAAGCAGAGCGGCTACCAGGGCCGCAACCTGTGCCGGCGCCTCTATGGCGAGCTCGCCCCGGCGATCCCGGCCGGCATCACCACCACCGCGCCCTACTACGCCTATCACCACAATGCGCAGGTCGTGCCGGGGGAGCTCTGCGGCACGGGCTCGTCCTCCGCCACGGGCATCCTCTTCAACACGGGCGGCAACTTCCCGCCCGCGTACGACAACGCGCTCTTCTTCTCCGACTCGTCGCGCCAGTGCGTGTGGACGCTCTACGCGGGCGCGAACGGGCTGCCCGACAAGAACCAGATCGCGCCGCTCGTCTCGCAGGCGTCGGGGCGCGTCGTCGACATCCAGATGGCCGCGGACGGGCGCCTCTACTACGTCGATTTCGACAACGGGCGCATCTACCGGGTCGAGTACTTCGCGGCGAACGAGCCGCCGACGGCCGTGATCGACGCGTCGCAGACGAACGGCATGGCGCCGCTCGAGGTGCACTTCACCGGTGCGGGCTCGAGCGACCCGGAGGACGGCGCGAGCCTGCTCTACGCCTGGGACCTCGACGGCGACGGCCAGTTCGACGACTCGGCGCTGCCCACGCCGGTCTTCATCTACACGCAGGCCGGCGGCCACGTCGTGAGCCTGCGCGTGCAGGACACCGGCGGCGCCAGCGACGTCGCGAGCGTGCTGATCTCGGTCGACAACACGCCGCCCGTGGCCGCCATCACGGCGCCCTCGCCTTCGTTCCAGTGGTCGGTCGGCGAGTCGGTCGACTACACGCTCCAGGGCACGGATCTCCAGGACGGCCTGCTCCCGGCGTCGCGCCTCGAGCTCCAGATCCTGATGCACCACTGCGACTCGCCGACGGACTGCCACACGCACCCGCTCACGACGTCGAGCGGCGCGGCCAGCGGCTCGTTCCTCGCGCCGGATCACGAGTACCCGTCGCACCTCGAGCTGCGGCTCACCGTCACGGATCTGCCGCCGGCCGGCTGGATCGACCCTTCGTGGGGCGTCCGCCGCAAGCTGCGCTTCGACAACGCCGCGCAGGCGCAGGCGCTGACCGACTTCCCCGTGCTGGTGACGCTCGACCCGTCGCGCATCGACTACGCGAAGGTGAAGCCGCAGGGCGCGGACCTCCGCTTCGCCACGCC
>DASUFZ010000101.1:0-3390 GCA_036274295.1 Myxococcota bacterium
CCGCTACCTGCACCACAACCCGCGCTTCGCCTGGCGGGTGCTCCTCGAGCTCGCGCGAACGCCCCGTGAGCGCGGCTCAAGCGCCTCTTCGCCTGCGACGATGAAGGGATCGTGACCGTGCAGCTCGGCCCCGGATCACCGCGAGAAACCGAGGCTCTGCCGCGGCGGGTGCGGATCGAGGCGCCGCGCGGCTGGATGCCGCTCGAGCTCGGCGAGCTGTGGCGCTCTCGCGAGCTCGCCGTCCACCTGGCGCTGCGCGACATCCAGATCCGCTACAAGCAGTCTCTGCTCGGTGTCGGCTGGGCGGTGCTCCAGCCGCTGCTGACGACGGGCATCTTCGCCGTGCTCTTCTCCTTGCTGCTCGGGCCGCGCGGCCTGCCGACGCCGGATGGCATCCCGTATGCCGTCTCGACGTTCTGCGCGCTGGCGCCGTGGCAGCTCTTCGCGACGTCGCTCACCGCGTCGGGGCGCAGCGTCGCGGCGAGCCAGCAGCTCGTCACCAAGGTCTACTTCCCGCGCCTGCTGATCCCGCTCGCGCCGGTGCTCTCCGCGCTCGTCGACTTCGCCGTGACCTTCGCGGTGCTGCTCGTGATGCTGCTCGTCTGCGGGATCACGCCGGGTCCTGCCGTGCTCGCGCTGCCGCTCTTCGTCGCGCTGGCTGCGCTCACGGCGCTCGCCGCGTCCCTGTGGCTCTCGGCGCTGAACGCGGTCTACCGGGACGTGCAGCTCATCATTCCCTTCCTCGTCCAGATCTGGATGTACGCGACGCCCGTCGTCTACACGACCGAGAGCGTGATGCGGGATCAGCCCGCATGGGTGCGCGCGCTCTACGGGCTGAACCCGATGGCGAGCGTGGTGGAGGGATTCCGCTGGGCGCTGCTCGGCACCGCTCCGCCGCAGGGCGCGCTGCTCGCGGGCTCGCTGGCGATGGTCGCGCTGCTGCTCGTCGGCGGCGCCTTCTACTTCCGGCGCATGGAGCGCGTCTTCGCGGACCTCGTCTGATGTCGTCTCCCATCGCCGTCCGCACCGGGAAGCTCTCGAAGCGCTTCCGCCTCGGCGAGCGCGAGGTCTACCGCACCTTGCGTGAGAGCGCGGCGCGCGGGCTCCGCCGCGTGCTGCGACGCGGGCCCGCGGAGCGGCCGGACGCGCGCGAGATCTGGGCGCTGCGCGACGTTGATCTCGAGGTCGAGCGCGGCGAGGTGCTCGGCGTGATCGGCGCGAACGGCGCCGGCAAGAGCACCCTGCTGAAGATCCTGGCGCGCATCACCGCGCCGACGTCCGGGTACGCGGAGATCCTCGGCCGGGTCGGCAGCCTGCTCGAGGTCGGGACCGGCTTCCATCCGGAGCTGAGCGGACGCGAGAACGTGTACCTGAACGGCGTCATCCTCGGCATGCGCAAGGCGGAGATCGACGCCGCCTTCGACGCGATCGTCGCCTTCGCGGGCGTCGAGCGCTTCCTCGATACGCCGATCAAGCGCTACTCGTCCGGCATGCGCGTGCGGCTGGCCTTCGCCGTCGCCGCGCACCTGCGCCCCGAGATCCTGATCGTCGACGAGGTGCTCGCCGTCGGCGACGCGGCCTTCCAGAAGCGCTGCATCGGCAAGATGAGCGACGTCGCGCGCGGCGGCAGCACGCTCCTCTTCGTCAGCCACAACATGAAGACCGTGCGGAGATTGTGCCCGCGCTCCGTCCTGCTCTCGGGCGGCCGCCTCGTCGCGGCGGGCCCGACGGAGGAGGTCGTCGCCGCCTACCTCGCGAGCGTGGAGCAGAGCGACTCGCTCGAGAAGCTGCCCGAGACGATCAACGCGCTACCGCGCGATCCGTCCTTCCGCCTGGTCGACGTGCGCGTGCGCCAGCAGGGCCGCGCCACCACGGCCGTCGGAAACGGCGAGCCCGTCGAGATCGAGATGGTCTACGACGTCCTCGAGTACGCCGCCGGGCTGCGCGTCTACTTCGACCTGTGCGACGAGGACCACGAGCGCCTGATCCGCTCGTTCCACGACGACGACGCCGACTCGATGGACGTGATGGCTCCCGGCCGTTACCGCTCGGTCGCGACGTTGCCCGCGTGCCTGCTCGCGCCGCACGACTACCTGCTGGTGCTGCGCGCCGCCCTCCACAACGTGCGCAGCCTGACCGGCGACGGCATCGCGATCCGCCTCGCCGTCACGCCGACCTCGCCCGTCAACCGCGCGTACCCCTCCGAGCCGGTGCGCGCGAAGCTCCAGCCGCGCATCGCCTGGACGACGGAGGGGATCCGATGATCCGGCGGATCGAACGCGCCCTTCATCGCCGGGTCGCGCGCTGGCTCGACCCGTTGTGCGAGCTCGGCGGGCGCGTCGTCGAGGTGCGCGGGCTCGAGCAGCTGCTGCTCGCGATGGGCTGGCAGCGCCGGCCCGTGCTGCGCGGCGAGCACCTGCGCGCCTTCCGCGGGATCGAGGACCTGCACGAGCGCCGCATGCGCGACGCCGAGGTGATCGGCGCCGCCTGTGCGAACGAGGGGCGCAAGAGCCTGCTCGAGATCGGCACGGGCCGCGGCCTGACGACGGCGCTGATGGCCGAGAACGCGCCGCACGCGACGGTCCACACCGTCAACATCCCGCCGGACGAGATTGCCGGCGGCGGCCGGCTCACGACCTTCGCGCCGTCGCTCGACGAGATCGGCAGCTACGTGCGCGAGCGACAGCTCACAAACGTCGCGCAGATCCTCGCGAACACGGCGCACTGGGAACCCGACGTGGGCCCGCTCGACGTGGCGTTCATCGACGGCTGCCACGACGCCGACTTCGTCTACCACGACACGCGCAAGGTGCTGGCGCATTGCCGCGAGGGCGCCGTGATCCTGTGGCACGACTTCCATCCGGGCCTCGTGCGCACGTACCCGTGGATCGGAAGCGTCGCCTCGGGCATCGACCGGCTCTTCCGCGACGGCCTGCTGCGAGGCCGCGTGCTGCACCTCCAGGACTCGTGGGTCGGGCTCTATCGCGTTCCGTCGGCGGGAGCGCGCGCGTGAAGATCCTGCTCGGCCACCTCGGCTGGTCGGACGAGGCCGTCCGCTGGTTCCGCGCGCTGGCCGAGCGCGCGCGCGGGTACGGATACGAGGTCGAGCCGATCTGCCTCGTCCCCGACGCTCCCGCGCCGCGCATGCGCTTCGACGATCTCGATCGCCGCTGGCGCCGCCGCGACCCCGCGCTCGTGCGCTTGCGCGACGAGCTGATCGAGGCGGCGCGGGGAGCGGACGTCTTCTGGAACCTCAACGGCGCGAACGTCCATCCCGACTGGCTGCCGCACCTCTCCACGCTCAACGTCTACGGCTGCTTCGACGATCCCGAGAGCAGCGCGAATCTGTCGGCGCCCGTTGCGCGCTACTTCGACGCGGCGCTCGTCGGC
>DASUFZ010000102.1:0-53983 GCA_036274295.1 Myxococcota bacterium
CGGGGCCATCCACAACGATGCGCGTGCTCTGCCCCTGATAGCCCACGACAACGCCAGCATCGCGAGCCGTTGCGCCATCCGTCAGTGACAATGTGGAGTGGCCATACAACGGTAGTGGACCGCTGTTCCACCATGCTGATCCCGTGCCTTCGATGCTCAAATGGATTCCATCCGAACCCATGTAGGGATTCGGAATTCCGGTCGCTAGAACTCCATCGGTGAACACTGTTGCACCGCCAACGATCGCGATTCTCGGACCCGGTTCCGACATCGCGGGATTTATGGCTCGGTAGGTCATCGCACCGCCATTGACCCACGACGAGCCGCCGTCCAATGTGAGCGTCGCGGTGCCTAGCACCGCCCCTCCGGTCGCGAGCGTGCTCCCGCTGTGCAGATCGACGACCGCTTTGCCCTCGACGCCTCCGGTGAACGTCCCCGTCGTCGTGAACGAAGCATCGTCGAGCGAGAGCGTCCCGGTCGCGCCATCGGCGACGCCGAGCGTGGCCGAGTCGTAGGGGCCATCGCTCTGCGCAGCGACCGCACGGCTGCCGTCCGCCGTGTTCCCGATGGCGAGGTCGTTGCCCGTCAAGCTCACGTCGCCCGTGTCGACGATCGTGGCTCGAGCGGACGAACTCGCGAGAGCGACAGCAAACCAAAACGACACGAACGCGTAGCGACTGCGCCGCATCTTTCCCGTCCCTTCCCGTTACAACCCCAACGGAGCCATTCTACATGCAGCCGGTACGGGACTGTGTCGGGGCTCAACGGAAGAAGAATGCTCTTCGAATGCGTCGCCGAGAGACGACGGAGAGCAACGCGCCCGCGAGGAGCGGCATCCAGAGGGGCAGAGGCACCGCGGCGGGACCCGCGATCGGCGAATCGGAGACGACGACGTCGTCCGTCCAGAAGGTCTGCGTCTGCCGTGCGCCTTCGTGGAAGTAGGGGCCGAAGAAGATCTGGTCGAAGAGCAGGCTTCCGGCGGCGTCCTGGAACGTCATCCCGGTGCGCTGGATGCGCGCGACACCGTCGACGGACATCGCGAGCTCTCCGTTGGCCTGGCCGGGATCGTTCATGCGGATCACCGCGTCGACGACGTGCCAGACGCCGCTCGAGAACACGACCTGGAACTCCGGGTCGTCGAACCCCGCATACACGCCGGCCGCGTTCTTCGTCTGCGTGAAGGCGATGCCGTTGCGGCGCAAGCCGCCGACCGTCTTGCTGCTCGCCTCCACGTAGAACGCGAAGGGCACGCTGGTCGGCGCCTCGTAGGCGCCGGCGTTCGCCCAGACGTAGAAGTCGTGCAGCGCGTGATCGGCGAGGGGCCAGAGCCAGGTCGTCGGGTACTTGCGCGCGAAGCGCAGGTACACCGTGCGCGAAGGCGGGATGCGGAGGCGCATGCCGCCGGCCGCGGTCTGGCCCTGCTGGATGGTGTAGGCCAGCGACGCGCCGCCCGTGTGGCTCTCGGCCGTCGTGATCACGGGGCTCGCGAGGTCGTACCAGCCACGGCTCGCGAGGTAGGCGCTCGCCGACGTCGATGCGGGCTTCTCGAAGCCTTCCTCGAAACGGAACTCAGCGTGCGCCGGCGACGCGACGAGCGCGAGCAGCGCTGCGAGCACGCGGAGCTTCACGTGGCTCGGATTCTTCCGGCAGCCGCTCGGTCGCGCGGTGCGCGCGATCACACGCGAGCGCGAAGAGCCAGAGATGGTGATCCGGGCGCGATTCGAACGCGCGACCCCCAGCTTCGGAGGCTGGTGCTCTATCCAGGCTGAGCTACCGGACCACGTTCTGGTGGGGCGTACTGGGCTCGAACCAGTGACCTCCGCGGTGTGAGCACGGCGCTCTAGCCAACTGAGCTAACGCCCCAGACGAGCAGCAGGTTTTAGGGAAGCCGCGCAGCCGGCGCAACCGCGCAGCGCGATCCCATCAACGCCGCTGCGCGCTCCGTTCGATCGCCGCGCCGACGAACGCCACGAAGAGCGGCGACGGGCGGAACGGCGTCGAGGCGAACTCCGGGTGGAACTGGCAGCCGAGGAACCACGGATGGTCGGCCACCTCGACGATCTCCACGAGCCGCCCGTCGGGCGAGCTGCCGGAGAGGATGAGCCCCGCCGCCGACAGCTTCTCGCGGTACTCGGGATTGAACTCGTAGCGGTGGCGATGGCGCTCGGAGATCTCCTCGCGCCCATAGGCCTCGTACGCACGCGTGCCCGGCTTCAGGGCGCACGGGTAGGCGCCGAGGCGCATGGTCGCGCCCTTCGCTTCGATCTTGCGCTGCTCGGGCAGCAGGTCGATCACGGGGTGCTTCGTCGCCGGGTCGATCTCGCTCGAGTTCGCGCCTTCGAGATTCGCGACGTGGCGCGCGTACTCGATCACCATGAGCTGCATGCCGTAGCAGATGCCGAAGAACGGCACGCGCTTCTCGCGCGCGTAGCGCACGGCCAGGATCTTCCCCTCGGCGCCGCGGCTGCCGAAGCCGTGCGGCACCAGGATGCCGTCGGCGCTCGCGAGCACGCTCGGGTCGTCGAGCTTCTCCGAATCGACGTACTCGATGTGCACGCGCGCCTTGTGCGCGAAGCCGCCGTGGTAGAGCGCCTCGTTCAGGCTCTTGTACGACTCGGTCAGCTCGACGTACTTGCCGACCATCGCGATCGTGACTTCGGTCTCGGGGTTCTGCGCGCGCGAGACCAGCTCCTGCCAGGCGGAGAGGTTCGGCTGGCCGGTCCAGATATTGAGGATCTGGGCCAGCTTCTCGTCGACGCCCTCCTTGTGCAGGATCAGCGGCACCTCGTAGATGCTCTGCACGTCCTTGGCCGTGATCACGGCGTCGTCGTCGACGTTGCAGAAGAGCGCGATCTTCGCCTTCACCGACTTCGGCAGGAAGCGGTCGGTGCGGCACAGAATCACGTCGGGCGAGATGCCGACGGTGCGCAGCTCCTTCACCGAGTGCTGCACGGGCTTCGTCTTGAGCTCGCCCGCAGTGGCGATATAGGGCACGAGTGCCGTGTGGATGTAGCAGGTGTTGTCGCGACCCACGTCGCCGCGCATCTGGCGGATCGCCTCGAGGAACGGCAGCGACTCGATGTCGCCGACCGTGCCGCCGACCTCGACGATCAGCACGTCGCCGCCCTCGGCGGCGCGGAAGATCGCGGCCTTGATCTCGTCGGTGACGTGCGGGATCACCTGCACGGTGCCGCCGAGATAATCGCCGCGACGCTCCTTCGCGAGCACCTGGTCGTAGATGCGTCCCGCGGTGACGTTGTTGAGCCGGCCCATGCGCGCATGGCTGAAGCGCTCGTAGTGGCCGAGGTCGAGGTCGGTCTCGGCGCCGTCCTCGGTGACGTAGACCTCGCCGTGCTGAAGCGGGTTCATCGTGCCCGGATCCACGTTGAGATACGGATCGAGCTTGAGGAACGTGACGCGCAGCCCGCGCGCTTCGAGCAGCGCGCCGATCGACGCCGACGCGAGCCCCTTGCCGAGCGACGAGAGCACGCCTCCCGTCACGAAGATGAATTTCGTCGGCCTCGCCGCCATTTCTCCCCCCCTCGACTAACGCACCGCGACGGCGTGATCGCCGCGCTCTGCATCCTGCACCCGGATCTCGTGAATCGGCACGAAGGGCCGCGGCAGCGCCGCCACTTCGAAGAATCCCACGTCGAGCGTCTCGTGCGGCGTCGTCGCCTCGCCGCGCTCCTTCGCCACGCCCTCGAAGCACAGGTTGATCGCCTGCACGCGGCGGCGATCGCCGTAGTCGATCACGACGCTCTTCGGATCGGAGTACACCCCGACGAGCCGTCCGATCTCCACCTCGAAGCCCGTCTCCTCGCGCACCTCGCGCGCGGCTGCCGCGATCACGGACTCACCCGGCTCGACGTAGCCGCCGGGCAGGCCCCAGTGCGCGTTGTCGCTGCGTCGCATCAACAGGATCTCCCGCGAGCCGTCACCGCGGCGCACCACGACGCACACCGAAACCCTCACCTCCGTCGGATCCGTGGCGAAGTACGTCGTGCTCACGTTGCGCGCAGGCACCGCGGGCATCCAGGCCTCCGGCCATCCACGCGAAGATCTCTGGTCGCGCGGGAGAGCGAAGGGGTGCCGCATCCCGGTCCGAGGTGGTTTGACGGTTATTAGCTTGACGTCACCGGAGCGTCAAACTGCGCGCGTTCCAACCGCTGTCTCGCGACAGCTCGCGACGGTGCAACGGACTCAGGGAACCCACGGCGCGTCGAGGAGTCCCGCCTCTTCCGCGAAGCCGCACATCAGGTTTGCGCACTGCACGGCCTGTCCCGACGCGCCCTTGCCGAGGTTGTCGAGCGTCGAGAGCAGGATCCAGGTGTCGTTGCGCGCGTCCTCGACGAAGGCGACGTCGCAGAAGTTGCTGCCGCGCACGCTGCGCAGGCTCGGCAGCTCGCCCTCGGGCAGCACGCGCACGAAGGGCTCCGAGGCATACGCCTGCTCGAGCGCGGCGCGCGCCGCGGCCGCCGTCGCGCCGGGCCGCGGCCGCACGTAGACCGACGTGGCGATGCCGCGCACCGTCGGCAGCAGATGCGGCACGAAGGTGACGCGCACGGCACTGCCGGCGACCTGCGTCGCCTCCTGCTCGATCTCGGGGGCGTGGCGGTGCGCGAAGCCCGCCTTGTACGCCTGCACGTTGCCGTCGAGCTCGGCGAAGAGGTAGCCGGCCTCGAGCTTGCGTCCGGCGCCCGACACGCCCGACTTGCTGTCGACGTGGATGCCGCTCCGCTCGCAGAGGTTCGCGCGCAGGATCGGCGCGAGCGGCAGCAGCGCCGACGTCGGATAGCAGCCGGGCGCGGCCGCGAGCTTCGTCTTCCGCAGCGCCTCGCGGTGCAGCTCGGGCAGCCCGTAGACGGCCTCGCGCAGGTGCGCCGGCGCGGCGTGCTTGCCGTACCACGTCTCGTAGGTGGCGAGGTCGCGGATGCGGAAGTCGGCGGAGAGATCCACCACCGGGACGCCCGCCTCGCGCAGCGCGTGCACGGCCGGCGCCGACGCGGCGTGCGGCAGCGCGGTGAACGCGAGCTCGACGCGGGCGCCGAGCGCCTCGGGCGCCATCGCCTCGCAGCGGAGATCCGTCAGCCCGCGCAGCGACGGGTAGGCGTCGGCGAGCGGGCGGCCCGCCTGCTGCTCCGAGGTCACGGCGGTCAGCTCGAACTCCGGGTGGCGCAGCAGGATGCGCACGAGCTCGAGACCCGTGTAGCCGCTCGCCCCGAGGATTCCGACCTTCATCTTCCACCCCCGAAATGCGAAACGGGAGGCGAGCGCCTCCCGTTTCCGAATCGACCTTCGCTTCGCCGGTTAGCGCTTGCTGAACTGGAAGCGGGCACGCGCGCCGCGCTGACCGTACTTCTTGCGCTCCTTCTTGCGGGAGTCGCGGGTCAGCAGGCCGCGGCGCTTCAGCGCCGGACGGTTGCCGCTGTCGAAGCGCTCGAGCGCGCGCGCGATGCCGTGGCAGAGCGCGACGGCCTGGCCCGACGGCCCGCCGCCCGTGATGTTCGCGGCGATGTCGTAGCGGCCGGCGGCATTGGCCGCCTCGAAGGGCTGGTGGACGACCATGCGCGAGACCTCGCGCGGGAAGTAGTCCTCGAGACTGCGGCCGTTCACGGTGATCTGGCCGGTGCCCGGCCACATGCGCACGCGCGCAATCGAGGTCTTGCGCCGGCCCGTGGCCACGGTGATCGACTTCACATCAGCCAAGCTCCAGCACCTCCGGGCTCTGCGCCGCGTGGGGATGCTCGGATCCCGTGTAGACCTTCAGCTTGCGGAACATCTGCCGGCCGAGCGAGTTCTTCGGCAGCATGCCGCGCACGGCATGGCGGATCACGCGGTCCGCATGCGGGCCGGCAAGCAGCTTGCCGGCGGTCGTCGATTTGACGTGGCCCGTGTAGCCCGTGTGACGGTAGTAGGTCTTCTGCTCGAGCTTGCGCCCGGTCAGCTTCACCTTCTCCGCATTCACGATGATGACGAAGTCGCCGGCGTCGACGTGCGGGGTGAAGGTGGGGCGGTGCTTGCCGCGCAGCACCATCGCGACGCGAGCCGCGAGGCGGCCGAGCACCTTCTCGTTGGCGTCCACGACGTACCAGCGGCGCACGACGTCGGCGGGACGCGTGCTGCGGGTCGCGCGGTGAGCCTGCGCTCCCATTCGGGGGCTTCCTCCGGGGTTTTGGAAAGGCGAGTGGATACCTGAGGCCGCTCGGGCCGTCAATCGAGCGGCGGACCGTAGCGGACCCATTCCAGGGTGAGGCCGTGGGCCGGGGCCGTGCGGCCGGCGACGCGGCGGTCGCGCGCAGCCAGCAGGGCCGCCATCTCGGAAGCAGCGCGGCGTCCCGACCCCACCTCGACGAGCGTCCCCGTCAGGTTCCGCACCATGTGGCGAAGGAATCCGGAGCCCTCGAAAGCGAGCGTGATCCCCGCGCCGGCCGCGCCGGTGATCTCGAGGCGCCCCAGGGTGCGCTCCGTCGTGAGGACGTCGGATCCCGCCGTCTGGAAGCTGGCGAAGTCGTGCGTGCCGACGAAGGCCGCCGCGGCGGTCCGCATGGCCGCGAGATCGAGGGGGCGCTGCAGGCACCACGCGCGCGCCGCGCGCAGCGGCGAGCGGATGGCGCCGTTCCAGATCGCGTAGCGGTAGCGCTTGGCGCGCGCGTCGCGACGCGCATGGAAGGTGGCCGGCGCCTCCGCGGCGTCCACCACGGCGACGCCCGGCGGCAGCACGCCGTTCAGCGCCAGGCGCAGCCGCTCCGCGCCGAGCGGCGTGTCGATGCACACGCTCGCCACCTGCCCTTCCGCATGCACGCCGGCGTCGGTGCGGCCCGCGCCGACCACGCGCACGCGGCAGCCCACGACCCTCGCGAGCGCCGCTTCGAGCGCGCCCTGCACCGTCGCGACCTGCGGCTGCACCTGCCAGCCGGCGAAGGCCGCGCCGTCGTACTCGAGCACGAGCCGGAAGACGGCCACGCGCTCAGCCGGGCTTGACGATCCGCTGCGCGAGCGCGAGCGCGTTCGAGGCGGTCAGGCGCAGCGGATCGGCCGCGATCCACAGCGAGAGCCCGCGCTCGCGCGTCGGGTCCACGCGCAGCCTGCCCACCAGCACCTCGCTGCGGCCGGCGGCCGCGCGCAGGTTCGGCCCCTCGGCGTCGTGCGTCCACAGCTCGACGCAGGGCGCCGCGACGAGGAGCTCGCGCACCTGCTTCGGGTCGAGCGGCGTCTCGGTGTCGAGCGAGATCTGCGCGGCCACGCCGACGAAGACGGGGATCTGCGCGACGGTGATCGACGTCGGCACCGGCGCGCCGAAGAGCCGCCCGAGCGTGCGCGCGATGCGCGTCTCGAGCGCGGTGCTGCCATCTTCCTCGACGTCGCCGATCGCCGGGTGGCAGTCGAACGCCAGCGGGCGGCCCGTGGAGCCCGGCGGATCCGACTGGTTGAAGAGCGCGATCGACTCGGCGCCGAGCGCGGCGATGGCGTCGCGGCCGCCGGCCGCCGACGACTCGAGCAGGGTCGCGCCGACGCGCGCGAGCCCGGACGCGCGGCGGATCGGATCGAGCACGAGCGCGATGGCCAGCGCCGCGCCGGGCGGCGACGCCACCAGCGGCGCGCCGACGCCGCACTCCGGCGAGAGCGCGGCCGCACAGAGCGGAACCTCCGGCGAGAGCGCGAGCGCGCCCGAGACGTCGACGCACGGCACCTGCGCGTGGAGCGCCTTCCGCGCCCACTCGAGCGACGCAGCGGCGGGCGCGCAGCAGATCAGCAGATCCTGCCCGGCGAGCTCGGCCTCGCTGCGCACCGCGAGCGACTCGCCGCGGAAGCTCACCGATTCGCCCTCCGAGCGCGCCGTCGCGAGCGGCAGCAGGCTGTCGGCCCGGAGCCCGGAGCCGTCCTCGAGCAGGCCGAGCACCTCGCTGCCGAGCGCGCCCGTCGCGCCGACGACGGCGACGCGCAGAGGGCGTTGCATCACGCGCCCTGCTCCACGCGCCGCACGACCTCGTCGCCCATGGCGCG
Organism: Myxococcota bacterium; assembly: GCA_036274295.1. Taxonomy (GTDB): domain Bacteria; phylum Myxococcota_A; class UBA9160; order UBA9160; family SMWR01; genus DASUFZ01. The sequence continues at coordinate 8,008 of DASUFZ010000102.1, forward strand.
GCAGCCGAGCGTCTTCGCGCCCGGCGCCGCGAGATCGCCGGTGCGGTGGCCGGCGTCGAGCACGGCGGCGACGGCGCGGCGCACGCAGGCCGCGGCGTCGTGCGCGCCGAGCGAGTGCTCGAGCAGCATGGCCGCCGAGAGGATCGCCGCCAGCGGATTGGCGACGTCCTTGCCCGCGATGTCCGGAGCCGAGCCGTGCACGGGCTCGTAGAGACCGATGCCGCCCTCGCCGAGCGAGGCGGAAGGCAGCATGCCGAGCGAGCCCGTGATCATGGCGGCCTCGTCCGAGAGGATGTCGCCGAAGAGGTTCTCGGTGACGACGACGTCGTACTTGGCGGGCTCCTTCAGGAGCAGCATCGCCATCGAGTCGACGAGCTGATGGTGCAGCTTCACGTCGGGGAAGTCGCGCGCGACCTCTTCGACCACCTGCACCCACAGCTGCGAGACCTCGAGCACGTTCGCCTTGTGGACGTGCGTGACGTCCTTGCGCCGCCCGCGCGCGGCCTGGAACGCCACGCGCGCGATGCGCGCGATCTCGCGCTCGTCGTACACCATGGTGTTGCGCGCCTCGCGCAGTCCCCCGGCGATCGCCTGGCCGCGCGGCTCGCCGAAGTAGAGGCCGCCGGTCAGCTCGCGCACGACCAGCAGGTCGATGCCCGCGACGACCTCGGGCTTCAGGGTCGAGGCGTCGGCGAGCGCCGGGAACACCGCCGCCGGGCGCAGGTTTGCGAAGAGGCCGAGCTCCTTGCGGATGCGCAAGAGGCCGCGCTCCGCACGCCGATCCACCGGCAGGTGGTCCCACTTCGGCCCGCCGACGGCGCCGAGCAGCACGGCCTGGCAGCCGCGCGCGAGCGCGAGCGCCTCCTCCGAGAGCGGCGTGCCGAAGGCGTCGATCGAGGCGCCGCCGATCAGCGCCTCCTCGTACTGGAGCGAGAGGCCGCTCCGCTTGGCCGCCGCGTCGAGGACGCGGCGCGCCTGCGCCGTCACCTCGGGGCCGATGCCGTCGCCCGCCAGGACCAGAATCCGCGCCACTAGATCCCCTTCGGCTCCGCCGCGCCGCGCTGGCGCTTGTGCCATTCGAGCTTGTTCAGCGCGTGGACGTACGCGCGTGCGCTGGCCACGATGATGTCGGGGTCCGCGCCGTTTCCGATCACGCGGCGCCCGTCCTCGGACACCGCGACCGAGACCTCGCCGAGCGCGTCCATGCCGCCCGTGATCGCGTTCACGTGGAAGCGCTCGAGCTCGCTCTTGGTCTCCGTGAGCTCCGCGATCGCCTTGAAGATCGCGTCGACGGGGCCGATGCCGAGCGCCGTGCTCTTGCGGAGCTCGCCGTCGATGCGCAGCGCCACCGTCGCCGTCGGCTTGGCGAAGGTGCCGGACAGCACCGTCACCTCCTCCAGCGAGAAGCGCTCGTCGGTGCGCACGACGGCGTCCGTCGCGAGCGCCTCGAGATCCTCGTTGAAGATCGTCTTCTTCGCGTCGGCCAGCGCCTTGAAGCGACGGAACGCCTCCTCGAAGGGCTCGCCCTCGAGCGTGAAGCCGAGCTCGGCCAGGCGCTCGCGGAAGGCATGGCGGCCGGAGTGCTTGCCGAGCACCAGCTCGTTCGAGGCGCGCCCGATCGACTGCGGGGTCATGATCTCGTAGGTGATCGCGGCCTTGAGCACGCCGTCCTGGTGGATGCCGGCCTCGTGCGCGAACGCGTTGTCGCCGACGATCGCCTTGTTCGGCTGCACGGGCACGCCGATCGTCGAGGAGAGCAGCCGGCTCGTCGGGTAGATCTCGCGCGTGACGACCTGCGTGTCGAGCCCGGCGTAGACATCGGGCCGGGTCTTCAGGCTCATCACGACTTCCTCGAGCGACGTGTTGCCGGCGCGCTCGCCGATGCCGTTGACGGTGCACTCGATCTGGCGCGCGCCCGCGCGCACGGCGGCCAGGCTGTTCGCGACGGCGAGGCCGAGATCGTTGTGGCAGTGCACCGAGAAGACGGCCCGCTCCGCGCCCGGAACGCGCTCCCGCAGGAAGCGGATCAGCTGCGCGTACTCGTCGGGCTGCGTGTAGCCGACGGTGTCGGGCACGTTGAGCGTGCTCGCGCCGGCGCCCAGCGCGACGGTGAAGACCTCGACCAGGTACTCCCAGTCGGAACGCGTGGCGTCCTCGGCCGAGAACTCGACGTCGTCGCAGTGCGCGCGCGCCTGCTTCACCGCGCGCTCGACCTCCGCAAGCACCTGCTCGCGCGACATGCGCAGCTTGTGCTTCAGGTGGATGTCGCTGGTGGCGATGAACGTGTGCAGGCGCGGGCGCGCCGCGCCGTCGAGCGCGGTGAGCGCGCGCTCGACGTCCTCGCGTCCCGTGCGCGCGAGCCCGCAGACCGACGCCGTGCGCAGCTCGCGCGCCACCGCGCGCACCGCCTCGAAATCGCCCTCGCTGGCGATCGGGAAGCCCGCCTCGATCACGTCCACGCCGAGCCGCTCGAGCTGGCGCGCGAGGCGCAGCTTCTCCCCGAGGTTCATGCTGCAGCCGGGCGACTGCTCGCCGTCGCGGAGCGTCGTATCGAAGATGCGGATCGTGTCCGTCATGGCGTCGTCCTCGCAGGCGGCTCGGCCGGGACCGGCTCCGGCGTCTCGATCTCCGGCAAGGTCGCGCCGGTCGCGCGGCGCCACACCCATTCCGCCGGGCCCGACGCGCAGTAGGCGATGCCGAGCACGAAGAGCGTGACCGAGGGCTCCTGCACGACGAGCGCCAGCGCGATCACGACGAGCACGAGCGTGCCGTACGAGTGGCGCAGGTCGATCTCCTTGCCGCTGCGGTAGGGGATCGGGCTCACCATCAGGAGGCCGAGCGTCGCCATGCCGACCGCGACCAGGAACTCCGGAACCAGGACCTCGACCCCGCTCTCGCGCAGGAACGAAACGAACCACTGCGTCGTCGCGACCATGCCGGCGGCGGCCGGCGACGGCATGCCCTCGAAGTAGCCCTTGTAGCGCCCGGGCGAGACGTTGAAGCGCGCCAGCCGCAGCGCCGCGCAGACCGTGAACAGGAAGGCCATCACCCAGCCGGGACGCCCGAGCGTGTTGAGGTGACCGGCGCTGAACGCGAGCATCGCCGGCGCGACGCCGAAGGAGACGGTGTCGGCGATCGAGTCGAACTCGACGCCGAAGCGGCTCGACGAGCGGGTCAGGCGCGCGACGCGCCCGTCGATCGCGTCGCACAGGATCGCGAGCACGATGCCGAGCGCCGCGCGGTCGGCGCTGCCCTCGAAGGCCTGCACGATCGCGAAGAACCCGAAGAAGAGGTTCGCGCTGGTGATGACGTGCGGGAGGAGATACAGGCCGCGCCGCGGCTCACCTCGCGCGCGGCGCCTGCGCCGCCGCCGGCGTTCGCGCCGGCCGAGCAAGCCCTCCTGCGCGAAGCCGCCGTCCGCCGGGTCCATCAGTTCTTCGTGCGGTCGACGAGCCGGTTCTCCTTGAGCCAGGGCATCAGCTCCCGGAGCCTGGCGCCGACCGCCTCCATCGGGTGCGCGGCGCCGCGCTTGCGCAGCGCCTGGAACGAGAGCGCGCCGGACTGGTTCTCGAGCATGAACTCGCGCGCGAACTCTCCCCGCTGGATCTCGCCGAGGATCTGGCGCATGCGCGCCTTCACGCCCTCGTCGATCACGCGCGGGCCGCGCGTCAGGTCGCCGTACTCGGCGGTGTTGGACACCGAGTAACGCATGTTGGCGACGCCGCCCTCGTAGATGAGGTCGACGATCAGCTTCACCTCGTGGATCGTCTCGAAGTAGGCCATCTCGGGCGAGTAGCCGGCCTCGACCAGGGTCTCGTAGCCGGCCTGCATCAGCGCGGTGAGCCCGCCGCAGAGCACCGTCTGCTCGCCGAAGAGATCGGTCTCGGTCTCCTCGCGGAAGTTCGTCTCGATGATGCCCGCGCGGCCGGCGCCGATGCCCTTCGCGTAGGCGAGCGCGATCTGGAGCGTGTCGCCGGTCGGGTCCTGGTGGACGGCCACCAGCGAGGGGACCCCGCGGCCCTGCTCGTAGTGGGCGCGAACCGTATGGCCGGGGCCCTTCGGCGCGACCATGAAGACGTTGACCCCGGCCGGCGGCCGGATGACGCCGAAGTGGATGTTGAAGCCGTGCGCGACGGCGAGGTAGTCGCCGGGCTTCAGGTTCGGCTCGACGTGCTCGCGGTAGATCGCGCCCATCGACTCGTCGGGCAGGGTCAGCATGACGATGCGCGCCTCGCGCGCCGCCTCGGCGGGCTGGAGCACCCGCAGCCCGGCCGCCTCGGCCTTGGCGCAGGAGGGCGAGTCCTTGCGCAGACCCACCACGACGTCGACGCCGGAGCTGCGCAGGTTCTGCGCATGCGCGTGGCCCTGGCTGCCGTAGCCGATGACGGCCACCGTCTTGCCCTCGAGCCGGCCGAGATCGGCATCCTTGTCGTAGTAGATGTGCAGTGCCATCGCTCCCTCGTCGCCTCGTGAGCCCGCTCGGGTTCGCACCGGGTCCGAGGTCCGGAATGCGCGGGTGGGCGCGGTCTGCGAGTCTGCGGCCGCCGGGCGTCGGGCCACATTACGCAACGATTCCGGGCATGTCAAAGCACGCGCGTCGGGTGATCCGTCCGCTGTGGCGCGCGTAGAACGGCATTGCGCGCGGGGCTCAGCGGCGCGTCGGATCCGCGGCGCCCGGCTCGACTCGCTCGCCCGTCCGGCGCACCTCCGCCTCTGCGCGCCGCACGTAGCGCGGCACCAGCGATGCGGGATCGGCTCCGGCGCCGTTCGCGAGCGCGCGCAGCCCGAGCCGTCCGACTGCGGCCGCACGCGGCACGCACGCGGGATCGAGCGACACCGCGCTGCCGAACGCGGCGCGCACGGCGTCCGCGACGATCGCAGCGCCGTCGCCGACGAGGCGGCACGGCACGCGCAGCGCGGAGCAGAGCAGCGGCGCGCGGTACACGCCCTCGGGCAGCCACGCGAGCGGTACGCCCATCTCGTCGAACGCCGCCGCGTAGACCTCGCCGCGGCGCGCATCGAGCGCCGCGACGACGGGCCCCTCGCCTTCCGGCGCATCGCACGCGAGCGCAGCCAGGGTCGGCACGGCGACCGCCCGCCGCGGCGTGCCGAACGCGAGGCCCTTCAGGGTCGCGAGACCGACGCGCAGCCCCGTGAACGAGCCCGGCCCGATCGAGATCGCGAAGGCGTCGACCTGCGCGAGCGCGAGGCCGCGCTCCGCGAGCAGCGCGGCGATCGCGGGCAGCAAGGTCTCCGCGGCGGGATGCGAGCACGCGCGCTCCGCCAGCACCTCCTCACCGCGCAGCAGCGCGACGCCCGGCGCGACGGCGCTCTCGATCGCGAGCAGCAGCGCCTGCTCGCGCTCGCGCGAATGCACTAGGACGGTCCGCTCTGGAGCCAGTCGAGGAGGCGCAGCCACGAGCGCGACAGGTCGTTCCAGAAGGCCAGCCCCATGATGAGGATCAGCACGGTGAAGCCCACCTGCTGCACGATCTCGCGCGTGCGCAGCGAGAGCGGGCCGCGGCGCAGCGCCTCGATCGTGAAGAGCAGCGCCTGACCGCCGTCGAGGATCGGAATCGGCAGCAGGTTGAGGATGCCGAGGTTGATGCTGATCACGACCAGGATCGTGAGGTACGCCTCCCAGCCCTGCTGCATGGCGTTGCCGGCGATCTCCGCGATGCCGATCGGCCCGGCGATCTGGTTCCGCGACACCTGCCCCGTGACCATCATGCCGAGGCCGCGCAGGAAGCTGCCCGTGAAGTCGACCGTCATCTCGACGGCGCGCGGCAGCGCGACGAGCGGATTGCGCTCGCGGTCGAGGCCGAGCGCGCCCGGCAAGGTGGCAGCGCGCGCGGCGATGCCGACCCGGTAGCGCGGCTCCTGCACGCCGAGGCCGACGTCGACGCTGGCCATCGCGGGCGCGAGCTCGACGTGCCGGACCTCGCCCTCGCGCGCGATCTCGAGCGCGAGCGGACGGCCTTTGCTCGCGCGCACCGTCTCCGCGAAGGTCGCGAACGACCCGAGCGGCGCGCCGTCGAGCGCGAGGATCAGATCACCCGGCTGGATGCCGGTGGCGGCCGCCGGCGAATCCGGCTCCACGCGCTCGACCACCACGTTCGCCGGCACCACGCCGAGGGCGTCGAGCGAGCCCAGCGCGGGCACCTCGACATCGAGCTTCTCGGGCTCCGGCGGCGTCGCCGCCGCCGCCGTCGCCGACGCATCCGGGTGTGCGCGCTCGACCTGGAGCGACGTGCTCCCGCTACTCCCCGCGGCCGCGTAGGCCGAGACGAGCTCCTCCCAGCTCTCGACGGCCGTCCCGCCGACTGCCTTCACGACGTCGCCCGAGCGGAGCCCGGCGGCGAACGCCGGCGCGTGCGCGCTCGGCACGCCGAGCATGGAGGCGATGCGCCGGTAGCCCGCGCCGACCCAGCCGGCGTCGACCGCCTGGCCGAGCTCGTCGAAGCTCGGGCGCTTCTCGACGGCGAGCGTCAGCGCGTGCGTCTCGTCGCCGCGCGCGACCTGGATGGGGAGCTCCGCTCCCGGCCGTTCGCGCACGGCGTCGTCGAAGTCGTTCCACCAGGCGACCGGCGCGCCCTCGACGGCCGTCACGCGGTCGCCGGGGACGAGCCCCGCGCGCGCCGCGGGCGAGCCCGGCTCGACGCTGCCGATCACGGCCTCCGGCCGCTGCACGCCGATCGCGAGCGTCACCAGGAAGACCAGCACCGGCAGCAGCAGGTTCATCACCGGCCCGGCGAACACGATGGCGAGCTTCTGCCACAGGTTCTTCGCGCCGAGCGCCTCGTCCGGGTGCGCGAGCGCCTCGGGATCGTCCACTTCGTCGGGGTTCTCGCCGAGCATCTTCACGAAGCCGCCGAGCGGGAACCACGCGATCACGTACTCGGTGCCGCTGCGCTTCCACGCGAGCTGGAAGCGGCCGATGCGGATCGGCGGCCCGAACCCGATCGAGAACTTGAGCACGCGCACGCCGCAGGCGCGCGCCACCAGGAAGTGTCCGAGCTCGTGGACGAAGATCAGGATCGAGAGCAGCAGCACGAAGGCGAAGAGGAACTGGAAACCCGTCTGGAAGATGCTCACGCCGGACCTCCCTGGCTCGCGGCCAGCCACTCACGCGCCCGCTCTCGCGCCCAGCCATCCGCATCGAGCACGTCGCGCAGATCGCGCGGCGCGCCGGCGCCGCGCGCGACGTGCGCCTCGAGCACGGCCTCGTTCGCGGCCGCGATGCCCGGGAAGGCGATGCGGCGCGACAGGAACGCCTCGACGGCCACCTCGTTGGCGGCATTCAGCACGGCCGGCGCGAGCGCGTCCGCGCGCGCGGCGTCGTACGCCAGCGCGAGGCACGGGAAGCGCTTCGTGTCGGGCGTCTCGAAGTGGAGGGCGCCGAGCGCCGTGAGGTCGAGCCGCGGGAGATCGAGCTCGAGGCGCTCCGGGTGCGCCAGCGCGACGGCGATCGGCACGCGCATGTCCGGGAGCCCGAGCTGCGCGATGACGGAGGAGTCCACGAACTCGACCGCCGAGTGCACGATCGATTCGGGGTGCACGACCACGTCGATGCGCTCGGGCGGCATGTCGAAGAGCCAGCGCGCCTCGATCACCTCGAGGCCCTTGTTCATCAGGCTGGCCGAGTCGATCGTGATCTTCGGGCCCATCTCCCAGTTCGGGTGGCGCAGCGCCTCCTCGACCGTGGCGCGCGCGATGCGCTCGGCCGGCCAGGTGCGGAAAGGCCCGCCGGAGGCGGTCAGGATCAGGCGGCGCACGCGCTCGCGCGGAGCGCCGGCCAACGACTGGAAGATGGCGCTGTGCTCGCTGTCGACGGGCAGGAGCGCGCGGCCGGTCGCGCGCAGCTCGCGCAGCACCAGCGCGCCCGCCATCACGAGCGCCTCCTTGTTCGCGAGCGCGACGTCGCAGCCCGCGCGCAGCGCGGCGAGGGTCGGCTCGAGCCCCGCCGCGCCGACGATCGACGCCACACACAGGTCGGCGTCGCAGGCTGCGGCCGCGGCCAGGCCCTCGGCGCCGGAGAGGATCTCCACCGGGAAGCCGGCGAGCCGCTCGCGCAGGTCGCGCGCGGCCTCGGGCTCCTGCAGCGCCACCACCCGGGGACGGAAGCGCCGCACCTGGTCGGCGAGCTTCGCGGCGCTGCGCCGCGCTGCCAGCGCGACGACGCGGTAGCGCTCGGGGAAGGACTCGGCGACCGCCAGCGTCTGCTCCCCGACGCTGCCGGTGCTGCCGAGCACGACGATGCGCTTCACGTGGCGCGCCCGCCGCCCCGCACCTGTGCGCTCGTCAGTCCGAAGCGCCGCTCGCGCGCGCGGTAGTCTCGCAGCGCGAGGCGCAGGTGCTCGGCGCGGAAATCCGGCCACATCACGTCGGTCGTGTAGAGCTCGGTGTAGGCGATCTGCCAGAGCAGGAAGTTCGACACGCGCGACTCCGCGCCGGTGCGGATCAGCAGGTCGGGGTCGGGCAGCTCCGGATCGTAGAGGTAGGCGGCGAAGGTCTTCTCGTCGATCGCCTCGGGATCCACTGCGCCGCGTTCGGCGTCGCGCACGAGCTTGCGCGCGGCGTCGACGATCTCCGCGCGTCCGCCGTAGGAGAGCGCGAACACGAGCTTCATGGCGCGCCCGCCGCGGCTCTTCGCGATCGCCTCGTCGACCCGCCTGCGCACGGAGGGCGGCAGCCGGTCCAGGCGCCCGATCGCGCGCACCTCGATGTCGTTGCGGATCACCTCGGGCAGCTCGACCTCGAGGTAGTGCTCGAGCAGCCGCATCAGCTCGGCGACCTCCGCCTGCGGGCGGTTCCAGTTCTCGAGCGAGAAGGCGTAGAGGGTCAGCACCTCGATGCCGAGGTCGCCCGCCGCGCGCACCACTTCGCGCACCGCCTCGAGGCCCTCGCGGTGGCCCTCGATGCGCGACAGCCCGCGGCGCTCCGCCCAGCGGCCGTTGCCATCCATGATGATGGCGACGTGCCGGATCGGTGTCTCCAGTTCCTCGCCCATGCTCCCGCTCAAACCTGCAGGATCTCCTGCTCCTTCTGCGCGGACGTCTCCTCGATCTTCTTCGAGTAGTCGTCGGTCAGCGTCTGGATGCGCTTCTCCTCGCGCCGCTTGTCGTCGGCGGGGATGGCGCCCTCCCCCTCCAGATCCTTCAGCATCGCGAGCGCGTCTCGGCGCGCCTCGCGCACGCCCACCTTGTGATCCTCGGCGAGGCGGTGCACGTGCTTGACGAGCTCCTTGCGGCGCTGCTCCGTCAGCGGCGGGATGGGGATGCGCACCACCTTGCCGTCGTTGGCCGGCGTCAGCCCGAGGTCGGAGGTGAGGATCGCCTTCTCGATGCCGCTCATGGCGCCCTTGTCGTAGGGCGAGATCACGATCAGCCGCGGATCCGGCGACGAGAGGTTCGCGAGCTGGTTCAGCGGCGTCGGCGTGCCGTAGTAATCGACCTGGATGCCGTCGAGCAGCGCCGTGCTGGCGCGCCCCGTGCGCACCTTCTGGAGCTCCTGGCGCAGGCTCTTGAGCGACCTCTCCATGGCGCTCTTCGCCTCGTCGTAGACCATTCCTGCGTCGCCGTCTGCCATCTCCTACTCCCCGACCCGCGTGCCCACGTCCTCGCCCGAGGCGATGCGGCGCAGGATCCCGGGAACGCTCATGTCGAACACGATGATCGGGAGGCGGTTCTCCCGGCACAGCGCGATCGCGGTCTGGTCCATCACCCGCAGATTCTTGTGCAGCGCCTCGTCGAAGCTCACCCGGTCGTAGCGCACCGCGTTCTTGTCGAGCTTCGGATCCGCGCTGTAGACACCATCGACACCGCTCTTGCCCATCAGGATCACTTCGGCGTCGATCTCGGCGGCGCGCAGCGCCGCGGCCGTGTCCGTGGAGAAGTAGGGGTTGCCGGTGCCGCCTGCGAAGACGATCACGCGCCCCTTCTCGAGGTGTCGCACGGCGCGCCGCCGGATGTAGGGCTCGGCGACCGAGCGGATGTCGAGCGCCGTCTGGACGCGCGTGACGAGGCCTTCCTTCTCGAGCGCGTCCTGGAGCGCCAGCGAGTTGATCACCGACGCCAGCATGCCCATGTAGTCGGCGCTGGTGCGGTCCATGCCCTCCGACGCCGCCTGGATGCCGCGGATCACGTTGCCGCCGCCGATCACGATGCAGATCTGGACGCCGAGCTCGTGCACGCTGCGCAGCTCGCGCGCGGTGCGCTGGATGACGTTGGGGCTGATGCCGAAGCCGCTGGATCCGGCGAGCTGCTCTCCGGAGAGCTTGACGAGGACCCTGCGGTAGGCCGCCTTCACGCCCCGCTCGCCTCCTCCGTCTGCCCGAGGCGGAAGCGCTCGAACGCGTCGATCGAGGCGCCGCCGGCCTCCTTCAGGAGCTCGCCCACGGTCTTGTCGGGGTCCTTCACGTAGGCCTGATCGACCAGACACACGTCGGACAGGAACTTGGCGACCTTCCCCTCGACGATGCGGTCTACGACCTTCTCGGGCTTGCCCTCCTGGAGGGCCTGCTTGCGGTAGATCTCGCGCTCCCTGGCCAGGAGATCGGCCGAGACGCCCTCGCGCGAGACCGCCACCGGAGACGGATCGGCAGCCGCCACGTGCATCGAGATGTCCTTGGCGAGGGCCTCGAGCTGCGGGCCGGCGGTCGCGCTGCGCAGCGCGACCAGCACGCCGAGCTTGCCGCCCGCGTGGACGTAGCCGCCGACCACGCCGGAGGGCACCGCGAGGCGCGCCACGCGCTTCAGCACCACGTTCTCGCCGAGCTTCGCGATCGCGCCCTTGATGCGCTCGTCGACCTTCACGCCGTCGACCGTCGCGCTCTCGAGCGACGCGACGTCGACCAGCTTCGCATCCTTCGCGACGGCGCGCGCGAGACTCTGCGCGAGCGAGCCGAAGTCGTCCGTGCGCGCGACGAAGTCGGTCTCGCAGCCGATCTCGATCATGCCGCCCGCGTTGCCCGCCAGCGCGATGGCGATCAGCCCCTCGCTGGTGGCGCGCCCCTCGCGCTTGCTGGCCTTGATGAGTCCGCGCTCGCGCAGCAGCACGCTCGCCTTCTCGAGATCGCCGCTCGCGTCGGCGAGCGCGCGCTTGCAATCCATCATGCCGGCGCCCGTGCGCTCGCGCAGATCCTTCACCACCTTCGCGGAGATCTCGGCCATGTCGTCCCTTCCAGCGGACGTCGCAGACGTCCGTGCGCGTGCGCGCCGGTCCTGCGCCTACTCGCTCGCGGCGGGCGTATCGCTCGCCGGCGCCGCCTCGGGCTCCTCGCGCGGCGGCTGATGCGTGCCGCGGCCGCCGCCGGGGCCTCGCGTGTCTGCGCCGGCCGAGTGCGTCCCGCGGCCGCGCCGCGGCTGCTGCGTGATCTCGACGACCACCTTGCCGGTGCCCGCGGCGCGCTCGGGAGCCGGACCCGTCGCCCGCGTGCGCTCCTCCTCGGCGACCTCCGCCTGCACGCGCTCGCTGAAGAGCATGGCGCCCTCGATGCAGGCCTCGGCGACGCGCGCGCAGTAGAGCTGGATCGCGCGCAGCGAATCGTCGTTGCCCGGCACGACGTAGTCGATCGAGTCCGGGTCGCAGTTGCTGTCCACCACGCCGACGATCGGGATGCCGAGGCGGTTCGCCTCCTTGATCGCGATGGCCTCGCAGCCGACGTCGATCACGAAGAGCGCGTCCGGCAGGCGCGTCATCTCCTTGATGCCGTCGAGCGACTTCTTGTACTTCTCGATCCAGCGGTTGATGCCCGAGAGCTCCTTCTTCGAGATCTCGGCGAGCTTCTGCTCGTCACCCACCTGGTCGAGCAGCTCCTTGAAGCGCTCGATCGACTTCCGCACGGTCTTGAAGTTCGTGAGCATGCCGCCGAGCCAGCGGCGGTTCACGTAGAACTGACCGGCGCGCTCGGCCTCCGCCTGGATCGGCGCCTGCGCCTGACGCTTGGTGCCCACGAAGAGCACCTTCCCGCCGGCCGCGACGGTGCGGCGCAGGAAGTCGAGCGCGGCCTCGAGGCGCGGAAGCGTCTGGTCGAGGTCGACGATGTGGACGCCGTTGCGCTCGCCGAAGAGGAACGGCTTCATGCGCGGGTTCCAGCGTCGCGTCTGGTGACCGAAGTGCACGCCGGCTTCGAACAGGTCGCGCACGGTCAGGGGGGTCTGTTCCATGGACCCGGCGCCCGCAGCGTAGGACTGCGTCGCCGTGGCGGGAGCCATCGGCTCGGACATCTCGCTCGTCTCCTTCGCGGTTGTGCCTCCGTCCCGGTCCGTGTGCGGGCGCTCGGCCCGGCTCCCCCGACCCGAGCGGCGCGGCTCTCGGCCGCTCGCTCGAGCACCGCTGGGGCGGCCCCGGAACGTGTGAAGTCGCAGAGGGTTAGCAAAGGACTGCAAGCGGCGCAGCCGCGCAAGGCAACACGGCAAAGCTCGAATGAGCACGGCGTAGCTCGCCGAAGGCGAGCGGGTCGCCGCAAGCGGCGGCGGAGACCCGCCCGGCGCCAACTGCCGCGCCGCCGCGCGCAGCGAGCCGCAGGCGAGCGGAGATCAGAACTAGGTCGTGTACTCGGCGTTGATCCGGACGTAGTCGTAGCTGAGGTCGCAGGTCCACATGCGCGCGCTGCCCCGTCCGGCCCCGAGGTCCACCTCGATGGCCACCTCGGGCGCGGCCATGCGCTTCGCGGCGCGCTCGCGTGCGGCCGGTCCCGCGGAGGTTCCACCCCGGAAGACGGTCACACCCGCGAGCCGGACCGACGCGCGGGGCAGCCGGATCGCCACGCGTCCCGCTCCGATCGTCTGGAGGATGCGGCCCCAGTTCGGATCGCGGCCGAAGAGCGCCGTCTTGACCAGCATCGAGTTGGCGATGCGGCGCGCGGCGAGCTGCGCCTCGGCCTCGCTGCGACCGCCGCGCACCGCGACGTCGACGAGCTTGGTCGCGCCCTCGCCGTCGCGCGCGAGCGCGCGCGAGAGCTCGGTCGACACCTCGAGCAGCGCGCCGACGAAGGCCTGCGAGCCCGGGCTCGACGGCGACCGCAGGGTCGGATTGCCGGCGCGGCCGCTCGCCAGCAGCACCACCGTGTCGCTGGTCGAGCACTCGCCGTCGACGCTGACCCGGTTGAAGGTCGCGTCGGCGACGGCGCGCAGCGCGCCGCGCAGGTACACCGGCGTCGCTTCGGCGTCGCAGAGGATGAAGCCGAACATGGTGGCGAGATCGGGCGCGATCATGCCCGAGCCCTTCGCGATGCCGGCGACCGTGACGGAGCGCCCGCCGACCCGCGCCGTCGCGCGCGCCCACTTCGGGAAGGTGTCGGTGGTCATGATCGCGCGCGCGGCGTCGCCGAGACCGTCGGCGGCGAGCGCGCGCGCCGCGTCGCGCGTGCCGCGGCGGATCTTCGCGAGCGGGAGCGGCTTGCCGATCACGCCCGTCGAGGCGACGAGCACCTGACCCGCAGACGCGCCGAGCGCGCGCGCGGCCTCGGCCGCCATGGCGGCGGCGTCGCGCCGGCCGCGCTCGCCCATCGCGACGTTGGAGCATCCGCTGTTCGCGACGATCGCGCGCACGCGACCGCTGCGCAGCGCGCGGCGCGACCACTCGACCGGCGCGCCGACGACGGTCGAGCGCGTGAACACACCGGCGGCCGTCACGGGGGAGTCGCCGGCGATCAGGGCCAGATCGAGCCCCTGCTTCTTGATGCCGCAGCGCACGCCGGCCGCGCGGAAGCCGGCTACCTCGAGACGGGGAGCGCGCAACCCTCGGCTACCCCGCCCCACAGCACTTCTTGTGCTTCTTGCCGCTGCCGCACGGACACGGATCGTTGCGGCCGACCTTGGCGGCAGCGGAAGAGCCGGACGCGGCGCCGGCAGCCGGCGGACGCGCGGCCGCGCCCGTGCGGCGCGGATCGGCCAGCGGCCCGGGACCGGCCGGGCGCACGAGCGACGCGCGCTGCGGCGCGGCGGCAGGCGCAGCCGCGCCTTCGGCCGCGGCCGGGCGCTCGGCGACGGCGCCGCGCGGCTGTGGCAGCGCGAACTTGTAGACGAGCTCGAGCGCCTGCGCGTCGATGCGCGCGTTCATTTCCTCGAACAGGCCGAAGCCTTCGCGCTGGTACTCGAGCTTCGGGTCGCGCTGCCCGTAGGCGCGCATGCCGATGCCCTCGCGCAGGCCGTCCATCGAGTGCAGGTGATCCTTCCACTGCGTGTCGAGGATCTGGAGCAGGATGCTGCGCTCGCAGTCCTCGAAGCGCGGATAGCCCTCGGCGGCGTGCTGCTCGGCCAGGCCGTCGCAGGTCTTCTTCTTGGCGGCGAGCTCCTCGCTGACGCGGTCGAGCAGCGCGCGCCCGAACTCCTCGCGGTCGCTGCGCGCGACCTGGTCGAAGGGCGCCGAGCTGGCGTCGAAGTGCACGCCGAACTGCGCGGTCAGGGCCTTGGCCAGGTCGCCCAGCGCCTCGGCCTCCGGCTGGCCCTTTTCCGGCCAGTGCAGGTCGAGCAGCGCGACGATCTGCCCCTCGGTCATGTCGAGGATCTCGTTGTGCACGTCCTCGCGCGAGAGCGCGTCGCGGCGCCGCGTATAGAACGCCTGGCGCTGGTTGTTCATCACGTTGTCGTAGTCGAGGAGGTGCTTGCGGATGTCGAAGTTGCGCGCCTCGACCTTCTTCTGCGCGTTCTCGATCACGCGCGTCAGCAGGCGGTTCTCGATCGCCTCGCCCTCTTCGACGCCGACGCGATCCCACCAGGTCTTCACGCGGTCCGATTCGAAGATCCGCAGCAGGTCGTCTTCCAGGGAGAGGAAGAACTGGCTCGAGCCCGGGTCGCCCTGACGGCCGGAGCGGCCGCGCAGCTGGTTGTCGACGCGGCGGCTCTCGTGGCGCTCGGTGCCGATGATGTGGAGCCCGCCGGCCGCGAGCACCTCGTCGCGCTCGGGCCCGCACTCCTGCTCGAAGCGCGCGAGCCACGCGGGATACTCATCGTGCTCCTTGCTGCCGCCGCACTTCGCGAGCGCGAGCATCTCCGGATTGCCGCCGAGCACGATGTCGGTGCCGCGGCCGGCCATGTTCGTCGAGATCGTGACGGCGCCCTTGCGGCCCGCCTGCGCGACGATCTCGGCCTCGCGCTCGTGCTGCTTCGCATTCAGCACGTTGTGGCGGATGCCGTGCTTCTTGAGGCGCCCCGACAGCATCTCGGACGTCTCGATCGAGATGGTGCCGACGAGCACCGGCTGGCCCTTCTGGTGGCGCTCCTCGATCTCCTCGATCACCGCGCCGAACTTCTCGCGCTTCGTCTTGAAGACGACGTCCTGGAGGTCCGCGCGGATCATCGGCCGGTTCGTCGGCACGATGCTGACGTCGAGGTCGTAGATCTTCGCGAACTCGGGCGCCTCGGTGTCGGCGGTGCCCGTCATGCCCGACAGCTTGTCGTACATGCGGAAGAAGTTCTGGAAGGTGATGGACGCGAGCGTCTGGTTCTCGCTGCGCACCGGGATGCCTTCCTTGGCCTCCACCGCCTGGTGCAGGCCGTCGGACCAGCGCCGGCCCGGCATCATGCGCCCGGTGAACTCGTCGACGATCACGACCTCGGGCTTGCCGTCCTCGCCCTGGCGCACGACGTACTCGACGTCGCGCCGCTTCAGCTGGTGCGCCGCGAGCGCCTGGTTGACCGCGTGCAGCACCGGCAGCATCTGCGGGTCGTACAGGTTCTCGATGCGGAGCATCTGCTCGACCTTGTGGACGCCCGCCTCGGTCAGGGTCGCGCTGTGGGCCTTCTCGTCGACCCAGAAGTCGCCGGTCTCCTCGATGTCCTTCGAGACCTCGCCCTTCTCGCCGCGCTCGAGGCGCGGGATCAGGCGATCCACGACGGCGTAGAGCTGCGTGTTCTGCTCCGACGGGCCCGAGATGATGAGCGGCGTACGGGCCTCGTCGATCAGGATCGAGTCGACCTCGTCGACGATCGCGTAGTTGAGCTCGCGCTGGACCTGGTAGACGCGCGAGAACTTCATGTTGTCGCGCAGGTAGTCGAAGCCGAGCTCGTTGTTCGTGACGTAGGTGATGTCGCTCTGGTAGGCCGCGCGGCGCTGCGCGTCGTCGAGGTCGTGCAGGATCACGCCGACCGAGAGGCCGAGGAAGCGGTGGATCTGGCCCATCCACTCGG
Source organism: Myxococcota bacterium (assembly GCA_036274295.1). Taxonomy (GTDB): domain Bacteria; phylum Myxococcota_A; class UBA9160; order UBA9160; family SMWR01; genus DASUFZ01. The sequence continues at coordinate 24,141 of DASUFZ010000102.1, forward strand.
CGTCGCGGCGCGCCAGGTAGTCGTTCACCGTGACGATGTGCACGCCCTGTCCGGTCAGCGCGTTCAGGTAGGCCGGCAGGGTCGCGACGAGCGTCTTGCCCTCGCCGGTGCGCATCTCGGCGATGCCCCCGCGGTGGAGCACGACCCCGCCGATCATCTGGACGTCGTAGTGGCGCTGCCCGAGCGTGCGCTTGGTGGCCTCGCGCACCGTCGCGAACGCGTCCGGCAGGAGGTCGTCGAGCGGGGCGCCGTTCTCGAGCCGCGTGCGGAACTCGGCCGTGCGCGCGCGCAGCCCCTCGTCGGAGAGCGACTCCAGCGCATGCTCCAGCGCGTTGATGCGCTCGACGACCGGCAGGATGCGCTTGATGACCCGGTCGTTGTGGGAGCCGAAGACTTTCTGCAGGACGCCAGGCATCGACGGCCGATCTCTCCGAGGGGACGGGCCGGGCAGTGTGCCAGAGCGAACCATGGCGGGCCAACGAAGACCCCGCGACTCGCTGCGCGCCGCGCCTTGCGCGGCTTTCAATCGAAGATGTAGTCGAGCGGATCCTTGGTCCGGCCGTTCACCTCCACCACGTAGTGGAGATGGGGGCCGGTGCTGCGGCCGGTGTTGCCGAGCGTCGCGATCACCTCGCCGCGCTCGATCGTCTGCCCGACGCGCACGCGGGTGTCGTGCAGGTGCCCGTACTGCGTGCGCACCCCGTGGCCGTGGTCGATCACGACGCTGTTGCCCATCGGGCCGCGCGGGCCGGCGAACGTGATCCGTCCGCTGGCGGGCGCGATCACGTCGGTGCCCTCCGCGCCGGCGATGTCGAGCCCGGCGTGGAACTGCGGCTTGTTCGTGAAGGGCGATACGCGATAGCCGTAGCGCGAGGTGAGCCAGCCCTTCGCCGGCCAGATCGACGGCGAAGAGGCCAGGAAGGCGTGCTTGCCCTCGAGCGCCGCGACCAGCTCGCCGAGCGAGGCGGCCTGGCCCTCCGCGACGACGCCGAGCGTCTCGGCGGCCTCGCGCAGCAGGCTCACGCGCTTGCCCTCGTCCGTCTCTTCGGGCGCGCGCGGCACGCGGGACTGGGGCGAGTAGCTGCCTGGATCGACGGGGAACGGGTCTTCCGGCCCGCCCTCGCCCCCTGGCTGCTCGGCGATGTCGCCGAGCTCGGAGCCGACCGCCGTCACCTCGGCGCCCCCCGTCGCGGCGGAGCCCGGCAGGTTGGCGATGATGCGGACCTTGCGCTCGAACTCCTGGATCTGCGAGAGCTTGTGGTCGACGCCCTCGAGCTTGCGCTGGAAGTCGGCCACCTGCGCGCGCCGCGCGCTGGTCTCCTCGCGCAACGCGTCGAGCTCGCTGTTGTCGATGCGCACGCGCACGTAGTCGATCGCGACGCCGAAGCCCACCAGCGCGGCGATCCCGGCGCCGATCACGGCTCGCTTCACCGTCGTCTTGCGGATCTCGAAGCGCCGGACGGGCGACGTCTCGTCGGACACCACGATCAGTGAGAAGCGGTCCATCAAGCCCCCCGTGTGCCGCGGAGCGACACTCGCATGCGTCGCGCCGTTCGCGCGCCCGTCATGGCAGCACCACCTCGAGCAGCAGCTTGCCGAGCAGTACGCGATCGCCGCGGGTGAGCTCTGCGCGCTCGGCCTTCTCGCCGTTCAGGCGCGTGCCGTTCGTGCTGCCGAGGTCCTGGACGAAGAAGCGCTTGCCGTCGTACCCGATGGCGGCGTGGGCGCGCGACATGGTCGGCTCGGCGACGACGATGTCCGCGCCGCGTCCGCGACCGATCACCACCCAATCCCGGTCTACCGGCATTTCGAGGCCCTCGTAGAAACCCTGAAGGACCCGCACGGCCGCCCCGGAGGGGACGGGACCGGCGGGCTCGGACTCCCGAGCGATCTCTTTTGCCATCGGTGGCCCACTTCCTCGATCGCGTGACCTTCCGCACACAATCCGCGTTCGAGTTGCGGGTGGAGGGCACGCGTCCAGAGACCTGGATCGGAGGATCGGGACCGGGCCTTGACCCCTACGGGGACACGCGGCCGCGCAGCAGCGCGCGTGCGTATTCGCGGGCGGCGTCGCCCGCCGCCCGGCCTCCGGCCATGCGCGCGATCTCCTCGACCCGCTCGTCGGGGCCGAGGCGCTCGATCTGGACGGTCGTCCGGCCTCCCCGCGGGCGCTTCACCACGCGAAAGTGCACGTCGGCGCAGGCCGCGATCTGGGGCAGATGCGTGATGCAGAGGACCTGGTGCCGGGCGCCGAGCGCCGCGAGCTGCCGGCCGACCTGGTTGGCCGCCTCGCCGCCGAGCGCCGCGTCGACCTCGTCGAAGACGAGCACCATGCCGGACTCCTCCTCGCGGAGGGCCTGCTTGAGCGCCAGGAAGGTGCGCGAGAGCTCGCCGCCTGACGCGATCTCGCGCAGCGGCCGCAGCGGTTCGTTCTTGTTCGCGCTGAAGGCGAAGGCCGGCGCCTCGTAGCCGCCCGGCCCGCACGGGAGGCCCTCGGGCACGGGCGCGCGCGGCAGCGCGACCGCGAACGACGCGTGCGGCATCGCCAGCTCGCGCAACGCCGACTCGACCTCGCCGGCCAGTTTCTCGCCGGCCTTCGCGCGCGCCTTCGAGAGCGCGCCCGCCTTCTTCGTCAGCGAGGCTTCGAGCTTCGCGCGCAGCGCGTCCATCTCGCCGAGACGCGCATCGGCGCCCTCGATGCCCGCGAGCTCCGCCGCGAGCCGCTCGCGCTGCGCGAGCACCTCCTCGACCGAGCCGCCGTACTTGCGCTCGAGGCGTTCCACCAGATGGAGTCGCTCGTCGGCCTCGGACAGACGCGCGGGATCGGCGTCGAGCCCGTCGAGCCAGCGCTCGACCTCCGCTGCCACGTCGCGCAGCTCGGTCGACGCAGCCGCCAGGCGCTCTCCCTGCGCCGCGGGCACGGCGTCGAGCGGCGCGAGCGCGGAGAGCGCGCGCGACGCCTCCGCCACCAGGTCGGCGGCGGCGCGCGCGTCGGGCGCCGACGGATCGCCCGAGAGGCGCGCGAGCGCGGCGCCGCCCTCGGCGCGCAGCTTCTCCACGTGCGTGAGGCGCTTCCGAAGCGTCCGCAGCTCCGCGATCTCGTGCGCGTCGAGGCGCGCCTCGTCGATCTCGCGCACGGCGAAGGAGAGGTAGTCCTGGCGCTGGAGGCGCGCGCTCGCGGCCGACGCGAGCGCCTCGCGCTCCTGGTCGAGCTCGCGGATGCGGCGGTGGATCTCGACCAGCTCGCGCCGCAGCGCGAGAGATCCACCGTAGCGGTCGAGCAGCTGGCCGTGGACCTCGGGCGAGAGCAGCGCCTGCGAGTCGTGCTGGCTCGAGATCTCGAGGCGACCGCGCAGCAGCTCGCCGAGCGTGCCGACCGGGACCAGCGCGCCGCCGATGCGCGCGCGGCTCCGCCCCTCGCGCGACAACGTCCGGTGCAGCACCAGCTCGTGGTCGTCGCAGGCGAGCCCGCGCCGCGCGAGCTCCGCCTCGAGCTCGGGACAGGCGTCCGTGCGGAAGAGGCCCTCGACGACGGCCTCGTCGCTTCCCTCGCGCACGGTCTTGCCGGCGCTGCGCGCGCCTGCCAGCAGGGTCAGCGCGCCGAGCACCACGGACTTGCCGGCGCCCGTCTCGCCAGTCAGCACGTTGAGGCCGGGTCCGAACTCGAGCGAGACCCGGTCGACGATCGCGAGGCCTTCGATCCGCAGCGACTCGATCAACGCTCGCCCCAGCGAAGCTTCGCGCGCATGACCTCGAAGCGGTTGCGCCCGGGCGGCACCAGCAGCCGCACGCCGTGCTCGGCGCGGCGCACGCGCACGCGGTCGTTCCCGGCGAGCGCGTGGCCCACCTGTCCGTCCACCGTGAGGTGTACCTCGCCGCCGCGCGCCGTGTGCACGCGGATCTCGACCTGAGAGGTCTCCGGCAGGACCAGCGGCCGCTGCGTCAACGTGTGCGGGCAGATCGGCGTCAGCACGATCGCCTCGAACTCGGGGAGGAGCAGCGGCCCGCCCGCGGAGAGCGAATAGGCCGAGGAGCCGGTCGGCGTCGCCACGATCAGGCCGTCGGCGTGGTAGGTCGTGACGGGGGAGCCGTCGGCCAGGGTCTCGAGATCGATCATGCGCGAGAGGGCGGTCTTGCCGATCACCACGTCGTTCAGCGCGAGGAAGCGGCCGAGCAGGTGCTCGCCGCGGTGCGCGCTCACCTCGAGCCGCATGCGCTGCTCGATGCGGTAGCGCCCGGCGAAGACATCCTCGAGCGCGCGGTAGAGCTCGCCGCTCGAGGTCTCGGTCAGGAAGCCGAGGCTGCCGAGGTTCACCCCGAGGATCGGCACGGCGCGCTCGCCGAGGCTGCGGGCCGCGGCGAGCAGGGTGCCGTCACCGCCGAGCACCACCACGAGATCGAGCTTGGCCGCGCTCTCCTCGAGCAGGTGCCCCGTCTCGCCCTTCCAGCGCGCCGCCTGCGGATCGAGGACGACGCCCACGCCGCGCTCGCGCAGCCATTCGTCGAGCTCGCCGACGAAGTCGGCGAGCTGCGCCTGCTCGGGCTTCACGCAGATCCCGACCGCGCGTACCTGCATCGGCCGCCGAAGATTCCACGTTGCTACGTTGCGCGCATGCCCCCCGAATCACTCGAGTTGTTCGGCGAGCGGGGCGAATCGGCAAGGCCCGACCCGCGCGCACCGCTGGCGGAGCGGATGCGACCTCGGGAGCTGTCGGAGGTCGTCGGGCAGGACCGGCTGCTGCGTCCGGGCGCCGCCCTGCGCGCGCTGGTCGACGCCGGCGAGCTGCCCTCGATGATCCTCTGGGGTCCGCCCGGCTCCGGCAAGACGACCCTCGCGCGGCTGCTGGCGCGCGGGCATCGCTTCGTCGCGCTCTCGGCCGTGATGGCCGGCGTGAAGGAGATCCGCGCCGCGGTCGAGGAGGCGCGCCGGGTGCGCGGCCGCACCGTGCTCTTCCTCGACGAGATCCACCGGCTGAACCGCGCACAGCAGGACGCCCTGCTCCCGCACGTCGAGGCCGGCACCGTGACGTTGATCGGCGCAACCACCGAGAACCCGTCGTTCGAGGTGATCGCGCCGCTCCTCTCGCGCTCGCGCGTCTTCGTGCTCGAGCGGCTCGGTGAAGAGGCGCTCGCGAGCCTGCTGCGGCGCGCGGCGCAGGATCCGGAGCGCGGGCTCCCGGCCGGCGCCCCCCCGGTGCCGGACGCGATCGTCGCCGCCATCGCCCACGCGGCCGACGGCGACGCGCGACGCGCGCTGGGTCTGCTCGAGACGGCGGTGGCGATCCAGCGCGAGACGGGACCTGCGGGCGCGCCGCTCTCGGAGACCGCCGTGCGCGAGGCCGCCGGCCGCGCGGTGCTGCTCCACGACCGCGACCGCGAGGAGCACTACAACGTCGTCTCGGCGCTGATCAAGAGCCTGCGCGCAAGCGATCCGGACGCCGCGCTCTACTACGCCGCGCGCATGCTCGCAGCCGGCGAGGACCCGCTCTTCCTGGCGCGGCGCCTCGTCATCTTCGCCGCCGAGGACGTCGGCAATGCCGAGCCGCAAGCGCTGCCGCTCGCGACGTCGGCCTTCCTGGCGGTCGAGCGCATCGGCATGCCCGAGGGCCGCATCCCGCTGGCGCAGGCCGTCACCTTCCTGGCCTGCGCCCCGAAGAGCAACGCCTCCTACGTCGGCATCTCGCGCGCGAACGAGCTGGTCGAGCAGCACGGCTCGCTGCCGGTGCCGATGCACCTGCGCAACGCGCCCACGGGTCTGATGAAGCACCTCGGGTACGGCAAGGGCTACGAGTACCCGCACGACGCGCAGGATCGCTTCGTCGCGCGCGCGAACCTGCCCGAGACGCTCGCGGGCGCGGCGCTCTACCAGCCGACGCGCGAGGGCGCCGAGGCCGGGATCGCGGACCGCCTGGCGGAGTGGCGCAAGCGCCGCCAGCACTCGAAGGGCTAGCTCTAGGCCTTCGCGAGGCGAGCACTGCGTAGCTCGCCGAAGGCGAGCGGGTCGCCGCAAGCAGCGGCGAAGACCCGCTCGGTTTCGCCCGCGACGCCGCCGCGCGCAGCGAGCCGCAGGCGAGCGGAGATCACCTCTCGGGCTTTTCCGCCGCGACCATCACGCGGTTGCGGCCGCCGCGCTTGGCCGCGTAGAGCGCGCGATCCGCGGCGGCGACGAGATCGCGCGGCGACGTCATGTGGCGGTCGTACTCGGCCACGCCGAGCGAGATCGTCACCTTGAAGCTCTCGCCCGACGCCGCGAAGCGCGCCTTCTCGACCGCGGAGCGCAGCCGCTCCGCCATCTGCGCGGCGCCGGTGGCCGTGCTCTGCGGGTGGATCAGCAGGAACTCCTCGCCGCCGTAGCGTCCCGCCACGTCCGTGCGTCGGACGACGCCCTGGAAGATCGAGCCCAGGTCGCGCAGCACGCTGTCGCCGGCCGGGTGCCCCGAGCCGTCGTTGATGCGCTTGAAGTGGTCGAGGTCGGCCATCACGAGCGCGAGCGGCGTGCGGTAGCGGCGTGCGCGCAGGAACTCGACGTTCAGGATCTCGTCGAGGAAGCGGCGCGCGCGCAGCCCGGTCAGCGCGTCGACGGTCGAGAGCTGCGCGAGCTGGGCGTTCTTCAACATCAGCTCGTCCTGGAGGCGCTTCACCTTCAGGTGCAGCTGGAGGCGCGCGAGCAGCTCGGCCGGATGGAAGGGCTTCGCGATCGCGTCGGCCGCGCCCGACAGGAGCAGGCGCGCGCGCTTCTCGGCGTCGGCCGAGCCGGTCAGGAAGACGAAGGGGATGTTGGCGCCGCCGGGGCTCGAGTCCTTCATGCGCAGCAGCTTGTCGCCGTCGAGCTTCGGCATGGCGAGGTCGCAGAGGACGACGTCCACCGGCTCGCGCACGAGCAGCGAGAGCCCCTCGATGCCGTCCCGCGCCTCGAGCACGCGCGTGAACGTGCTGACGCCCTCCAGCGCCGAGAGGATGCTCTGGCGCTGCGCGTCGGAATCGTCGATGAGGAGCAGGGTGGCCATGCGCGGCGTGCACCGCAGCGGGTATCGGCCGAACGCCGGGTCGGAATGAGACCTAGGCGGGGCTCCCACACTCGTCGCGCACCAGCTCGATGGTGCGGCCGAGGATCTCGAGGCGCGCGGACGCGCTCTCGCCGAGGGGATCCAGGCGCAACGTCGTGATGCCGGCGTCGCGGTAGCGCCGGATCCGCGCGCGCACGTCCGCCTCGCTCCCGAGCATTGACGTTTGTAAGACCATCTCGTCGGGGACGCGCTCGGCCGCGGCGTCGCGCTTGCCCTCGAGCCACAGCCGCTGCACCGCGAGCGCGGCGTCCTCGAACCCGCCGCGCCGGTAGGCCTCGTTGTAGAAGTTCGCCGTGGCCGACCCCATCGCGCCGAGCGTGAAGGCAAGTGACGCCTTCCGCTGTCGGATGAGGGGCTCCGGATCGGCCGCGAAGCCGACGGCCGTGCCGACGCAGAGGTCGAGGTCGGCGAGGCGTCGGCCGGCGCGGGCGGCGCCCGCCGCTAGATGACGCAGATGGGCGTCGGCGTGCTCGGGCGTGAAGGAGGTGCCGAGCCAGCCGTCCGCCAGCTCCCCGCACAGCGCGAGGCCGGCCGGAGACAGGGTGGCCAGGTAGATCGGGATGCGCGGATTCGCCGGCTGCGACAGGCGCAGCGCCTTGCCCTGCCCGCCCGGCAGCGGCAGCCGGTAGTGCGCGCCCGCGTACTCGAGCTTCTCGCCGCGGAAGGCCATGCGCACGATCTCGAGCGTCTCCCGCAGGCGCGAGATCGGCTTGTCGAAGCGCACGCCCTGGAGGCCCTCGACGACCTGCGGCCCGCTCGCGCCGAGGCCGAGCAGGAAGCGGTCGCCGGAGAGCGCGGCCAGGGTCAGTGCCGTCATCGCGGTCATGGACGGCGTGCGCGCGGAGATCTGCAGGATCCCGGTGCCGAGGCGCAGGCGCTGCGTGCGCGCGGCCAGGAAGGCGAGCGGCGCGACGGCGTCCATGCCCCACGCCTCCGCGCTCCAGGCCGAATCGACGCCGAGGCGCTCGGCCTCGCAGGCGAAACGCACCTGCTCCTCGAAGTCGCGCGCGCGGCCCGAGGCCGGACCGCCGAAGCCGATCGCGATCTTCATCGCGGCGCGCGAGGGTCGGCGGCGCGCGGCTGCGCTTCCAGCGCCTTCGCCGCGAAGCGCAGGTGATCGGATCCGAAGAAGAGCTCGTCGCCGACGAAGAAGGTCGGCGCGCCGAAGGCGCCGCGCGCCACCGCCTCCTCCGTCGTCGCGCGCAGCTCGGTCTTCACGTCGGGCTGGAGCGCGCCCTCGAAGAGCTTCGCAGCGTCGAGCCCTGCGCCGGCGAGCACGCGAGCGAAGACGTCGCGGTCGCCGAGATTCTCTCCCTCGGCCCAGAAAGCCGGGTACACGCGCGCGTGGAAGGCGTCGAAGACCTTCGCGTGCTGCGCGGCGACCGCGCAGCGCATGACGAAGAGCGTGTCGATCGGGAAGTGGGGATTCGGCCGGAACGCGACGCCCGCCTCCGCCGCGTAGCGCAGCAGGGTGACGCCGCCGTAGCGGCGCTTCGGCTCGATCGGCTCGGCCGCAGGCGAGCGGTTGCCCGTGGCCTTGAAGACGCCGCCGAGGAGCATCGGCCGGTAGACGAGCGTCGCTCCGGTGCGCGCGACGAGCGCCGGCAGCTGCGCATTCGCGACGTAGCTGTAGGGGCTTCCGTAGTCGAAGAAGAACTCGAGCCGGCGGGACATCGCTGGGCCTCCGGCCCCCGACTCTATCTCTATCGCCGCTCGGGAATCCCGAGGCGCTCGTCGGCGAAGCGCTCGATGCGCGCGGCGATCGCGTCGGGCTCTTCCAGCAGGCCGAAGTGCGTCGCGTCCGGAAGCAGCTCGAAGTCTCCGCGCGGCAGGGTCTTGGCGATGCGCTCGGCGAGGTGCGCCGGCGTGAAGCGGTCGCAGCCCCCGCCGATCAGCAGGCTCGGCGTGCCGATCTCCGGCAGGAGATCCCATGCGTCGTGCCGGAAGAGCGCGTCGAAGTGCGCCGCATAGAGCGCGAGATCGAGCCGCGTCCAGTCCTCGGCCACGTCGCGAAAGGCGTCGACGTCGAGCCCGTGCCCCATCAGACCGAGCGCGCGCGACGCGCGCACGAAGGCGTGAGCGACACCCGGCGCGCGCGCGAGGCGCGGGCCGAGCTCGCGGAAGCGTGTGCCGACGGCGCGCAGCACGCCGAGCACGCCGGGCACGACGCGCAGGGCGAAGGGCGAGTCGAAGGCGCTGTCGAGCGCGCGGCCTGCCGTCCCGAAGAGGCCGACGAAGCCGCGCGGCAGCTCGGGGTGCGTGCGGTGCAGCTCGAGCGCCACCTGCACGCCCATGCTCCAGCCGACGAGCACGGGCTGCGCCTCCACCTGCTTGTGACGCAGCAGCGCGAGCAGGTCGCCGACGTGGTCGTCGAGCTCGAAGGCGCGCCGGCGCGGGCGGCCGCTCGCGTAGAGCCCGCGATAGTCCCAGGTGAGGACGCGGTAGCGCGGGCCGAGACGCTCGAGCAGCGGATGCCAGACGCGCAGCCCGCCGCCGAGACCGCCGCACAGGACGAGCGGGGTGCCGTCCTGGGCGCCGGTCTCGTAGCACGCGAGCCGCGTGCCGTCGTCCGCGCGAAAGCTGCCGTTCTCGATCAGGCGCCGGACCCCCGCGCGCCATTCTACGTCAGGCCTTGCGCGCGGCTTCACCTCTCTGTGCGAGCCAACGCTCGAGATCGTCGGCTCCGCCGATGCGGCGCCCGCCGACGAAGACCTGGGGCACGGTGGTCGCGCCCGAGATGCCGCGCAGGGTTTTCAAGCCCTGTGCGCCCACCAGCGGGATCTCGGCGTAGCGGATGCCGGCGGCCTTCAGCATCGCCTTCGCGCGCGCGCAGTGCGGACACGTGTCGCGCGTCAGGATCGCGACGTCCTCGGGCGTCGCGTGCTTCGGCGCGACGTAGGAGAGCACCGTGTCGGCGTCCGAGACCTCGTAGGGATCCCCGGGCTTCTGCGGCTCGATGAACATCTTCTCGATCACGCCGTCGTCGACGACCATGGCGTAGCGCCACGAGCGCGGGCCGAAGCCGAGATCGCTCTTGTCGACGCACATGCCCATGCCGCGGCTGAACTCGGCGTTGCCGTCGCCGAGCAGGCGCACCTGCGCGACGTCCAGATCGCGGCCCCAGGCGTCCATCGTGAACGCGTCGTTCACCGACAGGCAGATCACGTCGTCGATGCCGGCCTTGCGGAACTCGTCGTAGAGCTCGTCGTAGCGCGGCAGGTGCGCCGACGAGCAGGTCGGCGTGAAGGCTCCCGGCAAGGCGAAGAGCACCACGCGGCGCCCTCCGAAGAGCGACTGGCTGGAGACGTCGACCCACTGCCCGTCGCGGCGCGTGCGGAAGGTGACGTCGGGAATGCGCTTCCCGGTGCGGTCTTCGATCTTCATGGAATTGCCTCCTCGGCGCCTTGCTGCGGCGCACGAGGCGGAACTTCGCCCACGCCTACCGATCAGTCCAATTGATAATTATTGGCTGAACGATCACTGGATGTAATCACTCGGATGCGCGGCCCGTGCGCGCGTGGCACCCTGCCCCGCATGCGACCCACCCTGCGCCAGCTCGAGTACGCCGTCGCGATCGCCGACCACGGCAGCTTCCACCGCGCCGCCCGCGCCTGTCACGTCACGCAGCCGGGCCTCTCGGCGCAGATCGCGCAGCTCGAGTCGCTGCTCGAGCTGCGCCTGTTCGAGCGCGGCGCGCGCAAGGTGCTCGTGACGCCGGCGGGCGAGGCGCTCGTGCGTCGCGCGCGCGCGCTGCTGCGCGACGCGGACGAGCTCGTCGACGCCGCGCGCGCCTACACGCGTCCGCTCTCGGGCACGTTGCGCCTCGGCGCGATCCCGACGATCGCCCCGTATCTGCTGCCGCGCGTGTTGCCGCGGCTGCGGCGCGCCTATCCGGAGCTCGCGCTGCAGCTGCGCGAGGACACCACGCGCAACCTGCTGGCGCGCCTCTCCGCCGGCAGCCTCGACGTGCTGCTGCTCGCGCTCGAGGCCCCGCTCGGCGACGTCGAGACCCTGCCGCTCTTCCGCGACGAGTTCGTGCTGGCGACGCCGGCGGCGCACCGGCTCGCGCGGCGACGCCGCATCCGCGAGGCCGACCTCGACGGCGAGCACGTGCTGCTGCTGGAGGACGGCCACTGCCTGCGCGAGCAGGCGCTCGCGTTCTGTCAGTCAGCGGGAGCGCGCGAGCCGAGCGACTTCCGCGCGAGCAGTCTCGGCACGCTCGTGCAGATGGTCGCGTCCGGCGCGGGCGTGACCTTGCTGCCGCGCCTGGCGGAGGAGGTCGAGACGCGCCGCGCCGATCTCGCGATCGTGCCCTTCGCGCGGCCTGCGCCCTCTCGCACGATCGGCCTCGCCTGGCGCAAGAGCACGCCCCGCGCGGCCGAGTACCGCGAGCTCGGCGAGCGCATGGCGAAGGGCGTGGCGTCCGCCCCGCAGTCTCGAAAACCCTCCGGGAAATCGACCAAAAGCAGAGCGGCGGCCGGCGGTTAGAGAACATGAAACGGAGCGGCGGCTGGGACGTCCAAAATGCGTCCCCGAGATGCGCCGGCCCCCGTGGGGCAAAGGCGGCTCGGGAACCGAGCCGCGGTACTGCGCTCCAGACCGCCTCCTCGCCGTCCGATCTGCTGGAGCAGTCGAGCCCGTACCTACTCCATGTCACACCCCACCACCGCCTCGCAGCGCTTCGAGCCCGTCGTCGCCGAGCTCGCCCTGCCCGACGCCGAACTCCTCAGCGGGGAGCTGGCCGTCGCGCGCTGCGCGGATCCCTTCGAGCAGTGGTTGCGCTGGGAGGAGCGGGCGAATCTCGTCGGCTTCCGCATGACCATGGAGCCGGTGGCGCTCGAGGTGTCGGCGATCCCGGCCTCGCGCGTGCTGGTGCAGCAGGCCGCGGACGTGCCGGTCGCGGTGCTGCGCCGCTTCTTCCGCAACGGCCGCGTGTTCTTCCCGAAGCACCCGCTGAACCGCGATCCCAAGGTCGCGTTCTCGAAGGCGCCGGTGAAGGAGCGTTGGCCCGCGCGCTTCACGTCGTCGCGCACCGTCGTCATCGTGCCGGAGCCCGGCCAGCCCGCCTGCTCCGTCAAGCTGCCGACCGACCGCCCGCATCCGGACTTCGAGCAGCCCGAGAAGACGCGCCTGCGCGAAGAGGCCGAGGACGCCATCCGCATCGCCGCGCTGATCCAGCGCGTCGACGGCGCGCTCGGCGCCGACCCCGGCCTCCGCATCGTGCACGAGGCGCTGACCGTGCTCGTGCCGGGCAGCGACTACGGCTTCGTCGTGCGCGACCTGCGCCCGCTCCAGGACGGTCACTTCTACCTGCCCGCGCTCTCGATTCCGTGGGTCGGGCGCCAGATCGCCAGCCTGCACGGCGAGCCCTTCGATCACTTCTGGGGCCGTCACTACGCGGAGGCCGTCGGGCGCGCGAAGGCCAGCCTGCTCGTGCGCTACGGGCTCCAGTACGAGACGCCGAATCCGCAGAACGTGCTCGTGCAGCTCGACGAAAGCCTGCGCCCGACGGGCGCGATCGTCCTGCGCGACCTCGGCGACGTGAACTCGCTGATGCGCGAGGTCGCCGAGGGCGAGAATCCGTGGGGCGCGATGCAGGCGGCGCCGAGGCCCGAGACGCCGTGCTCGTTCTGGGCCTTCGGCGAAGCCGACAGCCTCAGCGTCGAGGAGAAGGTGCTCAGCGACTGGTATGCGCGTCACGATCGCGCGTACCTGTCGACCTTGGCGAGCTTCTTCGAGCTGCCGCCGACGGCGCTCGCGTCGCAGGGCGAGGACCCCTTCGCGGGGCTGCAGAGCCTCTTCGCGGCGGAAGGCACGGACGCGCGGCTGCGCGCGGCCTTCGATCGCCGCGCGCGCCAGGCGTGAACACGCTCGCGTCAGGCGTGAACGGGCGGTCGGCGGCCACTCCACGGACGCGCCGCCTCGAGCTGCGATGCCACGCGGAAGAGCAGATCCTCGCGTCCCACGCGGGCGACGAGCTGCACGCCGATCGGGAGACCGTCCGGGCTCTGGTGGAGCGGCAAGGTCAGCGCCGGCTGTCCGGTCACGTTGAAGGGCTCGGTGAAGGCCATGTGCGGACCGAGACGGTCGAGCAGCTCGAACGGCCGGTCCCCGAGCGCCAGCTCCTCGAGATACGGCGGCGGCTCGCAGACGGTCGGCGTCAGCAGCAGGTCGAAGCCTCCCGCCCACCACGACGCGACGCGCGTCGCCCAGCCTTGCTGCCACTCGGCCGCCTCGAGGAAGTCCTCCGCGGGGATGACGGGGCCCTCGGGATCGGCGACGCGCCAGAGGAAGGGCTCGACGTCATCCGGTGTCACGGCGCGGCCGAGCGCCTGCGCGAGGCCGCGCAGGCACATGCGGTACTCGAGCGTCCCGAGCACCCAGGTGCGGAGCCCGCGATCCTCCTCGAAGAGCGCCGGCGGACCGTCCGGCTCGACGCGATGGCCGAGCGACTCGAGCAGCTTCGCGGCCGACTCCGCGCCCGCGCGGCAATCATCGTGCACGACGGCGCCCGGCGCGCGCGTCAGCAGGCCCACGCGCAGCGAGCCCGGATCGGCGCCGAGCTCCTCGGCGTAGGGCCGTTGCGGCGGCGGCACGCGGTAGAGATCGCCCGGCTCGTGACCGTGGACGGCGTCGAGCAGCGCGGCGGCGTCGCGCACCGAGCGCGTGATCCCGAAGCCCGCGAAGCTGCGTCCGATCGACGTCGGCTCGACCGGTACGCGCCCGCGCGAAGGCTTCAGCCCGACGACGCCGCACCACGCCGCCGGAATGCGGATCGAGCCGGCGCCGTCGTTCGCATGCGCGAACGTCACGAGCCCTGCGGCGACGGCCGCCGCCGAGCCGCCCGACGAGCCGCCGCTGCTGCGCTCGAGGTCCCAGGGATTGCGCGTCGGCCCGAAGGCGAGCGGCTGCGTGGTCGACTGCAGGCCGAACTCGGGCGTGTTGGTCTTGCCGAGCGCGATCAGCCCCGCGCGCCGGAAGCGCGCGCCGAGATAGGTGTCGTGCGGCGCGCGGTAGCGCGCGTCGCGCAACGCGCGGTTGCCCGCGTAGTACGGCTGACCCTGCTGCGTGGCGCCGAGGTCCTTCATCAGGAAGGGCACGCCGCGGAAGGGGCCGTCGGGCAGCGGCGCGCGCGCCGCCGCGCGCGCCTCGTCGAACAGCGGCGAGACCAGCGCGTGGATCTTCGGGTCGATGCGCTCGATGCGCGCGATCGCCTCCTCGACGAGCTCGGCGGGCGTCACCTCACCGCGTCGCACGCGCGCGGCCTGCTCCCAGGCATCGAGCTCGGCGAGATCAGTGCTCATCGCTGCCATTCCGTTCGCGGTCCCTAGGCCGGCAGCCGCACCATTTCGCGGACGTTCCCCGCGAAGGGCGCGGGCGGCGGCGCAGCGCCCGGGCCATGCAGCCTCATCGGCAGCGGGCCGCGCGGCGAGAGGGTCACGGCCACCGCGCGGTCGACGCGCGTCCCCGGCAGCAGCGCCAGGCGGAAGCGCGGCGCGATGGCCGCGAGCGCGAGCTTCATCGCCGCGTTCGCGAAGTTGATGCCGATGCACAGGCGCGGCCCCGCACCGAACGGCAGGTACTCGTACGGCCCGCGTCGCAGGGTCTCCCAGCGCGACGGATCGAAGCGCTCGGGATCGTCGTACAGCTCGGGCAGGTGATGCGTCACGTAGTGGCTGACGATCACGCGGTCGCGGTCCCGCAGCGGCAAGTCGCCGAGCGGCTCGCTGCCACGCACGAGGCGGATCGCATACGGCACCGGCGGGAAGATGCGCATCGACTCGCGCAGGACGGCGTCGAGCAACGGCAGCTGCTCGAGCGCCTCGAGCGAGGCGGCGCCTCCGCGCAAGGCGCCGTCGAGCTCGTCCGCGAGGTTCTCCGCGACCTTCGGATGCTGCGAGAGCAGGAAGAGCGTCCAGGCCATCGCGTTGGCGGTGGTCTCGTAGCTCGCGGCGAAGAGCATCGTGGCCTGGCCGACGACGTCGCGGTCCTGCATCCAGCGCGCGCGGCTGTCGCGCGCGCGCAGCAGGGTCGAAATGACGTCGTCGCCGGGCGTGCCGGCGGCGCGCTTGTCGGCCAGCATCGCGAGGATCTCGCGCTCGATGCGGACCGCGCTGTCGAGCAGGCCTCGGTACGGCGTGCCGGGCAGGTCGAAGAGCGCGAGCCAGACGCGGCCCTGGAAATTGCGTCCGAGCCAGTCGCCGATCTGCTCGCCGAGCCGCCACGAGCGCACGGGATCCTCGCGTCCGAAGAGCACCTCGCTGGACACGCGCAGCATGAGGCGCCGCATCTCGACCTTCATGTCGAGGACGGCACCCGGCACCCAGCCCTCGATGAGCGACGACAGCACGTCTCCCATGAGGCCCGACTTCTCGCGGATGGCCGGCCGCTGGAAGAGCGGCAGCAGCAGCGACCGCTGCGCGCGGTGGCGATCGCCGCGCGTGCGCGTGAGTCCGTGGCGCACGCGGCGCTGGGCCGAGCCGGCCGGGCCCGGCAACGTCTGGCCCGCGGCGCGGAAGCGCTCCGGATCCGAGAGCACGATGCGGTTGTACTCCGGCGCGAGCGCGAAGACGAAGCGGCTGCCGTGGCCGCCGCCGGGCACGGGATTGCGCAAGGCGAAGAGCGGACCGTGGCGCGCGCGCAGGCTCGTGAGGCAGCGGATCGGATCGCGCAGGAAGCGCGTCCACCACGGCAGCGCGGCGAGGCCACGCACCTCCCGCGCCGCGCTCACCCCCGGGTTCGCCGACACGGCCCGACTCTCGCGGATCTACGAGCGATCCGCAGCGGCCTGCGCGCGCACGCGCTGGAGCTGCTGTCGCGCGGGCGCGAAGTCCGGCGCGAGCTCGACGGCGCGCTCGAAGGCGGCGCGCGCGGCCTCGGACTCGCCCTGCTTCTCGCGCAGCATGCCGAGCTGGACGTAGCGGACGGCCGACGGCAGCAGTGCGGCGCTCTCCTCGAGCGCGGCGATGCTGCCCGTCAGGTCGCCCTGCGCGAGCCGCAGGCGCGCGACCTCGCTGCGAAGGTCCGCGTTGTCGCGCCCGAGCCAACGCAGGTTCGTCACCGCGCGCTCGAGGCGCGGCAGATCCCTGTGGCGCGCGGCGCGCAGGTAGCCGAATTCGTACTCGAAGGTCGAGAGCACGGTCAGCACCACGCCGAGCACGCCCGACGCCAGCGCGGCGCCGCCGAGCCAGCGGGTCCACGCGCGCGGTGCCGCCGCGGCCACCCCGCCCTCCTCCGCGCCCTGGATCAGGATGCGCGCGACCTTGCCGCCGCGGAGCTTCCAGATGGCGCCGTCGAGCAGCACGTGGTGCAGGTTCAACGCGCCGCCGATCATCGCGTAGAGGCCGGCGTCGTAGGGCAAGGTCCCGAGCGCGCCGGGCAGGAAGAGCAGCAGGGGGACGCCGAAGAGCGCGGCGCCGGCCAGCATCGCCTTGCCGAGGAAGGGCCACGCGGCCTGGCCGCCGCCCGCCTCGCGGCGCGCGAAGTACGTCGTGATCCACAGGTACTGGACCGCGTGCGCAAGGGCGATCCACAGTCCCGTGTAGGTGTAGTTCTCCGCCGCGAACGGCGCGAAGCTGCCCGGCTGCGCGGTCAGCTGGACCGCCAGCGGCGCGACGAACCAGAGCGCCTGCGAGAGCACCGTCGCCGCCGCGGGCAGCAGCTCGCGCACGGGCGCGACGCGCGCGAGCCCGATGCCGACGCGCACGAGCGCCGTGAGGTAGGCCGAGCCGAGGACCGCCAGCAGCGCCACGGAGAGCGTGGTCGGGATGCCGAGGCGCAGCAGCCGGAAGGCGGTGCCCGACGGGTCCACCGGGGCGATCGTCGTCTGGCCCTTCGCGTGGAGCGCGATCAGGGTCATCGCGTAGGTGGCGACGAACGTGAAGTAGAGCAGCCCCTTGTGCTCGCGCGAGATCGGCACGCCGCGGCGCCGCAGGAAGATCAGCGCGATGCCGTAGTTCTGGCCCGTGAAGTGCCACGGCACGACGGACAGGTAGAGCGTGATGAGGAGCGAGCCGAGCAGCGGGACGTAGAGCCCCGCCACGAACAGCGCGGCGATCAGCAGGGTCGCGTGGACGGCGAAGTAGCGGTACCGCCGCCGGTCCTCCGGCCGCTCGTAGACCCGCAGCAAGGTGGCGCCGACATGGGGCCCGTTGATCGTGACCATGAGCAGCGGCATCAGGGTGATCGGCAGCAGCGCCTGGATGGCGTTCCCGGCGAAGGCCAGCGCGACGAACACCGGCACGTAGAGGATCCCCGCGCCGAGCAGCAGGTCCGAAACGGGGCCGTGGAGCCACGGCGAAGGGCGTTGCGAAGCGGCCGCCGCCATGGCGCCCATTATCCGCTCACGGCCCGCCGGCAGGCAATGCGGCGCGGGCGTCCTGCGCGCTAAGCCGGCCAGCCCGATCGCCCGATACGCCGGGACCGAGGGGATTCTGCCGATGGCCCACACCTATTTCGTGATGAAGCGGACCGGCCAGCCCGACCGCGTGCTCGTCTGGGACACGCGAACGCTCTCGATCGGGCGCGCCAAAGAGAACGACATCGTGGTGAACGAGAACGAGATCTCGCGCCGCCACTGCCTCTTCAAGAAGGAAGGCAACCGCTGCGGCGTCGGCGACTACCAGACCGGCAACGGGACCTTCGTGAACGGCCAGCGCATCGCCGGCACCGAGCTGCAGCCGCTGCGCTCGGGCGACGTGGTCGGCGTCGCCACCGTGATGACGCTCGAGTTCTACGACGGCGACGCGCATCCGGCCAAGCGCGGCCTCAAGCTCGAGTACGCCTCGCACCTGAAGACGGTCGGCATGATGCCGGCGAACGTGAATCCGAACGCCACGATGCTCGGCATGTCCGACCTGCCGTCGACGGAGGAAGAGGACTTCGTCATCGAGCGCCGCAGCTGGGACGACAAGGCCGGACCGCCCGCGCTGCTCGACGAGGTCCTGATCGACAAGAAGGCGACCGAGAAGAAGATCGACGAGTCGCTCGACTTCATCGACGATCCCGACGTCGAGGTGCCGCCCGCCGCGAAGACCGGCCCCGTCGCGAAGAGCGCGCCGGCCGCGCGGCCCGCCGCGAAGCCGGCGCCCGCGGCGAGGCCCGCTGCCACGCCTGCTCCGAAGGCCGACCCCGGCGAGTCGCAGACCGGCGGCGGCGACATGGTCGAGCGCATGCGGCGCCTCAAGAGCCTGCACGCCGAGGGCCTGATCACCGACGCCGAGTTCGAGCGCAAGCGCGCCAAGATCCTCGAGGAGATCTGAAGATGGACGTCCCGTCGATCAAGGGCTCTGCGTTCCAGTCGGTCGTCGACGACGTCAAGCGTCTGATCGACGAGGACAAGGTCGAGCCGTCCGAGCTCGCCAGCCACCTCTCCGCCAAGGACCGCGGCTTCCTCGACATCGAGGTGACGCCGATCGGCTGGTTCCCGATCGCGACCTACGGCCGCATGCTCGAAGTGCTCGCCCGCGAGGAGGGCGGCAGCGATCCGCAGGCCTATCTGTGCGCGCGCGGCGCGAAGGCCGCCGAGCGCATGCTGTCGGGCATCTACGAGAGCTTCGTCTCGGCGCCCGGCGCCTGGGGCATGCGCGTCGGCCAGATGATGATGGGCATCGGGAAGCTCCTCTACAACTTCACCGCCTGGAACTTCCGCGCCGTCGAGGGCGAGATCTACGAGATCGAGGTCTCCGACGCGCGCGACTATCCGGAGCCCGCCCGCTACACCGCACAGGGTTTCCTGTGCTCGTTCGCACGTCGCGCCTCGGGGCGCGAGATGCGCGTCACGAGCTCGCGCCCCACGCCGGACCGGATCGTCTTCCGCATCCAGCCGGCGTGAGGCGCGGGCCGCGCGCCGCGGCTAGTGCCGGCCGCCGCGCCTGGGCTCCGGCAGCTGCTGGTGGTTCCTGTGGTTGCGCGGGTCCTTGCAGTCCCGCTCGCGGTGCGGGGTCTGCGGGGGCGTCGGGCGCTTGTTGAGCGTCCAGTCCGCGCAGGTCGGATCCACCTTGTACTCCGCCGGGTCGCCCGACTCGAGCGTGGCCACGTAGGTGCCGTAGCCGCGCATGTGCCACGGCAGCACCCACACGAACCACCGCTGCGCGCGCCGGCCGAGGAAGGAGAACTCCGGGCTCCGCCACACCACGCGCTGAGTGACGTCGAGCGCGGGGCCGCCACCCTCGGGCGAGAACATCACGCGCAGGCTCGGCGACGACGCGAGGTCCTCGTCGGTCACCGGCGCGCCGCTGGCGTCGTGCAGCTCCGCGAGGAGCGCCCGCACCGGCAGCACGTGGTAGCTGCGATCGGCGCGCGGGAAGGAGTCGAAGCCTTCACACGAGAGCGTCAGCGGACCGGGCGTCGGGCCGGGGTCGGGACCCGGGTCCGGGTTCGGATCCGGATCGGGATCCGGATCGGGCGTCGGGTCCGGATCGGGTTCCGGATCGGGATCCGGCGGCGGCGTCGTCACCAGCGACTCGAACGTCAGGTTGTCGAGCGTGAAGGCGCCGCTCGCGTGCTCGACCGCGTCCACGACGACCTGGTCGAAGCCGGCGGGATTCTGGACGCCGTAGAAGTACAGCATGTCGGAGCCGCGGCTCGGCACCACCACGCGGTCGACGAGCACGCCCGCGAGCAGCAGGCTGATCGCGAGCTCGTCCTCGTCGTTCACGCGCGCCTCGAAGCCCACGCGGTGGATGGGGCTCGCGAACGACACGTTGACGTCCGGGTACGGGCGCGCGGCGCTGACGAAGTTGCCGACGCTGCCGGGCGCGTCGAGGCCCGACTCGCGCGAGAAGAAGTCCTCGTAGTAGCGAGCCGGGTCTCCCGTCGTCACCGTGAGCGTCGCGCCGCCCTGGCTCGGGATCGGGTCGCCGTTCGCGAGACCGAGGTCGTCGAGCACCATCTGGACGCGGTCGCTGCCGAAGTCGCCGAACCCCGTGAGCGGGGTCGTCTGCGCGCTCGCCGAGGCGGCGCCCACGAGCGGCGCGGCCAGGGCCGTGCAGAGAAGCAATGCAGGTCGAAGTCTGGGCATACGTGTCTCCTATGCCCGAGGCCTGGCTAGGGCCTGCGGGCGGGGGGCTACGGACGAATGGGGCGCGAGGCGGTCCTCGAGCCCGCCGCGACTCGCTCGTCGCGGGGAAAACGTCTCTCGGGGGGTGGATGCGTCGCTCACGTCCGCTTGCTCTCCGCAAACGGCCGGGCTCGTGCCCCCTCCTGATTCGAGCGCCGGGCGCTGGAATCCCCTTTCAGGGCTCTGGACTTATCGGTCGGGCGACGGAGAACCTGAGGCGGACGCCCCGCCCCTCTTCGTGACGCCGCTCACACGCGCAGCGCACGTGCAGACGTGGCGGCCATGCGCCCGACGCGGCTCGCCGTCCGGGCCACGCTCTCGTGTCGCGCGCGAGGAGATCGCTCAGCGCGCCGCGAGTTGCCGGTGGCTAGGCGCGCGCGGCGCGTCGCCGCGCGTGCGCCAGCGCGGCGAGCCCCGCGCCGAGCAGCATGGCGACCGACGGCTCGGGCACCACCACGACGTTCCAGCTGTAACTGCTCGGTGTCGGATTGGCCTGCTGCACCCAGAACACGTAGGAGCCCGGCGCCAGCGGGACGCTGAAGCCCTGCGCCGCCGGGACGGCCAGGTTCGAGATCGCCATGTCGTCGAGCAGGTCGGTGCCGACGTGCGCGCCGCCGAAGTGCGCGTAGCCGAGCAGGTTCGCCGGATTCACCGTCGCCGGCGCCTCGGTGAAGACCGAGCCGCTCTGGATGGCGATGAACGAGAGGTTCGAGGCGCCGTACGCGCCCAGGTCCATCTGGCTGAAGAATCCGCCCGCCGGCAGCGTGAAGGTGAAGTAGTCGAGGTCACCGGAAGTCGTGCTGCCGAGGAGCGTGCTCGTCCCCATCGCGAGCACGCCGAGGTTCGTCGGCACCAGGCGGTCGCCGGAGAGATCGCCGTTGGCCGTCTCGTTCCAGATGGTGGCGCCCGTCGCGCTCTGGGCGATGACGAGCCACGAAATCAGCGCGAACGCACGGAACCCCACGCCGCTTCCCCTTCCCCTTCCCGAGGACCGCGCCGTCCGGGGCATCCCGGGGCCCCGAGCGGAGCGGTGCAGCGGAATTTACCAACAGCAAACCGGGTGCCAGTGACGTAGCCAGGCGAAACAGCAGGCATTCTCTCCGATCGACGACCCGAGGTCGGAACCGGAGTGGAAGTGCATTTCCCATGCGGCGGAACGCCCGTTCCGCTCAGCGATACCGGCGTTCTTCCGGCAGCGCCTCCTCGATCGGCCGCACCTCGATCGCCCCGAGCCGCGCCGAAGGCCAGCGCAGGGCCACGGCGACGGCGTCGTCGAGGTCCCGGGCCTCGATCAGGAAGAACCCGCCGAGCTGCTCCTTCGACTCGGCGTAGGGGCCGTCGAGCACGGAGGGCTCGCCGCCTCGCACGCGCACCGTCGCGGCCATGCGCGCGCTCTGGAGCGCGTTCGTGAGGATCAAGCGGCCGGTCTTCTCGAGCACCTCGACATAGGCCAGTGTCTCCTCGCGCAGCGCCTTCCAGTCGCCCGGCGTGAGATCGTTCAGGACCTTCTCGTCCTCGTAGGCGAGGCACAGAAATTTCATCGCTACTCCGATGAGGCGCGCGGGGTCACTGCTCCACGAGCAGCCGTCCGAGTCTAGGCGGCGCCTTGCGATCCGCGAACGTCGGCCCAGCTCAGTCCGAAACGCTCGAGGTATTTCCGCAGGCGGTCGGCGTCGTTGGTAGTGGTCCGCCGCGTGCGGGAGACGTCGAAGAGCTTGCGGCCCGCTTCGGAGAGCGTGCGAGAGCGCCGGCAGACGGAGAGCACGTGCGCGAGCTGGACGCTGTCGAAGCGATCGAGGCGCTCGCGCGCCTCGTCGCTCAGGTAGCCCTCGAGCGCTTCGGACTCGGCGGCGGGCAGCGCCTGCTGCCACGCGCGCGTCAGGCGTGCGATCTCCTCGTCGACCAGGGCCTCGTTGATGCGGCCACCCTCTGCCAGGGTGGCCATGCGCACGACGGCCGCGTTGAAGTCGCGGAAGTTCCCGGGCCAGAGGCCCTCCGGCCCCGTCGCGAAGCGCAGGAACCTCGCGCGCGCCTCTTTGTTGAACGCGACACGCGTGCCGCTCCGGTGCGCCCACTGGTCGAGCTCGTAGCCGAGGTTCGGCTCGACGTCCTCGGACCGATCGCGGAGGCCCGGCAGCGGGAACGTCCACAGGTTGATGCGCGCGAGCAGATCGTCGCGGAACTCGCCGCGTCCGACGGCGGCCCCGAGGTCCCGGTTGGTGCCGGCGATCAGCTGGAAGTCGCTCGCGACCTCGCGATCCGTTCCCACCGGCAGGAAGCGCTTCTCCTCGACCGCCTGCAGCAGCATGGCCTGCTCGTCGGCGCCGAGCTCGCCGATCTCGTCCAGGAAGAGCAGCCCGCCGTCGGCGGAACGCAGCAGCCCGGCGCGGTCGCGCGCAGCGCCGGTGAACGCACCCTTCACGTGGCCGAAGAGCGCGGACATCGCCTGGTCGCCGCGCACCGTGGCGCAGTTGACCTCCACGAAGGGGCCCTCGAGCTGGCGGCGGCGGCGCTTCAGCTCGTAGATGCGCCGGGCGAGCTGCGACTTGCCCGCGCCGGTGGGTCCCGTCAGCAGCATCGGCGCCTTGGAAGCGATCGCGACGCGCTCGATGCGCTCGATCAACGCATTGAAGGCCTCGTTCCGCGTCTCGATGCCGGACTTGAGGAACGAGAGGTCCTCCTGCTGCTCGAGCTGGAAGCGCGAAGCCAGGCGGTCGTATCGCGAGAGGTCGAGGTCGATGATCGTGTACTTGCCGGGCGTGCCGCTCGCTTCCCGACCGGGCGGCGACGTCTGGAGCAGCCGCGCCGGGAAGTGGTGCGACTCGGTGAGGAGAAACAGGCAGATCTGCGCGACGTGGGTCCCCGTCGTGATGTGGACGAGATAGTCGACGTCGTCGCGAAACAGGTAGCCGCGTGCGAAATCGTGAAGCCGCCCGTAGACCTCCTCGAAGTCCCACGGGTCGCGGAAGGGAACGTCGTGGATCGCGACCTCGGTCTCGGGCGAGACGCTGCGGATGTCGTCGGCGACCTGCCGGGCGACCGTGAAGAAGCGCCTCTGCGCGAGCAGCTCGAAGCGGTCGACCACCAGGTCGTCGTGCCGGCAGAGATCCACGCTCGGTCGCCAGCGCTCCCAGCGGTTCGAGTCCTTCCCCTGATCGAGCTGCGTTCCGAGGAGACCGATGACGGTGGTCGTTCTAGCCATTGCTATAAACATTTAGCTTTTGATCTATGGATTCCGCCGCCCTCGAGCCTTCCGACGAGCCGTCGACCTACGCAGGAGCCGATAACTGCCTGAAATTCCAAGGGTGAATCCGTACGGCAGCCCATCGCGCACGACCTGGCACGCGTCTCGCTATGGGACCCACCCAGGAAGACAATCGACAACGAGAGCGGCCGCCGGGGTCGCTCGCTTCGCAACCCCGGCGGCCCGATCCGAACCCACCGACACCGCATCGCACCGGAAACGGAGAGCACGGCATGAGCGAATCCCGCTACGAGCTGATGGAAGTCGAGGGCGGCGTCCCGGTGAAGTCGTGGACGCGCGGCGTGCCCTTCGAGGACGAGGCGCGGCAGCAGCTGCGCAACGTCGCGTCCCTGCCCTTCATCCATGGCTGGGTGGCCGCGATGCCGGACGTTCACTGGGGCATCGGCGCGACGGTGGGAAGCGTCATCCCGACGATCGGCGCGGTCATTCCGGCTGCCGTCGGCGTCGACATCGGCTGCGGCATGATGGCCGTGCAGACCAGCCTTCGCGCGAGCGACCTGCCGGAGAGCCTCTCCGAGATGCGCAGCGCCATCGAGAAGGCCGTCCCGCACGGCCGCAGCGCCGGCCGCGGTCATAGCCGCGACAAGGGAGCCTGGGGATCGCCGCCCGCGCCGGTGGAAGCGCGCTGGAGCGCGCTCGCGGCGCGCTTCGAGCGCATCGCGTCGAAGCACCCCGCCATCCGCCAGTCGAATCACGTGACACATCTCGGAACGCTCGGGACCGGCAACCACTTCATCGAGGTGTGCCTCGACGAGGGCGAGCGCGTGTGGTTCATGCTGCACAGCGGCTCGCGCGGCGTCGGCAACAAGATCGGCCGCTACTTCATCGAGCTGGCGCGCGAGGACATGCGCAAGTGGATGATCAACCTGCCGGACCAGGACCTCGCCTACCTGCCCGAGGGCACCGAGCACTTCGCGGACTACGTCGAGGCCGTCGAGTGGGCGCAGAGCTTCGCGATGATCAACCGCGAGCTGATGATGCAGGCTGTGATCGGCGCCGTCCGGGGCTGCGAGGGCATCCCGCCCTTCGAGCCCGAGCTCCAGGCGGTCAACTGCCACCACAACTACGTGTCGCGCGAGCACCACTACGGAGCGGACGTCCTGGTGACGCGCAAGGGCGCGGTGCGCGCCCGCGAGGGCGACCTCGGCATCATCCCGGGGAGCATGGGCGCGCGCTCGTACATCGTGCGCGGCAAGGGAAACCCGCAGAGCTTCCACAGCTGCAGTCACGGCGCCGGCCGCGCGATGTCCCGCACGAAGGCCAACAAGACCTTCACGGTGGAGGATCACATCAAGGCCACCGAGGGCGTCGAGTGCCGCAAGGACGCCGGCGTCATCGACGAGACGCCCGGCGCGTACAAGCCGATCGATGCCGTGATGGAGGCGCAGAGCGATCTGGTGGAAGTCGTGCACACGCTCCGCCAGGTCGTGTGCGTGAAGGGCTGAAGGCGAGAGGCGAGACGGCGATGCTGATCCTCGACGGCTCCATGGGCGAAGGCGGAGGCCAGATCCTCCGGACGTCGCTCGCACTCTCGCTCGTCTCGGCGACACCGTTCCGCATCGAGAACATCCGCGGGAAGCGCAGCAAGCCCGGTCTGCTGCGCCAGCATCTGGCCGCGGCGAAGGCCGCCGAGAGCATCGGCGCGACGGTGGAGGGCGCGGAGCTCGGATCCGGCCGGATCGAGGTCCATCCCGCTGCTGTCCGCGGCGGGGGCTACCGCTTCGCGGTCGGCTCGGCGGGCAGCGCCTGCCTCGTCCTCCAGACGGTGCTGCCGCCGCTGCTGGCATCAGGGGAGGCCGCGCAGATCACCTTCGAGGGCGGCACCCACAATCCCTTCGCGCCGCCCTACGACTTCATCGAGCGCGCATTCCTGCAGGTGCTCGCCCGCATGGGCGCGAAGGTGAAGCTCGGACTGAACCGGCGCGGTTTCTACCCCGCCGGCGGCGGATCGTTCGACCTCGAGCTCGAAGCGGGCTCCTCGCTCGACGGCCTCGAGCTGCTCGAGCGCGGCGAGACCGTGGCCCGGCAGGCCCATGCGCTGGTGGCGCACCTTCCCGGCGAGATCGCGAAGCGCGAGCTGGCCGTGGTGCGCGAGAAGCTCGGCTGGAGCGAAGCGGAGACCCGGATCACCCAGATCCGCGATTCTGCGGGGCCCGGCAACGTCGTGATCCTCGAGGTCGAGTCGGAGCACGCGCGCGAGATCTGCACGGGGTTCGGGCAGAAGGGCGTCAAGGCCGAAACGGTCGCGCGACAGGCCGTCGACGAGCTGCGCCAGTACCTCGCCTCGGGCGCGCCCGTCGGCCGCCACCTCGCGGATCAGCTGATCGTGCCGTTCGCGATGGCGGGCCGGGGCGCGTTCCGGACCGCTCTCCCGCTCTCCGCCCACACGCGCACGAACCTGGACGTGGTGCGCGCCTTCCTGCCGGTGCGGATCGACGTGCGAGAGGCGGACGCGACCGCGACGATCGAGTTCTCGCGGAGCGCCTAGCGACAAGCGGATGTGTGAGCAATTGACGGCGGCACGAACCGATGTACGTTCCCGCGCCGTCCGCCACGAGGAGCGAGCCATGTTCAGGTTGCGTAGCGCGCATGCGCGTCGGCTCGCCTCGTCGCTGAGCGCTCATAGCTAGCGCTCGACGCGGCTCGCGGCGCAGGCCGCAGGATCCGACGCCGATGGGACACGTGTGTCCAACGACGACGTACGTGTGCGCTCCCGCTGGAGGAGCGCGCACCGAGGACGATCTTGGCAAAGCGAATCCGCGCGATCGGGGCGCGGCCGCGTCAGGCGGTTCCCGTCCGGGTCGCGAAGCACATCGAACGGCTGGGGCTCACCGGCGCAACGGACTACCTCGCGTGGTGCGGCGCGCGCGGGCTCCGCGCGTCGATCCAGAAGAGCTGGAGCGAGCTCGAGGTGGAGTGGTCCGTCTACGGACGGGAGCTCGCGTCGGCGCGGGCGCGCCTCCGCGTGGATCGCGATCCGCGCAAGCTGATCGCGGGCGTGTGCGCAGGCTCGATCTCGGCATCCGCCATCGCGCGGCCGAGCTGGAGGTCGCTGGCGGAGCGGATCGAGCGGGCCGGGCTCACGGCCTCCGCGCGCGACGAGCTGCGCGTCCTCGTCGAGCTCGTGCAGCGGCGCGGCAATCTGCTGCTCGCGCAGGCCGCGATCGGCGATGCGAGCTACTCGTTCGTCGACGGCCTCGTCGCGCTGTGCCGGCGCCGCGACTGCTGGATCCGCGAGCCTCGCGACTGGCGCGCGCGCTCCCACAATGCGCGGCGCCAGTTCACCTCCCTCGCCCGCCATCTCACGTCCCGCTATCCGGTGCCGGGCTTCATGGACGGCGCCTGGCTCCGCTCCGACGCGGAAGCAGAGCGCTATCGCGACTGGTTCCTCCGCATCGGCGCGGGGGAGAGCCTGCGCGCGGCGGCCGCCCCGATCGCGCTGACGAAGCGCATCCTGCACCACTTCCTGCAGGCGCCGGAGCACTACGCGATCGAGCACGCGCTGCGCTGGGGACAGGTCCATGCGCTGGGAGGCGACCGCCGGCTCGTCGAAGCGCTCCTCGCGACGCGCATCGGTGTGCGCTTCGACCACGAGGAGTTCTGGCAGAGCGTGATCCGCTTCTTCGTCGCGAACCCGGATCTCGACCGCACGCACGTGGGGCCGATCGTCGACTACCTCGAGAACCAGCGCTTCGCGTCGCAGGACGCGTTCGTGGCGCCGGGCGTGCGCGCGCAACTGCCGCCGCCGCAGCCGAACCTGTCCATGAGCGGCCGCTCCGCGGATGCGCTGCTGCGGCAGGTGGAGCGCTGGCACCGCGCGCTCGGCCGGTCCGCCGAGACGACGAGCCTGCGCTGGGACCGCTCCGGCATCGACGAGTTCGAGCTCGAGACCGGCACGCGCGAGCGCGACCTGCGCGTGTGGCGGATCCGCGAGCTGCTCTCGGCGGAAGAGCTGCGGCACGAAGGCAGCGTCATGCGGCATTGCGTCGCGAGCTATGCGGCGCGCTGCGCGAGGGGCGGCACCACCATCTGGACCCTGGAGCTGTGGAGCTTCGAGGGCGTGCAGAAGTGCGCCACCGTCGAGGTCGACGAGCCGAACCGCGTGATCGTGCAGTGCCGCGCCCGCTCCAACGAGAAGCCGACGCCGCGGCACCGCGAGGTCCTCGAGCGCTGGGCCGAGCGCGAGCGCCTGCGCTTCGGACAGTTCGCGTGGGGCTTCGTCTGAGCGCGACCACAGATGGCGGGGCGGACGGGACTCGAACCCGCAACTTCCGGCGTGACAGGCCGGTGCTCTAACCGATTGAACTACCGCCCCTGACCATCCGAGCCGCCTCTCTCGAGGCGCTGCCGCGGGCCCGGCGGGCCGGCGGCAGGCCGCAGTCGGTAGCAAATTCCTCGAGGGCGGTCAGCGCCCTCACGGGCCGCGTGTCAGCGCCCTGCGCCATTCCCTCGCGCGCCGGCTTCCATCGGCTAAGGTGCGCGCCCGCGAGCACCGCTGGGACGTCGGACGCTGCTCGGATCGGATGGGGGACCCGCGGTGGTTGCGCTGCTCGAGTGGCTCCAGATGTGGCTCGCGCTGTCGATCGGCGTGTCGATCGGCATCACGGTGATGCACTGGCTGATGAACCGCTGACCGACGGCGCGCCGGCCGCCGCTACTTCTTCGCCGCCGCCATCTGCGCCTGCATCGAGATCGCCTGCATCTGCATGACGAGGCCCATGTCGCCCTCGACGCGGATGCGCCCGGCCATGAAGGCCGCGAGCGGATCGAGCTCGCCGCGCTCCATCGCCGCGGCGTCGGCAGCGTCGAGCGAGAGCGTGGCCGACGGCTGCGGCGGGATCGCGCCCGGCCCGAGCTTGAAGCCGACGGCGAAGTCGCCGCCCTGCCCGCCCTTCACGACGACGCGCACGAGTCCGTTCAGGCTGCGCATCTGCTCGAGCGCGGCCGGCGGCGGCGCGCCGCCCATCCCCGCCGCACCCGATGCCGCGGTGCGCAGACCCGGTCGGAAGAGGCCCGCGGCGGCCTGACCGATCGCGCCGCCCCGCCCTTCCCACAAGGCGCCGCGCCAGTCTTCGACGCTCTGCACGAAGGTGAAGGCGGTGTCGTCGCGCGAGGCGGCATTCACCTGCAGCGCGCCGTTCTCGACCTGGAGCACCCACTCGCCGCCGCCGCTGCCCTCGAGGTAGAGACCCAGACGCATGCCGCTGTTGCGCACGTCGTCGGGCAGGTCCGCCTCGGCGAAGGCGCGCGGCAGCCAGCGCTCGAGCAGCTCGGCGGGCGGGACGGGGCGCGGGGGAAATTCGGTCACGTCGGCCTCGCGGTTCGGGGAGCGCGCAGTCTATCGCAGCCCTAGAGTCGGCCTCCTTCGGAGGATCGCCATGACGGCGCACAACGAGCTCGAGGAAGGGAGCGCGCTCCGGCTCGACTGGGAGAAGCTCGCGAAGCTCGGCGCGCGCGGGCAGCGCGTGGTGCCGGTGGTGCTCCAGCACGCCGACTCCGGCGAGGTGCTCTTCGTCGGCTACGCGAACGAGCTGGCCCTGCGCGAGACGCTCGCGCGACGCCAGGCCGTGCTCTGGTCGACCTCGCGCGACGAGCTCTGGCACAAGGGCGCCACCTCGGGCGACTGGCTCGATCTCGTCGAGGTGCGGGTCAACTGCGAGCAGAACTCGCTGCTCTACCGCGTGCGCCCGCGCACCGGCAGCGTCTGCCACACGATCGGACCCGACGGCCGCGCGCGCGCGCGCTGCTACTACCGGCGCGTCGTGTCGGAGCGCGAGCTCGAGTTCAGCTAGCGCGGGCGCGACGCGCGGCGAGCCCTGTGACGCCCAGCGCCACGAGCAGCGCCGTGCCGGGCTCCGGCACGACCTGCACCGTCGCGCTCTGGTACTGCACGCTCGCGAAGCCGGAGGGATCCAGCGCGAACCCCTCGGAGAGATCGGCCATCGTGTCCGAGAGCACGAAGCTCGTGGACCCGAGCGCGATCGCCTGGAAGCGCACGACGGCCAGGCGCCGGTCGCCCGTGAGTCCCGTCAGCGAGATGCCGGCGAGGCCGTCGGCGTCGGACGCGCTGACCGCGAGCCAGTCCGGCCCGACGGTCGTCGAGACCTTCTGCACGACGGACGGGTTGAAGCCGAGGTCGAGACCCCAGCCGACCACCGGGTCGCCGAGGGTCGCGCGCAGCTCGACGTCGAACTGCGCGCCGATGCCGACGTTCGCCGGCGCGGTGACGTAGGCGATCACGGCCGCAGGAGCGGGCGCAGCCCACGAGAGCGAGGCCAGAGCAAGGAGCATCCTCATCCGCATGTCATCTCCTGGCGCGCGCGCGGCGCCGCTGCACGAGTCGCACGAGAGCGAGAGCCAGCACCGGCTCGATGCCCAGCAGTCCGCACGCGGACGCGAGCTGATACTCGCGCCGGCCCGCGAGCCAGAGCTGGTAGTCGGCCAGGGTCAC